>PMOA01000116.1 GCA_003161635.1 Limisphaerales bacterium
TCGGTGAAGCTGTTGGTAATACCATTTCCCGATAATAATCGGCATCTATTCCAGACGGTAGGGCCGCGCTGCTGCGCGGCCATCATACCCGGCGGCCCAGCAGCGCCGCCCTACCCATTGCACCGGTTGTCTCTGGGAATTGGCATCATACCACCCGCTGACTCCGGTGAAGGGTGTTGAGACATCATTTGCCGGCGGCAACGCCTACGCTGCCTTTGCGGCGTAAGCTGCAAGAATACGGTCCAGCTCGGCGTTCACAACCTCGTCCACGCGCTGACGGTTTTTGTCGGCTTCGAACCATGCCAGCGTTCGACGGATGCCTTCACGGAAAGGAATGACCGCCTGGAACCCTGGTACGTACGCTTTGATTTTGCTGTTATCGAAAACCGCGCTCCAGGTTTTGTCGCCCAGCAAGGGGCCGGTCAGCGGAGGTGAAATGCGGGCGATAAAATCGGAGGCCAGGTGGACGATGTTGGCTTTCACCCCCAGGGCATCGGCGATGGTTTCATAAATCTGGTTCCAGGTCAGCACCTCGTCCGAGGTGATGTGGAAAGCTTCGCCCAGGGCCTGCGTATTCCCAACCAAACCGAGAAACCCCCGCGCAAAATCTTCGGCATGGGTCACGAACCATAAGGAGGAACCGTCGCCGTGGACAATGATTGGCCGCCCCTTTTTTAGACGATCAGCCAGGGTGTAGCAACCCCAGCCACCCAGCGCGATGGGGAAGTTCGCGTCACCATACGTCAACGAAGGGCGGACAATCGTGACCGGAAAGCCTTCTTCGCGACCGGCCCGCGTCAGGCGCGTTTCGCAAGCGATCTTGTTGCGCGAGTATTCCCAATAGGGATTGTGCAACGGCGTTGACTCCCGGATGACATGGTGGCCCGGAGGTTTTTGGTAAGCCGAGGCGGAGCTGATAAAAATAAACTGCCGGGTGCGGCCCCGGAAGATCGCCAGGTCGCGCTCGATGTCCTCCGGCGTATAGGCGATCCAATCCACCACCACGTCAAACTTTAAATCTCGCAGCGCGGCGCGCACCTGCTCCGGCTGGTGAATGTCAGCGGTCAAGCTCTGGGCCCCGG
The DNA here is from genome assembly GCA_003161635.1 of Limisphaerales bacterium. GTDB lineage: Bacteria > Verrucomicrobiota > Verrucomicrobiia > Limisphaerales > UBA11358 > UBA11358. The sequence continues at coordinate 1,083 of PMOA01000116.1, forward strand.
ACAAGTCTGGTTTCTGCAACCCACGATTGAGCAGATACAGGTCGAGCCCTTTGGCCAGCGCCAGCCGGCTGACTGATGTGCTGATAAAACCCGTGCCGCCGATAAATAAAACCTTCAAGGTCAAACCTCCTTGATCAAGCCCGTTTGCTCTCTGAACTTCCGTCGGTAAAGAGTCATGGCGCAGGTCGGGTTGCCGGGGGCAACGGCGGCAGTCCGGACGCGGCGCGGATGGGGGCGATGCCCTTGACGTATTCCGGGTCGTCCAGACTCAACGAGCGGGGGGCGTTGACCAGGGTTTGCATGACTTGGTTTGCGCCCGGTTCTTTTCCGACCATGCCGGCCCAGAGCATCCACCAGGTCCACTCCGGCTGCTTTTCCAGCACGTCCAACGTTGGCGGCGGTCCGACTTCAGCCAGGGCAACCGGTTTCCCCCCCGCCAGTTTCAACAGGTCGCGGTAATAAGATTGCGAAAAATCGCTGTGATAAACATCCAGCGCCGCGATGTCGAAATAGTTCCGGCCGGGGAAAAAATCGACGAACTGCCGTTCCGGTATGCTCGGCCGGTCCACGCTCCAGATCCACACCAGATTGTTGAGCTGGTGATGATTCGCCAGCCGATCGAACAACTGGCGATAAAGCACGGTGGTGCCGTGTTCTCCCCGCCGCCCACCCCACCAGAACCAATCACCGTTCATTTCATGGTACGGCCGCCAGAGCACGGGAACATGCGCGTCACGAAGTTGCTTCAGGTATCCCGCAATGACGTCCACTTGGTCGCACCAGCGCTGGTTTAATTTGGTTCCAGGCGTGATCAGCTCGTTCCACTGTTCGTCCGTAAGCCGGCCCTGCACGGTGGCGAGATTGTTCGACGCTGCCGCACCCGGTTTCGACCGGAAAGTAACCGGCTCATCAGCAGTGGGCGGCACGGCGTGCCAGCACAAAGCGATGATCGAACCTTTCTCGTACTGCTGCTTGACCTCCGCGATGATGTCCGGTCGGGCAGCCACCGCGTCCTTGTCGCCGGGCTTGGCAAAGCCGAAGTCCTGGCCGAAAATGGCCGGCGTCTTGCCCCAGGCCTCAGCGGCCTCAAGGGTCGAGGTATCTTTCGTAGCCGGATAATTGTGCTGGCCGGTCAGCGTGTGTTTGCCGGAAATGCCGTGAATGTATTTCAACAACGCCACCGCTTCCGGCGAGGCATTGGGCGTCACCGGCCTGACGGAACCGCACCCGGCGCCCAACAAGCCGAGCAACAGCACGAAAATGGTTCGTTTGTTATTCATGATTGATTATTCCCTTCGTTAAAAGAGCTTTATTGCCTGCGGCTTTCCACTTTTCAACGGGCTGGCCGCAGGTTCTTTTCGATCAACCGACGTTGTTGTTCCACACAGACCTTTTGATCGTCCAACCGGGCGAAGGAACTGCGCCCGAGGCTGCCAGGCTGGCAAGCGAAACAACCCGCCGATTCACACCCGCCGCTGCTATTCCATGATCTGATCCGGCGATTTCCCGGGCCGGGCGGCTTTGCCGCTGAATTGCTCCAACTGCAAACCTTCGACGTGGCGCAATTCCAGCGCCGCACCATAATAATCTTCCAACGATCCGCTCCAGATCACCTGCGTGTTGCGAAGCGTCAGTCCGCGCACAAACTCGCAGTGGATGCCGGCGATGGAATTTGTGTAAATACCGTTGAATGCCCCGCCGGGCAAAAGGCCATTGGGCCGGTCATCGTAAAAACCTCCGGGCTGGTCGCTGGTCTTGGCGACTTCCACGCGCACGTTGTCCAACACGATGTCCTCGAGTGATTGGGTCGCATCGCCGCGAAAGTAAACGCCATTCTCGCCTTTGCAGAGAATATTGCTAAAGCGGATCTGGCGGACGTGCCCCAGCTTCGTGTCCTTGTTGCGCGGAAGGTTGCTGATATGAATTGGCTCACCCGCGCCCCACCACTTGCCCGGTTGCAGCCGGGTTTCAATCGTGATGTTTGAGAAGAGAATGTTTTCAATGTCGCCCTCGTCGCGGCTTTGAATGCAAAGTCCGCGATTGCTGCGGTAGATGACGCAGGCGTCGAAGACCACGTTGCGAATTCCCGGCGGCGCGTAGGCTTCATCAAGCTTCAGAGCGCAACTGCGCGAAGCAATCGTGCAGCCGGTGACGGTGATGTTTTCGCTGCGGCCGTAGCTCGCGAAGTTGGGCGTGTTCTTGAGCACAATGCCGTCATCCGCCGTGTCAATGTGGCAGTTGGCAACGCGCACATTGCGACAATGATCGAGATCAATGCCGTCATTGTTTGCCACGTTCCAATCGTTGAGGATGCTGATGGAATCAATCACCAGGTCCTCGCACCCGGCCGGATGAACCGTCCAGCTTGGCGCGTTGCGAATCGTGATGTCTCGGATGCGCACCTGCTGGCACCCGATCAAGATAATCACCATGGGCCGGCCGGCGGCCAATGTCTTGTCGGTGGCGCTCCGGCCAAACGGCCACCAGACCCCACAAAAGGATTGCGGCCACCAGCCCGGTTTGTTCACGTCGCCGCCCGCCTGTTCGTCAGCGAGTTCCTGCCACACCGCCTTGTCATTGCCATCCAGAACCCCGTCGCCGGAAATGGAAATGCCCGCCGCATCCTTCGCGAACAACAGCGCCCCCGCCGGGCCGTAATCCTGCCAGCGCGCGCTCCCCTCCAACACCGCGCCGCGCGCCAGATGGAAATCCACGCCACTTCCCAACGTGACCGCTCCGGAAAGAAACTTTTTTCCACCCGGCAACACCACTTGTCCGCCGCCCTGCGCGACACAGGCATCCACCGCTTTTTGAAGGGCCGCCGTGTCATCCGCCACGCCATCGCCCTTCGCGCCGTAGTCCAGCACATTATAAATGCCTGGGGGTGATGCTGCTGTCAGTGGTTCGTGATGACCGGACGGGTCATCGGCGCGCGTGATGAACGCGGCCAGCATCAACATTCCAACAAGAAAACGAACGGTCATTTATTTATGGGTTGCAGTTGTTCAGCGCTTGGGTTCGCCGCGCGGTCCCCCGGCGAAGATTGTTTTCGATCAAACGACAGCGCTGTTCGACACAAACTTTCGAACGCAGGCCGTCTTCGGGTGTGTTGGCCGCGTAATCCAACAATTTCTCAACCGTCGTCGTCGCCACCTGCGTGCGCGTGTCCGAGGAACCGTAGTAGATAAACACGTCGCCATTGGTCCGGGCCACCCAGCCGTTGGCAAAAACAACGTTCGACACGTCGCCCACACGTTCTTCGCCTTCGGGCGCCATGAAATAGCCGCCGGGGGCCTTGATGACCTTGGTGGGATTGTTCAGGTCGCACAGGAACAGGTAGAGCACATAACGCATGCCGGCGGCGGTGTTGCGCACGCCGTGCGCCAGATGCAGCCAGCCCTTCTTCGTTTTGATCGGCGCCGGTCCGAGGCCGTTTTTGCCTTCCTTGATCGTGTGATAGAAACGCGGGTCAATGATTTCTTCCTTGCCGATGACCGCGTTCTCAATGTCGTCGCACAAACCCCAGCCGATGCCGTCGCCGCTGCCGGTGGCCGCGAAATCGGCCATGGGCCGGGTGTAGAAGGCGTGCTTGCTCTTCACAAATTCGGGATGCAGGACGCAGTTGCGCTGGTGCAATGAATCCGTCTTGAGGTCGGGCAGCCGTTCCCATTTCACCAGGTCTTTCGTGCGCGCAATCCCGCAACGGGCGATGGCCGCCGAAAGATCTCCCGGCTTCGAGTCGTCATGCCGCTCGGCGCAAAACAATCCGTAAATCCAGCCGTCCTCGTGCCGGACGAGACGCATGTCGTACAGGTTCGTTTCCTTGTCTTCAAGCTCTGGCATCCGCACCGGGTAATCCCAGAACCGGAAGCCGTCCACGCCGGTTTTGCTTTCCGCGACGGCGAAAAACGATTTGCGGTCCCAACCCTCCGTGCGCGCCATCAGGACGATGTTCCCGTTCCACTCCATCGCGCCGACATTGAAAACGCAGTTGATGCCGAGCCGCGTCATCAGATGCGGGTTGGTGGCCGGATTGAGATCATAACGCCAGAACCAGGGCGTATGTTCGGCGGTCAGGACCGGGAATTCGTACCGGTCGAAAATGCCGTTGCCGTTCTTTTGCGGGCGGTTACGGCGTTGGACCAGCTGTTCGTGCTGCCGCTGGAGTTGTTTCAGTTTATTCTGAAAGGTCGTTTTGGTCATTGGGCTTGGGCCGTCGTGGTTGAAGGGGATGGCGGTTTGAACCATTCCCCGTCCAGCGGAACCATCCGCCAACCAGGAATGGGACGTTCCTCGGTCCCGTTGGGCAACTGCCAACGGACGGCGAGTTGCGTGGAGCCGGATTGCTGTTGCTGCAATACTTCAAGGTAATAGCGATTCCCGGCTTCGAGGTTGACCGGCACCGACTCTGCCTCGTGCGTGTGCGGCCACTTGCTGTAAGGCGTGTTGCGGGTCACCTCCGCGATTTTTGTCTTCTTCGCCGGGGTTGCATCGGTGCTAAGCCAGAGCTCCGAAACGCTCTCGTTGGCGATCCAGAATTTGTACGAGCCGGTCATCGGAGGAATCAGAAAACCCTGATAACGCGCCTCAAAATTGGTGGCGACATTTACGGGCACTTCAAACGCCTTGCCCAGGATTTCCCGGCCGGTGGGCGGCTCGGCAAGATTGTCCAGGTTCGTCAAGCTCATGCCTTTGAGATCCGTCCACCAGGCGCGCGCAATGCCCGCGCCGGGTCCGACCTGAAAAGCCGGGCTGGCGGCGCTGCGCAAACCATCGGCCTTGGCGATGAGCGTGAAATGGTCGCCCGCCTTGTCAATCTTCAGGTCCGGAAATGTGGCAATGCCGTTGACCGTGGTTGCCGTCAACGTGCCGTCGAGTTTGCCGCCGGACGGATTTTTCAGCGTCAGGGTGACGGTGTAAATTCCATCACGGACAGTACGGCCGGATTTATCCTGCACGGCCACCGTTACCGGCAAACGGCGGACACCACCAATGGCGACGTCGCCCGGCGCGGTCGCGAAACCCAATTGCACCGCGTTGCCGGTGGGCCGGAACGGATAATGCCCCAGGTCCGGCAGGTCGCCTAGGTTGAGCACGTAGGGATGGTTGAACCATTGGCGCAGTTGTTCCGGCGAATTCTTTTCCGTCAGCACGGACCCCGACCAGGTCGTGAAGAACAACCAACCGGCTTTTTCGCGGACGAGTTGGTTCACATCGGGAATCGGGCCATTCTCACCGAGGGCAATGAGCTTTTGCCCGCGACCAAAGGCGGTCAGTTCATCAAATACATCCTTCGCCGTCCCGTGATTGCCGTCCATGGGATAATGGTCCTGACCGATGATATCCACGTAGGCGTCGCCCGGATACCAGTCGGCGAGGTCGGTTTCCGCACCGGGCGAAAAGACCCAGATGAGGTTGTTGAGTTTGTGTTTGGCGGTGAAGTTTTCAAACATCAGCCGCCAGAGTTTTCTGAGGGCTTCCGGCCCCCGCGCGCCCCACCAGAACCAGCGGCCGTTCGCCTCGTGCAACGGCCGCCACAGCACCGGCACATGCGCGTCGCGAAGCACTTCCAATTCGCCCGCGATTTTGTCCAGATCGCGCAACAGCGCCTGGTTTTCGGGTGTGTCTTCCGTCACGCCGCGTGACAAATCAAACGTTGTGTCTTTCGTGTAAATCTCATTGCCGTTCATCGGGGAGCGCCAGTGCCAGCAGAATTCGACGATCCCGTGCCGGTTTTGATACCAGTCAATCGCGTGTTTCGCCAGGGTGTGGTTGGTGTCATGCCCGCGCGACGGTCCGGTGTAACCCGACAAATCCATCGCCAGCAATGCCGGCAGTTTGCCCGTGGTGTTCGTGAGATAGTTCAGTTCAAAACACAAATCATTTGTCCCGCGCCGGCCTTCCTGCTGGCCGGAAATGATTTTTTTTCCGTAAATGTCCGAGAAATAGGTCAGCAGGGCCTGCGCTTCCGGCGAGGCGTTCGGCGTGACCGGGGTGTCCGCGACGGAGGCCACGGCCGTTCGCGCGGCCATCAACACCAGCATGGCCCGGATAACCCAACGGCCGGCCCGGTTCACCATCTTTTTTTTGAGAATGAAGCGCCCGCTTTCCCGCATCCCGTTGATTGTTGCACGAATCATGCTCATTGACGTTCGCCGCTCACTGTAACTATAACCTTGGACGGAATAAAGCGATGAAAAACCAAAAATGTCGTCTAAACATGCTACATCAAAAAACTTTTCAAACTTGCCCGGTAACGTCCATGTTTTCCGAACGCACAAGCTCGAAAATCCTGATCATCCCTTCCGGGGATTTGACAGAGGTGAGAGTGTGCATCAAACCGTCATGAGCCACCGACATACTTCCCGCAGGGAATTCATCAAAACCACCGCGCTGGCGCTGCCGCTGGTTGCGGCCGGCTGCAGCAGTCTGCAGCCAAAATCCGCCTCCACCCCAAAAAAGACGGGAGATTTTATCGCCGTTCGCAACGGACGCTTCGAGCTCCAGAGCCGCCCCTATTTTTATATCGGGACCAATCTTTGGTATGGCTGCTATCTCTGCGACCCGGCGCTGCCCGGAGGCCGCCAGCGCATGGTTCGCGAGCTTGACCGCCTGCAGAGCATGGGCGTCACCAACATCCGCCTGCTCGCGGGTTCGGAAACTTCGCCCTTGGCCGGTGCCATTTCACGCGGCATCACACGCGCCCCCCGTGACTGGGATGAGGATTTGCTCTCCGGATTGGATTTTTGTCTCGCCGAAATGGCCAGGCGCAACATGCGCGCGATACTTTTCGTGTCGAACTATTGGCAGTGGTCCGGCGGCTTTGCCCAATACGTTCGCTGGATTACTGGCGACACGATTCCTGACCCGGACAAGCCGGCTATAGCGAAGGGCAATTGGAGTGCTTTCATGAAATTTTCGGCGCGGCTTTACGTCACGTCCGCCGCGAACCAGCTTTATCTGGGTTACATCTCGCGACTCATCCAGCGCCGCAACACGGCGAACGGTCGTGTCTATCGTGACGACCCGGCGATCATGACCTGGGAGCTCGCCAACGAACCGCGCCCCGGCACGGATGTCGCGGTCAGCGGAGTGCCGGAGTTCTGCCGATGGGTGGACACGACGGCGCGATTCATTCATGCGCAGGATCCGAATCATCTCGTTTGCACCGGCTCCGAAGGCATTCATGGTTGTCTGGACCAGCCCGATGTTTTTGTGAAAGCGCACGAAACTCCGGCGATTGATTATGTGACCGTCCACATGTGGCTGAAGAATTGGGGCTGGTTGAAGGACCCGCAACTCGGGCCCGATTATGAGACGGCGGCGGCCCGGGCGAGGGATCATGTCGAACAACACAACGTCCTGGCCACCGACACGCTGCACAAGCCCCTTGTCCTGGAAGAATTTGGCCTGCCACGCGACCACGAGCAGTATGCGCCCGACAGCCCCACGACGGCCCGCAATGATTATTTCCGCCGCATGTTTGATCAAGTCGCGAAATCCTGCCAGGCGGGCCGTGCGCTGCAAGGCGCGAACTTCTGGACGTGGGGCGGCGAAGGTCGTGCGGGCACGGGCAAACCGGATTCAGCCGCCGCCCTGACGGGCGACCCGTTCTGCGAACCGCAAGGGCTGAACTCCATCTTCGACACGGACACGAGCACCCTCGCGGTCATTGCTCAAGCGAACAAAAAACTGGCGGCTCTTACGGGCTGATTTGATGTCCGGCCGAACCGCCTGATCCGGGAGTCGCCTTACATTTTATGGAGGCGAAGCATCAACACATCGTGCCCCGGCACATCGGCGGTCAGGGCTGCGGCAGTCGTTCCGATGTCCTTTTTTGTCCACAGATCACGGACACTGTAGGTTGTCGTGTCAAACTTCGCTTCTCTTTTTGAGAGATCGTCCGCCACGGTTTCGTTTTTCCAGTTGAAGGTGACGGGTTGCGAATTGGTGCCGCGATTGAGAACGCACATGGCCCAGGCATCGTTGCTGAGCGGCTTGAACCAGACTTCCACGCCATCTTTGGCGGAATACTTGAACCCTTCAACGCCCAGCGCGTCCTGATTCACGGCAATGACTTCCTTGTTGGCGAGAATTTCCAAGGTTTGCCTGGACATGCTCCGTAAATCGTTTCCAGAAATCAGCGGCGCCGCCAGCATACACCACATCGAAAAGTGCGCGCGGTCTTCATTCACCGCCATGCCGTTTCCGACTTCCAACATATCGGGATCGTTCCAGTGCCCGGGACCGGCGTATTTCCGCAGGCCCTCCTGTTTGTCGAGGATTTGCAAAACGCCCCATTGATACCAGGTTTTGTGATCTATTTTGCAGTCGAAGCAATTGCAAATGTCGCCGGTGGTGCGCCACGAATGGCCGACATTGGTGGCCCAGAGCCACGGCTGGTTGTCGCCCCATTCGCACAGGCTGAAGACGATCGGCCGTCCGGCCGCATATAGGGCGTCGCGCATGGTCGTATAGGCTCCCTCAGCCTTCAGGCCCTCGGCGTTGCACCAGTCATACTTCAGGTAATCCATTCCCCACTGGGCGTAAGTCAGCGCGTCCTGAAATTCGTGACCCCGGCTGGCCGGCCGGCCGCCGCAGGTTTTGTAGCCGACATCCGAATAGATGCCGAGCTTCAATCCCTTGGAGTGGACGTAGTCGGCCAGCGCTTTCATTCCTGACGGAAACTTCTTCGCATCCGGCTGGATGAACCCTTGGGCATCCCGTTGTCCCTGCCAGCAATCGTCAATGTTGACGTATTGGTATCCCGCGTCTTTCATGCCCGAGGCAACCATCGCATCGGCGGTTTCGCGGATCAGTTGCTCGTTCACCTTGTCGGCAAATTTATTCCAACTGTTCCAGCCCATCTGCGGGGTCAAGGCCAGTTGGTTGAACTTCTGAGCGTACGCGCCGGCGCAGGCCAGACCGATGATGATGAACAGGATGCGTTTCATGGCAGGGGGTGGTTTACACTAAGGTTGTTTCGTTTGCAGGGCTTTTTTAAAATAAGCGCCCGCTCGGGTCGGCGTGAAATTCCAGTCCTTGATCAGGCAGGGCCCCCAATGCGGATCAAAACACCAGACGGTGTAGGAGATTCCGTGTTGGGCGCAATAGGACGTGATGGCGTCGCCATAACTTTCATCGCCGGTAATCGGATTGTAACCGCCGGGCGCTCCCGGCTCTAAAAATCCGATTTCGGTCAAAATCATGGGGTATTTTTCGGACACAAAGCCCCAATCGTGCGTCCAGTTCGATTCCCAGGGTTGTTTGGCCTTCATGGGATACGGATGGGCGACATAGCCGATGCCTTCAGCGTTGAGCGGCGCGCTGGCAACCGGAGTCAGGTCGTAACCAAAATTAAAACCGGCAACCAATGGAACTGCCGTGCCGCCGTTCGCACGGATGGTCTTGATAATTTCTTCCAGCAGCCCCTTCCATTCAGGCCAGGTGCAATTCCCCATATTGCCCCCGAGGGCCGGCTCGTTGAACAGTTCAAAAAAGGCGACGGAGTTGTTTCCGCGATAATGTCTGGCCATCGTGCGCCAGAAATCGAATGTTTCCTCTTTTGTCGTGTTGTAAAGCGTGGGCGGATAAAGTTCCGACGTCCCGGGGAAAAACTTTTCTTCGTACAAATTGCCGATGCTGTGCCAGTCAATGATGACATACAGCCCCTCTTCTTTTGCCCAGGCAACGCCTTGGTCGAGCAATTTAAGATAATTCTTTTTCCCGTGAATGTGCCAGGCCGCCGGATGCACGGGAATTCTCACGACGTTGGCGCCCCATGACTTTGCCACTTCAAAGTAATGTTTGTTCCACTGTCCGTTCCGCTCCAGCTTGTCGGGATCGCCGGTGTCCAGTCCCCGGAAGACAATGGTTTGGCCATCGGCGGTGACGAAATGATTGCCTTTGACGCTGACCCGGCTGGATTGCGCAAAAGCTCCCGTGGAAAACACCACGGTGCACAGCCAGCAGAAAACAGTTTTATTCATGACATGGTTCATAATACTCCGTTCAGTGTTGCTCCTTGCCCGCGGAAATTGCGCGCAATCGGTGGAGCGTTTCCAAACACGCGCGTGACCCGTGATACGGGCCTTTCCATTCGCTGACTTTTGGCAGGGTCGGATCCACGCGGCCTTCAGGCGTGATGCGCCAGAACCATTCGCCGTGAACGCGATCCACCAGGTGGTTTTCGATAAAATCCCAGGCACGGAGCGAGGCATTGAGGTATTTCTCATCGCCGGAAAGTTGGAAGGCATTGAGGAAACCGATGACCGCCTCGGCCTGCGGCCAGCATTCCTTGCCCGCATCAATGATTTTTCCGCCTTTCCCTTCATAACGGAGCGCGCCATCCGCATCAATGCCTTCCCGAAGCGTTACCTCCGCCATCCGCAAGGCGACCGCCTGCACGCGTTTGAGCAAAGCGGCGTCGCCCAACACTTCCGCGGCTTCGCACAGGAGCCAGGTTCCCTCGATATCGTGGCCGAAAGTATAGGTGTCCGAGCGCACCTGCCATTGCTCGTTAAAAAAGTGATGGAGATGAAGGGTGCGGGGATCGAGAATGCGTTGCTCAAAGAGGGCGATCAATTCGCGAAGCCGTTGCTCAACCCGCTGATCCTTCCAGACCCGGTACAGATTGGTGTAAGCCTCAAGGAGATGAAGATGATTGTTCATTGACTTCTTCTCGTTCATGTCCTTGTCGCTGAGCCGCGCGTCAGCGTCAGCCTCCGACCAATTACGTTGGCGCACTTCCAGATAACCACTGTGTTTCCAATCGTGCGCGTGCCGCTCGATCAACTCGAACAGATCAATGGCCCGCGCCAGGGCCACCGGCACACCGAAAGCCCGGTGATATTCCGCCAGCGCGTAGATGTAAAACGCCTGGCCATAGATTTTTTTGGAATCGTCCAGCACGCGCCCGGTATCATCCAGCCGCCAGAACGCGCCGCCAAGCTGCGCGTCCCAAAAGTGGTTCATGACGAAATCGAACGCCCGCCCGGCCATTTGCTTGAACAACGCGTCGGGCCGCGCCTGATGAACCGCGGAGAAGGCCCAAAGAATGCGGCTGTTGACGATAAGCCCTTTGGGTTGCGTGCGGTCGGGCTTGAGATCATTGGACAGCCAGCCCATCCAGCCGCCCTGCTCGTGGTCCAACGCCGGTCCGCACCAAAACGGCAGGATGTGGCCGAACAATTGGTCGCTGACGCGCTGCGAAAAACCCTTCAATTCATTTGAACTCATGTAAAATTCCGGGTCGCCGCCTATTTCGGCTCCAAGGCATGGATGATTTCCACCCGGCCAATCTGGGTTTCGCCGGTCAGTTCGATTTTCAGGAATCTCTCGCCGCCGCCGAGGTCTGCGGCGTGGTACAGGACAGGCTTCCAGTAATTGTAATCACCTGCGCCATTGAAATAAATTTCCCGGTCGGCGGTGACGTTGCGGTAAGTCTTGCCGTCAGCTGAGACTGCGAATTTCAGGTCCGCAACGTTCCCGGGGAAAAAGACGAACACGCGGAAACCTTCAATCGAAGTCGGAATCTGGTAGATCAGCGCATCACCGGCATTGCCGGCAGCGCGGTGCGCGTCTTCCTTCGCCTTGCGGCAATCGCGCGTTTTAATTTCCAGCCTGCCTTGCTGCGCCTGGACTTTTGAAAAGTCAGCGAGTTCATCCACCAGCGTCGCGTGCGTGACTTTGACCGGCCCGATCACGTTGGAAGGTTCCGAGACCCCGGCCTCGTTGTTCGCACGGACACGATAATACCAATCGCCGGCCGGCGCGGCCTCGTCGGCAAACAGCGGACGATATTGCACGGCACTTTCGTCAACTCCCTTGCCGACGACCTTCCAGGGTCCGCCGGGCCCCGGCGCGCGTTCAACGGTGTAACTGGCAGCGCCCACCGAACCCTGCCACGAAATCGCCGCTGGGTCGGTGATTGGCAGCAACGTTGGCGGCGCAGGAACTGGAATCGGTGGCGGCGTCAGGCCGCGGATGCCAAAAGCGTTTCGACGAACCGCTTTCATGAGATTGGTTTCGTCATACGCCGCGCCGATGGCCGAGCCCGGCCAGTGGAAAGCCTTGTATTGGTTGCCGCCCGATGGTTCACTGTGCCAGTAGAATCCGCCGTCCCGGTCCCGGAAACGCAGGCTCCACAACAAACCGCCCGCCACACTGCTGTCCGCGATTGCCTTCATGGCTGCTTCCATTTGCGAGGTGCTCACGAAACCGAACTCACCGACCACATAGGTTTTTTTGCCTTTGGCCAAGGCCGCGTTTTCGCGGATTAGTTCAGCAAAGGACTTTCGGGCCGGTCCAGGCCCGGGATAATGATGGGTCGTGACGATGTCCACCTCGGGCATCGCGAGCACTTCGGGTCGCAACGCGCGGTCGAACCCATCCATCACGAGGTGGTTATGGTCCAAGCTCTTGATGTAAGCGGCGATTTCGCGTGTCCAAGGCACGGGAGATACCAGCTCGTTGCCGGTTTCCCAGCACAGGATGGCCTTGTCATCGCAATAACGCACGCCGGTCAGGGTGTTGGTGCGCGTCAGCACAAACCGGATGGTCTCCTTGAAATCTGCGATGAGCTGCGGGTCGGTCCAAAAGTCATCCTTGGTCTTGCCGCGAAAACCCGCGTATTCGCCGCGGCCGCCCATCCAAATCCAGTTGTTGACCAGCGGAATGATAAGCCGGACGCCTTGCTCGTTCGCCACCTGCAGGATTATGTCCAGCGAACGGAACGCCTCCTCGTTGAATTTGCCCGGCCCCAGCACATGGCTGGCCTGAGCCGGCGGATCATTCCCGCGCACCACCGAAATCGAATAAGTGCGTGCGACCGCACCGCCCATTTGACGCACGGTGCTCAACGCATCGACGATTTCGAACCGGTCCGGCAGGCGCCACGCATTCGTGGCGGCAAAACCAAGCTGGTCCTCGATCAGGTGCAGGTTCGGCACATTCCAGGAAATGAACCGATACGGCTTTTCCCCTTCGAACAACTGGTCGCCGCGGACGGTGACAAAATCGCGAAACACGGATTCGGCGCGGGCCGTGGCGAATGCCAGCAACACCAGCAGGGCGGCCGAAAACAGGGAGCGGGTCTTCACTGAAGGATTCCAGTTAAAATGTTCCCGGCCGGCACCCGGTTGTGCGCGAAGCTTCGGACAGGGAATTACCGTTTGGGCTCGGAGCGGTTGCATTTTGCGATATTGCCAAGCAGCCCCCTGGTTTTCGAGCGGGATTTGAGTCATCTATTTTGGGGACAAGCCTCGCCGGGCCGGACCCAAGCGGTGCGGCCCCGGAATCGGCCCACTGCCCTCTTACTTCAGCATTGGAGCGAGTGTGCCTTCCATGGCGTCGGCCCAGATTTGATAGCCCTTCTCGTTCGGATGCAGCAGGTCCGGCATGATGTCGCGGGAAAGTGTGCCGTCCGGTTCGAGGAATTTGGAACCGATATCCATAAACTTCACCGTCTTCCCGTCATCAAGAAACGCGAGTTGGACATTGATCTCTTTGAGCTGCTCGCGGACCGGGTCGTTTGTTTCTCCGCGCGGAAAAATGCCGAACAACAGGATTTTGCTTTCCGGCAGCCGGGCGCGCAGTTCGTTGACGATGGCCGCCACGCCTTCGACGATTTCAGGCGTGGTGTTGCGCGGTTTGCCGTTGTCTTCATTGCCCGCATTGTTCGTACCGATGAGCAGCACAACGACTTTGGGTTTGATGCCCTCGAGTTCGCCGTGTTCGATGCGCCAGAGCACGTTCTGGGTGCGGTCGTAACCGATGCCGAACTCGGCGGCGTGACGCGGCGCGTAACGTTTGTTCCAGATGTTCAGCCCGCCGTTCCCCCAAAGCCAGCCGGCGGTGATGGAATCGCCGAGAAACAGCAGGTCAATGCCGCCCTGCTTCGCCTGCTTCACAAAGGCTTCGTGGCTCGACATCCAATTGGTCGGAAAAGTGCGGGGCGCGGGAATGACGGCGGTGTTTTCGGCAAAAGCCGTGACCGCCAGGAACGTGGAAAGGATAAATGCGAAATTGAAGCAACGTTGTTTCATGCGCCGAACATATCGGGCGGATCCGGCAAAAGCAACCTGCCTGGGAAGCCGGTCGTGTCGCAAGTTTGTGCTACCACCCCCTTCCCGGCCGCCACCGGCCCAATTCCTTAGGTAGCCAAAACCGCCGGACTTTCCTATGCTTTCCCCGTGAAACTCGGCCTTGGACTTTATCGCCATCAGCTCAACGCGGAACATTACCGCTTTGCGAAGCAATGCGGTTGCACGCACCTCGTCATCCACCTGGTGGATTACTTTCGTTCCTCGCGCAGCAATCAGCCCGGCGACCAGCCGGTCGGCGACGACACCGGCTGGGGACTGGCCGGCGATCCAAACCAGCTCTGGACGTACGAGGAACTGGCCGCAATCAAAAAGGAAATCAACGCCGCCGGGCTCGAACTGGAAGCCATTGAAAACTTCGACCCGGCCCACTGGCACGACGTGTTGCTGGACGGGCCAAAAAAATTGCAGCAACTGGAAAACCTCAAAACCATCATCCGCAACGTCGGCCAGGCGGGCATTCCGGTATTCGGCTACAACTTTTCGATTGCCGGCGTCGCGGGCCGCATCAAGGGCCGCTTTGCCCGCGGAGGGGCCGAGGCGGTGGGCATGGACGGCCCGCTGGACAAGCCGCTGCCCAACGGCATGGTGTGGAACATGGTCTATGACCGGAACGCCGCGCCGGGCGTTGTGCCATCCGCAACGCCCGAACAATTGTGGCAACGGCTCAAGGTTTTTCTCGACGCGCTGGTCCCGGTGGCTGAAGCAGCCGGGGTCACCCTGGCCGCGCATCCGGACGATCCGCCGCTGCCGACGGTCCGGGCCCAGCCGCGACTGGTTTATCAACCCCAACTTTTCCAGAAGCTCATTGACCTCAAGCCGAGTCCGCGCAACGCGCTGGAATTTTGTGTCGGCACGCTGGCCGAGATGAGCGAAGGGGACATTTACGACGTGGTGGATACTTACAGCCAGCAAGGCAAGCTGGCCTACGTTCACCTGCGCAACGTCCGCGGCAAGGTGCCGTCCTACAAGGAAACCTTCATTGACGACGGCGACGTGGACGTTCTACGCGTGATGCGGATTTTGAAACGGAACAACTTCAACGGAGTGCTGATTCCCGACCATGCGCCGCAGATGAGTTGCGCCGCGCCGTGGCACGCGGGCATGGCTTACGCGCTGGGATACCTGCGCGCCGGATTAAAAACCATCGGGAACGAACAAGGCTGAATTGCCGGGGGAATCATTTTTCCAAGGGGCGATATTCAAACCAGTCGAAATCCGCCGGGCGGGCGCTCTTTTGTCCGTTGCCGGTGGCATACAGGCCCACGAACACACCGGTGAATCCGCCGACTTTTTCCGAGGACAAATCGCGGGTCAACGCCGGGCCCAGCTTTTTCGCCGGACCCTTGGCCGGCTGGTAAAAAAATTCATAAGCCAGTGGCGAGGCTTTCACGGACAGAATGACATCTCCCGAACCGATTTCTTCATATTGAACCGGTTCGACGATCTTGCCGTTCAGGGTTTTTCGGAAGAAGACCTGTCGTTTCCCGTCTTTCAGGGTGATGCCAATCTCGTAATGATTTTTCTCGTTGCCGCGCAGGACGAGTCCCGCCTCCTCGCTTTCCTGCTGCGGGTTGAAGGAGAGCCGGGTTGAAGCGCGGCACGCCAGGTCCGTCTGGCGGCGGCCGACAAAAGCCGGTGAATCCTGGTCGTTCAGTGTCACCGCCGAACCGTTGAGGCGCAGCCAGCCCGGACGTTCGGTGAGCGAAAAATCGCCGGCATACGGGTTCCGGAGAAAATTCCATTGGAGCCCCAAATCCGGCTGGTTGAATTCATCCCGGGCCGGCTCCTTTTTCCATGGATGTGACGGCAGGCGCGGTGCGGTCATGTTGGTTTCAAGCGTGCCGTTGCCATTGACCACGGGCCAGCCATCTTCCGACCAGATGACCGGGGCCAGATACGTTTCGCGTCCCAGATGATGGAATTTTCCGCCCTGGGGGCGGATTCCCAGACAGACCAGCCACCAACCGTCGGGCGTTTCCACCAGGTCGGCATGACCCAGGGCTTGGAGGGGACTATCCGGACGGTCACGATGGGTAAGAATGGGATTTTTAGGGTTGGGAACAAACGGGCCCCACGGAGAATCGCTGCGGGCGATGGTGACCATGTGGCCGTAACTGGTGCCGCCCTCGGCGATCAGGATGAAATACTTCCCGTTGATTTTGTACAGGTGCGGTCCCTCGGGCCAGACGCCGCCGGTACCCCGCCATACTTCCTTCAGATTCCCGTCCAGCTGTCCGGTTTGGACATTGATTTTGGCCTGGCCGATAAAACCGTCGCCCATGCCTTCATGCCGGTCGTAATAAGCGGTTCCGTCCTCATCAAAAAACAGTGAAGGATCAATTCCGGCATGATCCACCCAGACCGGTTCGGACCAGGGACCGGCGGGATTGGTAGCCGTCACAAAAAAATTGCCACCGGTATCCACAAGCGTCGTGATCAGGTAAAACGTGCCGTTGTGATAACGAAGGGTCGGGGCATAAATGCCGCCGGAAGCCCGGGCGTGGTCAAGGTTCAACTGGCTTTTCCGGGTCAGGCAGTATCCGAGCTGCTGCCAGTGCACCAGGTCCCGGCTGTGAAAAATCGGAACGCCGGGGAAAAATTCAAACGAGCTGTTGACCAGGTAATAATCGTCACCGACCCGGCAAATGCTTGGGTCGGGGTAAAAGCCGGAGAGGATGGGATTTTGAAAGGTTTTGGCGGGTCCGGCCGAAAGACCAACCGGCAGGAGTCCCACCAGGGCGAACAACCCCGCGATGGTCCATCGGGCCAACCTGCCCGCCGGTTTAAATGAATTCATTGATGAGGTTCTCCAGGAATTCCTGGCGGCCGCTGACATTCGGCGCCGCTTCGCCTTGCTTGAGCAGGTAGCTCTCGAGTTCCACCAAACCCGCCTTGCCGGCCTCGATTTTCGCACCGATACCGGAATCCCACGAGGCGTAGCGTTGTTCCACGAATTTCGCGAGCCGGCCGTCCTTGCGGATGGCGGCCGCGATTTTCAATCCGCGCGCAAAGGCGTCCATTCCGCCGATATGCGCGTGGAACAAATCCACCGGCTCGAAACTTTCGCGGCGAACCTTGGCATCGAAGTTCAAGCCGCCGGTGGTAAAGCCGCCATATTTGAGGATGGCCAGCATCGTCTGCGTGGTCAGATAGACGCTGGTGGGAAATTGGTCGGTGTCCCAGCCCACCAGTTCGTCACCGGTGTTGGCATCAATCGAGCCCAGCGCGCCGGCCGCGCCGGCCACCTCCAATTCGTGCTGCATGGTATGACCGGCCAGGGTGGCATGGTTGGTTTCGATGTTGAGTTTGAAATCGTCCAGCAGGTCGTACTCGCGCAGGAAATTCAGGCAGGCGGCGGCGTCGGAATCGTATTGATGTTTGGTCGGTTCCTTCGGCTTCGGCTCGATGTAAAACTGGCCCTTGAAACCGATTTGCTTTTTGTAGTCCACGGCCAGGTGCAGGAATCGGGCGAGATGATCCAACTCGCGCTTCATATTCGTGTTCAGCAGGGTGGAATAACCTTCGCGTCCGCCCCAGAAGGTGTAGCCCGCACCCCCGAGTTCGTGCGTAACCTCGAGGGCCTTCTTCACCTGCGCGGCGGCGAAGGCGAACACGTCGGCGTTGCAACTCGTGGCCGCGCCGTGAACAAACCGGGGATGGGTGAAGAGATTGGCCGTGCCCCAGAGCAGTTTGATGCCGGTATGCTTCTGTTCCTCCTTGAGCACCTTCACGACGGCATCGAGGTTTTTATTGGTCTCGCGCAGCGTTTTGCCTTCCGGCGCGACGTCACGGTCGTGAAAGGCGTAGAAGGGCGCCCCGAGTTTCTCGATGAATTCGAACGCCACCCGCGCCCGGTTCTCTGCGTTGGCCACCGAGTTCGAACCGTCGTCCCACGGACGGATGGCGGTGCCGACGCCGAAGGGATCGGAGCCCGTGCCGCGAAACGTGTGCCAATAAACAACCGAGAAGCGCAGATGGTCGCGCAGGGTTTTGTCCTCGACGATTTCAACCGGGTTGTAATGTTTGAAGGC
Source organism: Limisphaerales bacterium (assembly GCA_003161635.1). Taxonomy (GTDB): domain Bacteria; phylum Verrucomicrobiota; class Verrucomicrobiia; order Limisphaerales; family UBA11358; genus UBA11358. The sequence continues at coordinate 19,219 of PMOA01000116.1, forward strand.
CAGCGGGTTTCTGGACTTCGGCCCTTCGTATTTGATTTTCGAGATATTTTTAAAAACAGTTTCCATGGTAAAACGAGTCCTAGTTTAATTTAAACGAATCCTACAGTGTCAAGCCCGGCACTGGCAATTGAAAGACCCGCTTCCCGGAGTTGAAGCTTTCAATGATTTTGGGCGGCGAATCCAATCGGGGCTCCCCGCGAATTGCCCATTGTTTGTCACATCACATATGGCCGGATAAATTATACGATCCGTGATTTTGGGGAATGGATGAAATTATGTTTCGCATGGATGATTCTCTGCTGTCGGCGGCAGACAATTTTTACAAAGGGTCATGGTCCGAGCTGGATGTGGTAAAAGCGGGCACTGTAGGCGCCGAGGTTCTCCACACGGGAGATTATCAAAAAACGGCCAGTCCGTTGAGTCGTTGATTCTGATGACAAGACATTGACACCGGGACCGGGCCATCATTGACTGAATGGACGCAACTTGTGTCATGAATAACCAACGAAATACCATGGTAATGATGGCCTGCCTCGCCGCGGGCATTTTAACGGGCGTAACCAGCCGGCTGGCAGCCGCCAATCCAACTCCCTTGCTGCTCAACGATCCGGTGGATGTCAGCGGCGATTTCCGGGATTTCTCCGATCTTTATTATCTGGCGGACAAACTCGCCGATTTCGATCCGGCCACCGGCACGGGAAAAATCACCTGGCAACGCTCCGAGTATTTCACCCGGCAGGCCTTCAACAACATGCTGGCCGTCATCAAACCGATCACCCCGAATGAATTTCCGGAAAACGAATACGCCGCCAATCCTTCCCTGCCATTTTCCATTGAATTTGTTTCTCCGCGGACCTTGCGGATCCGCCTGACGAGCGGCCCGCAATACCATAAAAAATATGAGGAACTGATGCTGGCCGGCGAAGTGCCGCAGGACCATTCCTGGAAATACAGCCGGGTCGAGGGCGGCCACCGCTACACCAGCGACTTTGGCTCGGTCACCATCTGGGAAAATCCCTGGCACATCGAATTCCGCGATGCGCAAGGGCGCCTCTTGACCAAAACCGACCACGATTCGGACAACAACACCTCGTTCACCCCCATCCTGCCGTTCTCCTTCGTACGTCGCGCGGCGGATTATTCGCGCAGCCTGGACGCGGTGTTCACTCTCTCGCCCGGCGAAAAGATTTTCGGCTGCGGCGAATCGTTCACCGGCCTGGACAAACGCGGCCAGAAAATCGTCCTGTGGACGGACGATGCCAACGGCATCCAGAACCAGGGCCTGTACAAGCCCATCCCGTTTTTCATGAGCAGCCGCGGCTACGGCATGTTCCTGCACACCTCCTCGCCCATCACCTGCGATTTCGGGAATTATTTCAGCGGCGTCAACTCGTTGATGCTCGGCGACGATGCGCTGGACCTGTTCGTGTTTTTCGGTTCACCCAAGGAAATTCTTGATGAATATACCAAATTGACGGGCAAGTCGCCGATGCCGCCGCTCTGGTCGTTTGGCCTCTGGATGAGCCGCTGCACCTACTCTTCGGAAAAACAAGTCCGCGAGGTCGCCGCCAGGTTGCGTGAAAACAAAATTCCGTGCGACGTGATTCATCTCGACACCGGCTGGTTCGAAACCGACTGGCGGTGCGACTATCAATTTTCCACTTCACGTTTCACCGACCCGCAAAAAATGATTTCGGATTTGAAGGCTGACGGGTTTCACATCTCGCTCTGGCAGCTGCCGTATTTCGTGCCCAAGAACACGCTGTTCAATGAGCTGGTGGAAAACAATCTCGTCGTGCGCGACGCCAAGGGCAACCTGCCCTACGAAGACGCTGTGCTCGATTTTTCCAATCCGAAGACGGTCGAATGGTATCAAGCCAAGCTCGCCAGTCTGTTGAAAATGGGCGTCGGCGCCATCAAGGTGGACTTTGGCGAGGCCGCGCCGGAGAACGGAATTTATGCATCGGGACGCACGGGATTTTACGAACACAATCTTTACCCGTTGCGTTACAATAAAGCGGTGGCCGACATCACCAAAAAAACCACCGGCGAGAACATCATCTGGGCGCGCAGCGCGTGGGCGGGCAGCCAGCGTTATCCGATTCACTGGGGCGGCGATGCTGAAAGCACCGACCAGGGCATGGCCGCCGAACTGCGCGGCGGACTGTCCTTCGGCCTTTCCGGATTTTCATTCTGGAGCCACGACGTGGGCGGCTTCACGGCGAATTCAGTCGCGAGCATGGACAAAAATCTTTTCGCGCGCTGGCTGGCCTTCGGGATGTTGAGTTCCCACAGCCGCTGCCACGGCATCGCGCCCAAGGAACCCTGGAACTACGGCGACGCGTTCCTGGATGAATTCCGGCACATCGACGAACTCAAATACCGGCTCATGCCCTACGTTTATGCCCAGGCGAAGGATTGCTCGGAACACGGCCTGCCAATGGTCCGCGCGCTGTTCGTGGAATTTCCCGACGACCCCGGCTCGTGGCTCGTGGACGACGAATATCTCTTTGGTTCCAGCATCCTGGTCGCGCCGCTGTTGCACGAAAATGCCACCAACCGCGACGTTTATCTGCCGCCGGGCGCCTGGATTGATTATCAGACCGGCAAGGCCTGGGACGGCGGCTGGCAGCACATCGAAGCGGGACCGCTTCCGGTCGTGATGCTCGTGCGCGACGGCACCGTGCTGCCGCAAATCCAGCTCGCGCAATCCACCCTGCAGATGGACTGGTCAAAGCTCGACCTGGTCGTTTTCGCCAAAAACTCCCCGACGGCGAAAGGACTGGTTTGTCTGCCCTCGGACAATCTGTTGCATGAGCTGGTGCTGAACAAGGACGGTAGTGCATTCAAACTGGCAAACGATCCGCTGGCCGGCAAGGCAACCTGGAACCTTCGCCCGGCGGCGAAGGTTGAGTGACCGGAGGAAGGTATTCGGATGTATATTGGCAAACGAATTACAGCCGGGGTCGTCGTGCCCGTCCTGCTCGGTCTGCACGGGTTGATGCAAGCGCAGACGCTGCCTTCCGAGCCCTATGCCTGGAACAATGTCGTCATCGGCGGCGGCGGATTCGTCACCGGCATCATTCCGCATCCCCGCCAAAAAGATTTGATGTATGCGCGCACCGACGTCGGCGGCGCTTACCGCTGGGATGATTCGGCGCGGCGATGGATCCCCCTCACGGACTGGATCAGCGCGGAAGATGTCAATCTCACCGGCATCGAGAGCATGGCCGTGGACCCGAACAATCCCCGGCGCGTTTATCTGGCCGCCGGCACTTACAGCCGGGGTAATGCGGCGATCCTTCGCTCGGAAGATCAGGGCCGAACGTTCAAGCGAACCGACGTGCCGTTCAAGATGGGCGGCAACGAGCAGGGCCGTTTCAACGGGGAACGGCTCGCCGCGGATCCCAATCAGGGCGACATCCTTTTCTTCGGCTCGCGGCGGGACGGGTTGTGGAAAAGCGCTGATCGTGGAGCGACGTGGCAGAAAGTTGAAAGTTTTCCAAACATCGGTTCCAACCAACCGCCGCCCGCCGCCTCCGCCACAACCACCAACGCCGCGGGCCAGCGTCGCGGCGGGGGTTTCGGCGGCAATCAACCGGTCGGCATCATCGCCGTCGTTTTTGATCCTGCCAGCGGCAAGCCGGGCAGTCCGACGTCGCAGCTTTACGCGGCGGTGTCCACGACGGAAACCAATCTTTATTGCAGCACCGACGGCGGGGTCACCTGGGAGGCGGTGGCGAACCAGCCGGTGGGATTGCGTCCCAACCACCTCGTGCCGTCGCCGGACGGAACGTTCTATCTGAGCTACGGACGGGAGCCGGGACCCAATCAGATGAGCGACGGCGCGGTTTGGAAATTCAGCCCGAAAGACGGCGTCTGGACGGACATCACGCCGGTCAAGCCAAAGGATTCCGACCAGCCGTTCGGCTATGGCTGCGTTGCGGTGGACGCGCAACATCCGTCCACCCTCATGGCCACCACGTTCGCCCACTGGAATCCGCACGATGAAATTTTCCGCAGCACCAACGGCGGCGCGACCTGGACGCAACTCTGGCAAAGCAACACCACCGTGTGGGATTACTCCAGCGCGCCGTACACCCGGACCCGCACGCCTCATTGGATGGGCACCATCGTGATCAACCCCTTTGATTCGGATCAGGTTTTGTTCACCACCGGCTTTGGCATCTGGTGCTGCACCAATGTCACGAAAGCCGATTCCGGCAAGCCGACGCACTGGGTCTTCCTCGACCAGGGACTCGAAGAAACGGTGCCGCTGGCTTTGATCAGTCCGCCCGCCGGCGCCCATTTGATCAGCGGCGTGGGCGACATTGACGGCTTCCGCCATGACAACGTGGATGTTTCACCGGCGGAAGGGACTTTCGCCGGGCCGCGATTGTCGAGCACGCGAGACCTGGCGTTTGCCGCCAACAAACCCGAGCTGATGGTCCGCATCGGCAACGGCGGCAGAGGCATGTCGGCGCACGCCATCATCTCCGAAGACGGCGGCAAAACCTGGGAAGCCCTTGCGAGCGATCCCCCGGGCGGAAGTGGTGGACAAGGCAGGATTGCCTTGAGCGCCGACGGAAGAACCATTGTTTGGGCGCTGCAACGCGGTTCCCCCTTCGTCACCACGAACCGTGGAATGACCTGGACCAACTGCGAGGGACTTTCCTCCGGGGCCAGTGTCGCCGCCGATCCGGTCAGCGCTTCGCGCTTTTATGCGTTCGACGCCCAGGCCGGCAAACTGATGACCAGCACAAACTCACCGGCGACTTTTGAGGCGACGGTGGCATCGCTTCCCGTCTCGGAGGGCGCCGGCCGCGGTGGCGTGCTGGCGGCAACTCCGGGGATGAAAGGCGACCTGTGGGTCGGCTCCCGCAACATCGGCCTTTACCACTCCACGGACGGCGGAGCCTCTTTCACCAAGCTGAACAACGTCGGCGGCGCGGACGCGCTCGGTTTCGGAAAGGCCGCGCCCGGGAAAACTTTCCCCGCGCTCTACCTGCTGGGAAGCATCAAACAACTTCACGCCTATTACCGTTCCGACGACGCCGGCCAGACGTGGGTGCGCATCAACGACGACCAGCACCGGTTCGGCGCTCCCGACCGCCCGCTCATCATCGGCGATCCGCGCATTTATGGCCGGGTTTACCTGACCACCGGCGGCCGGGGCGTCATCTACGGCGATTTAGCCGCCCGAACGAAATAGTTTATGCGAAAAGCCATGACCCGCATTCCTTTCGTAATTGTTCTTTTGGCCCTGCTCTTTCCCCGCCTCTGCACGGCGGGCAATTACAGCAACTTCGTTGTGTCCATTTACTGCCGCGCTTACGAAGTCCGGCAAATGACCAATTTCGTCTGGCTCTCCAACGTCTGGAACACCGTCGGCAGCCAATTGAAGGTGGACAAGGTTTATCTTGAAACCCATCGTGACGGCGTCATCCCGGACCGGGAAACAATTGCCAGGGCCACGCAGTTCTTCGAGAGCCGGGGCGTTCGGGTCGCCGCCGGCATCGCGACGGTGGCCAACGAACGCAACCTCTACCAGTCGTTCTGTTACAGCACGCCCGCCGACCGCAAGAAACTCAAGAAAGTCGTCGAATACACCGCCGGGCAGTTCGATGAAATCATCCTCGATGATTTCTTCTTCACCAACTGCAAGTGCGATCAGTGCGTCAAGGCCAGGGGCGACAAAAGCTGGACGCAGTTCCGGCTGGAGCAGATGGACGAGGTGGCCCGTGACCTGGTGGTGAAGCCGGCCAAGGCGGTCAATCCGAAGGTAAAAGTTGTCCTAAAATTCCCGAACTGGTACGAGCATTATCAAGGGCTGGGCTACAACCTGGAAGCCGGGGTGAAGTATTTTGACGGAATCTACACCGGCACGGAAACGCGCGAGCCGTTCAATAACGCCCAGCATCTCCAGCAATACCAGGGCTATTTGATCTTTCGTTATCTCGAAAACGCCGACCCGGGCCGCAACGGCGGCGGTTGGGTGGACACCGGCGGGATGCGTTACGCGGATCGCTATGCCGAACAACTCTGGTTGACACTCTTCGCGAAGGCGCCGGAGATCACGCTCTTCGACCTGCGCCAGGTTCAGCGGCTGATGCAGCCTTCCGACCGCGGCGCCTGGCAGGATTTGCATCCGAGCTTCGATTTCGATCAAATGATGGCCTCCGCCCGACCGGACGCCGGCACCTCGGCGGCGCCCGCCACGATTTCCCGCGCGGCGGGATTCACCTTTGACCAGGTGGATGCTTTCCTCGGCAAGCTCGGCCAGCCGGTCGGTTTGAAAAGTTACAAGCCCGTCAATTCGGCTGGCGAGGACTACATCCACAATTACCTGGGCATGGCCGGCATTCCTTTTGAGTTGACCCCAAAATTCCCAACCGTCGCCCACACGGTTTTTCTGGCCGAATCGGCAGCGGAAGATCCCAAAATCGTGGACCGGATCAAAAAGCAATTGATGAATGGCGGGAACGTCATCATCACGTCCGGCTTGCTCCGCGCCTTGCAGAACCGGGGCATCGAAGACATCGCCGAGATCCGTTACACGGACAGAAAGATCGCGCTCAAGGAATACCTGCGCGGCTTTGGGAACGTCATTGAAGGGAAATCGGAAATCACCATTCCCGAACTGGACTACATTACCAACGACGCGTGGGCGCTGGTCTCCGGTTCCGCCGGCGGCATCCCTTATCCACTGTTGCTCCGGGCCGGTTACGGCAAGGGTTATCTTTACGTTCTCACCCTCCCGGAAAATTTCGGCGATATTTACAATCTGCCCCCCGAAGTGCTGACCCAGATCAAGCGCACCCTGACACGGGATCTCTTCGTTCGCGTGGAAGGGCCGGCCCAGGTGGGCCTGTTTGCCTACGACAACAACACGTTCATCGTGGAGTCATTCCTGCCGGACGAAACGGATGTGAAAGTTTCCGTTGCGGGTGAGTTTGCCAAACTGCGTAATCTGGTGACGGATGCGGTGACCACCGGCCAGACAGAGACGCCGGGTTCCGGCCGGTTCGACAATGGTGACCGGCGCGTGTCCTTCAATGTTCATCTTCTGCCCCACAGTTACGCAGTGTTCGCGGCCGAGAAATGACCCGGCATGGCGTATTCGAACCAATGAATGGATTTGACGCTCAAAGAGGTGAGAAGGGCAAGATTGTTGTCCTTTGAGTCCGCCGCCAGTGCGTGTTTGCCATTTGATTTAAAATGTGTTTAATTGTTTCAATGCTGTTTGTTTCAAAAGCATCAACATCTGTATTGTCTTCTGTAGCATCCTCTTTTAGATCGCTCCAAACACGCGGGCTGGACTTGATTTTGGTCTTGTTCCTGTCAGCCGTGACGTCCTTCGGACAAACCTACAACTGGAAGAACGTGGTGATCAAAGGCGGCGGGTTTGTCTCGGGCCTGATCACGCACCCGAATGCACCGGGCGTCGTGTATGCGCGCACTGATATTGGCGGCGCGTATCGCTGGAACGCCGCCGGCAATTCCTGGATTCCCCTGTTGGACTTCGGCGCGGATGCCAACACCTACGGGATTGAGAGCGTGGCGATTGATCCCTCGGCCAGTAATCGTCTTTACATCGCCGCCAGCCGCAATACGTCGAGCTTGAAATATATCCTGGTATCCACAAATCAGGGCGCGACCTTTTCCTCGTTGACGCCTCCGTTTTCGCTGGACGGGAATGCCCGCGGCCGGGGTGGCGGCGAGCGGATGGCGGTGGACCCGAACTTGAACAGCATCCTGTTCTACGGCACGAAGAGCCAGGGTCTTTTCAAGAGCGTCAATTCCGGCGCCACCTGGTCGCTGGTGGGCAGCTTCCCGGTCACCACCACGGCCAACGGCGTTGGGATCGTGTTTGTGCAGTTCGTCAAGAGCAGCGGGTCGCCCGGCAGCGCGACGCCGGTGATTTTCGCTGGTCTCTCCCAGACCGGCAACAACCTCTATCGAAGCCCCGACGGCGGAACCAACTGGTCGCTGGTTTCCAACGCCGGGCCGGCAACGCAAATGCCGCATCACGCCGCGCAGGATGGGTTGGGGAACATGTACGTCACCTTCAATGACACCTGCGGTCCGAACGACAATGTCACCACTGGCGCCGTCTGCAAAATCAACCTGTCCACCCTGGCGTCCGCCAACGTGTCTCCAATCAAACAGCCGGGAGAGCAAGGCGGTTGGGGCGGCGTGTCGGTGGACCCGCAGCATCCCACCAATCTCGTCGTCTCCACATTGGATCGCTGGTGGCCTCCGCCCTATGATCAGATTTATCGCAGCACCAACGGCGGCGGTTCCTGGAAAGCGACCGCCCTTTCCCTGCCGGGGACGAATGGCGCTCCGTGGACCATTGCGCGGACTCCGCACTGGTGTGAGAACGTTCAAATCGATCCGTTCAATTCCAACCGCGCCTGGTACGTCACCGGCTATGGCGTCTTCAGTTGCACCAACCTGACCGCCGCCGATTCGGGCGGGACGGTGAACTGGACCTTCACGAGCGACGGCCTGGAGGAAACGGTTCCTTTGGGTCTGGCCAGTCCGCCCACGGGGCCGCATCTGTTGAGCCAGGTCGGCGACCAGGGCGGCTTCCGGCATTTCAACGTGGATGTGTCCCCTCCGCCGGCGGATTATTTTTCGACCCATCGTGGGACGTCGTACGGCATTGATTTTGCCGAGAACAATCCCAATGTCATCGTGCGTCTCTTCTCGGACACACCGTTTGGCGGATATTCCCTGGATGGCGGCACCACCTGGCAGGATTTCGCCACCAATACCCTGCCGACCCTCAATGGGTCGGGCAACGTTGCGGTTTCGGCGGACGGCACCCGGTTCGTTTGGATTCCTTCCACCGTGGCTTCCGCCAGCCGGATTGCCTATTACTCGACTGATCACGGAGCAACCTGGACGGCTTCAACCGGAGGACCCACGGGAAACCGGGTGCCGGTCGCCGACCGCGTGAACGCCAGCAAGTTCTACATCTATTCCGGCAGCCGGATGTATGTCAGCACGAACGGAGGTGCGACTTTCAGCACGGGCGGAACGCTCCCCTCCGGCGGGGGTGCGCCCTGCGCCGGGTTCGGTCACGAGGGTGATCTCTGGGTTCCGGTCGGGAGCAGCGGCCTGGCGCACTCGACCGACTCGGGCGCGAGCTTTGCGATTAATTCCAGCGTACAGGCAACGTTCGTTGCCGTCGGCAAGGCCGCGCCGGGCCAAAGTTATCCGGCCATTTTCGTCAGCGCCACCGTGAGCGGCGTCTTTGGCCTCTATCGCTCGGACAACGGGGGTGTCTCCTGGACGCGCATCAATGACAACCAGCACCAATTTGGCCTCAACGGGTGGATTCATTGTTTGTGTGCCGACCAGCGCATTTATGGCCGGGTTTACTTCGGGACGGAAGGCCGCGGCATTATTTACGGCGATATCATTTCCAACACCGCGCCGGTGCTGGCGGCCATCAGCAACTGGACGGTGAACGCGGGCCAGACGGTGGCCTTCACCGCCGGCGTCACGGACACCGATGCGCCGCCGCAAACCCTCACCTTCAGCCTGTTGAGCGGATCGGGCAATGCGACGTTAAACGCCAACAGCGGCGCGTTCTCGTGGCGGCCGCAGGTGACGCAAGCGAACACGACCAACTCGTTTACCTTGAAAGTCGCGGACAACGGCACACCCAGTCTGAGCGCAACGCAAAGCTTCATGGTGACGGTGAAGCCGCTCACCCTGCCATCCGCCACTTCGCTCGCATTGAGCAACGGTCGGTTTGGATTCCAAATCAGCGGCCAGGCGGGGCCGGATTATGCCGTGCAGATTTCCACGAACCTGATTAATTGGAGCACGCTGTTCATCACCAACTCACCGCTGATGCCGTTCCAGTGGACCGACACCAACCCGGCGACTTTACCGGCGCAGTTCTATCGCATCCAAGTCGGCCCGCCGCTGCTGTAAACGGAATCCCGGCAAAGATGTTTCTTGGCGCGCGTCTTTCAACGTGCATCTTCTGCTCCAAGGTTATAGTTTTTCAGTTTCACGACTGAAACACACATTGAGCGAAAGAAATGAAACATCGATTCCTGAACTTTTTTGCCTTTGCAACCGTCACTTTCCTGATCGCGGCCAGCCCGGCGCCCGGCAATGAACCCCCGGTCAAACCAACGCACCATTCCAATTCAATCCGAGCATGAAAAACCAATTTAGTCTCAACCGCGCCCGGTTCCAAGGACTGCTCTGCGCCCTCGCCCTCCCGGCCGCCAGTTGCCTCGCCGGCAACTACACCAACTTTGACGTCGCCATTTATATTCCCGTGAGTGTCGTTCGGACCTTCGAGAACCCGGAACGGCTGAGCAATGACTGGGAGCGGATCAGCCGCCAGTTGAAGGTGGACAAGGTTTACATCGAGGTGCAGCGCAACCGGGAACTGGCCGGCGACGATTTGCTGGAGCAGGTGAAAAAGTTTTTTCTGGAAAAAGGCGTGCGCGTGGCGGGCGGCATGGCGCTGTCGTACGAGGGCGGTGGCGGCCAGTTCCGCTCCTTCTGCTACACCGACCCCAAGGATCGCGAGTTCATCAAACAAGCCACCGAACTGGCCGCGCGCCATTTCGACGAAATCATCCAGGACGATTTCTTTTTCGTCACCACCAAGAACGATTCGGACATCGCCGCCAAGGGAACGAATAGCTGGACGCAGTTCCGGCTGAAGTTGATGGATGAAGCTGCGGAAAATCTCATCATCAAACCGGCGCGGGCCGTAAACCCGAAGGTCAAACTCATCATCAAATTCCCCAACTGGTACGAGCATTTCCAGGGTTCGGGCTATGACCTCGACCGGGAACCCAAAATATTTGACGGCATCTACACCGGCACGGAAACCCGCGACCCGGAAATCACCGACCAGAACCTGCAGCCATACGAGAGCTATCTCATTTTCCGGTATTTCGAGAACATCAAACCCGGCGGCAACGGCGGCGGCTGGGTGGATACCTTCAGTTTGCGATACGTGGACCGTTACGCCGAGCAGCTTTGGGACACCCTGTTCGCCAAGGCGCCGGAAATGATGCTGTTCAATTGGGCGGCCATGCTGCAATCCGTCCGCCCCGGTGACCGCACGAACTGGCAAAGCGTTCACACGAGCTTCGATTATAATCAGATGTTGCAGTCTTACCAATCCAATGCTCCGGCGGGATTAACCAATCCCACGATGGCCCGGGTCGCCGGTTATTCCTTGGAACAGGTGGACACCTTCCTGGGCAAACTCGGCCAGCCGATCGGGATCCAGAGCTACAAACCGTATCAATCCACCGGCGAGAACTTCCTCCACAACTATTTTGGCATGATCGGCATTCCCATTGACCTCAATCCCGTTTTCCCGACCAACGCAAACCTGGTGCTGCTGACCGAGTCGGCCAAGTTTGACCCCGACATCGTCGCCAAAATCAAAGCCCGGTTGGTGGCCGGCCAATCCGTCATCATCACCTCCGGCCTGCTGCGCGCGTTGCAGGGCAAAGGGATCGAGGACATCGTCGAGGTGCAATACACCGACCGCAAGGTGCTCGCGCACCAATATTCCAGCGGCTTCGGCGCCGGCAATGGACGAGCCATGGACGACGAGACGAATTCCGACGTCCTGTTCCCGGAAATTGATTTCCTTACGAACGACGCCTGGGCGCTGGTGCGCGCCATGGCCAACGGCAGGGGCTATCCGCTCCTGCTGATGGACCGGTATGGCAAGGGCATCCTTTATATCTGGACCATTCCGGATAATTTCAACGACCTATACCGCCTGCCGGCATCCGTGACGACGGCGATTAAAAATTACGTGATGCGGGGCTTTCCCATGCGGCTGGATGGCCCCAGCCAGGTTGCCCTGTTTGCCTACGACAACCACACGTGCATCGTGGAATCGTATTTGCCCGTTGAAACCGACGTGACGGTCTCGGTAACCGGAGAATTCACTCAACTGAAAAATCTGGTCACGGGTGAAATGATTTCCGGCCAGACGCCGGACCAGGATCAGGAGCGCCGGCGGCGGGAAGTCCGCGAAAATCGCACGTCTTTCACCGTTCATCTGCCGCCCCACAGCTACAGCGTTTTTGCGGCGGAGAAATAATCCTGACTGAAAATCCGAAGTTCGAAATCCAGGACCCGAAAGAGATCCGAGATCCGAAATCTTAAGGCCGCACCTTTTGCTTAAAAATTGATTCATCACTCTGAAAAGGATCTGGCGGGACGCCTGTGCCACCCTGAAAAACTGCCGTTGTTCCAGTCTTGTTTCCCGGAAAGTCCATCGGCATGATTCGCCCATGCGCAAATTTTCCATTTTCATTTTCGCACTCAGCTTCGCCTTCAACCTGGCCGCGCGCGAAAGCACGCTGCTCGATTCCGGCTGGCGGTTCAAACCGGGCGAAGCCGCCAACGCCGCGCAATCGGACTTCAATGACGGCGATTGGCCGGCGGTTTCAATTCCGCACAATTGGGGCTGGGAAGAGGCGCAACAGGGAAAGGATTTTTATCGCGGACCCGGCTGGTACCGGCGCGACCTGAACCCCGGCGCGCCGCAATCCGGCAAAAGATATTTTTTGCGGTTCGAGGCGGCCAGTTCGGTGGCGGACGTTTATTTGAATGGCGAATGGCTTGGACAACATCGCGGCGCCTTCGGCGCCTTCGCTTTTGAAATCACCACCAACCTGTCCGCCACCGGCACCAACCTGCTCGCTGTGCGCGTGAGTAACAAGTGGGAGCCGGATATCGCGCCGTTGAGTGGTGACTTTTCGGTTTACGGCGGGTTGTATCGTCCGGTGCATTTGATTGTGACCGGCGGGGAAAATTTCACGCTCACGGACCACGGCTCGCCCGGCGTCGCCTGGCTCCAGACGAGTGTCACGACAAAACAGGCGGTGATTGATGTGACGGCGCAAATTTCCAACGGCACACGGCGGAACCAGCCGCTGACACTGGTCGCGAGCGTGTTCGATGCCGGCGGAAAGCTGGTGGCGAAGAGCGAACAACCCATCCAGCTCGCGGCCAATGTCACCGCGCCGTATCCGTTGCGGGTGGTGGTGCCCAACCCGCATTTATGGAACGGGCGCCAGGACCCGTATCTTTACAAAGCGGTCGTGGAATTGCGTTCGGCGGACGGTGTGGTGGATTCGGTCGGGCAACCGCTGGGCCTGCGGTTTTATTCGGTGGATCCCGACCGGGGATTCTTCCTGAATGGCCGGACGTATCCGTTGCACGGAGTGAACCGGCACCAGGACCGCTTCAACCAGGGCTGGGCGATTTCCGAGTCGGACATGGACGAGGACATCCAGCTCATCAAGCAAATGGGCTGCACGGTCATTCGCTGCGCGCACTATCAACACAGCGATTATTTTTACAGCCTGTGCGACCGGGCGGGCATTCTCGTCTGGGCGGAACTGCCGCAGGTGAATGAAATCAATTCGTCACCGCAATTCGCGGAGACCTCGCGCAGCCAGTTGCTCGACCTCATCCGGCAAAACATCAATCATCCTTCCATTTTCGTCTGGAGCCTGTTCAACGAACTCTGGCCCAACAAACCCGACCCGCAACGTTTGTTGCAGGACTTGAAAGTCGTTGCCAACGGCGAAGACCCGACGCGCCCGACCATCGCCGCCACGAGCAATAATGCGATGCCGCAAATGAACAAAATCCCGGACCTGCTGGGCTGGAACATTTATCCCGGCTGGTATTCCGGCTGGGGAACCAAGGACGACTTTGGCAAGTCACTGGACTCACGCCGCCAGGACAGCCGGCACGGGGGATTTTGCGTGAGCGAATATGGCGCGGGCGCGAACGTGGAACAGCATGAACAAAATCCCAAACAGCCGGTCCCCGCCAGTCAATGGCATCCGGAGGAATGGCAGGCCATCGTCCACGAGACCGCCTGGCCGGCGATGAAGGCGCGCCCGTTCGTCTGGGGCACGTTTGCCTGGAACATGTTCGACTTCGCCGTCAGCACGCGCCACGAAGGCGGAGTGCCGGGCCGCAACGACAAGGGGCTGGTGACCTACGACCGCAAGATGAAAAAGGACGCGTTTTATTTTTACCGGGCCAACTGGTCGGAGGAACCGATGGTTTACATCACCAGCCGCCGTTTTACCGAACGCACCAATGCGGTGACGGACGTGAAAATTTATTCCAACGCCAAGGAAGTGGAATTGCTGCTCAACGGAAAATCACAGGGCAAACGCGCGGACGAAACCAACTGCGTATTCATCTGGAAAGACGTGCAACTGAAACCCGGCGAAAACCGCGTCGAAGCCAAAGCCGGGCGCAACGGTAAAGGTTTGAGCGACAATTGTGTGTGGATACTGAAGCCAGCTCAATAAACACAAACCCAGACACGGATTGACGCGAAATACGTGCGACCACAAAGGGCGCAAAGTTCAGGCACTGCGGTCCAAAACGCGCAGATTGGCCCTGATCTCATACCAATTCCCAGAGACAATCGGTGCCATGGNNCGGGTATGATGGCCGCGCAGCAACGCGGCCCTACCGTCTGGGAAATGCGCCGATTATTATCGGGAAAGGGTATCAGTGTCTGCAAGAGCCTTTTCAAATCCTATTTTGGACCGTGGTGTTTTCTTTTCGCCAGCAGACTTTCACGGCCACCGACCCGGACGGGCATGGGTGAAGGCCGGTCGGATTTCTACGCGCTGGACAACCGCTGGCCGGGGTTTAGAGTGGTAAACGAATCATCACCACGTCGAACACCGCGCTCCCGCCCGGCGTGGATGGTTTTGAAAATGCTGGTTGGACTGACAAACAAATAACACTAAACACCATGTCAAACCCATCCTTTGAAGTTTTGCTCGTCGGCGATCAACCCAAGTGTCTGCGGCTGCTGCGCCAGCAACAGTTTGAGGTGGTTTGTGTCGGCCGGCTGGCGGACGGTCTGGCCCAACTGAAGGCCAGAAACGCCGGCTTGGTGCTCATGGCGTTGTCGCTGCCGGATGGCCAGGGCACGGAGGCGTTCGTCAAGGTCCACGAGGCGGCGCCGCATTTGCCGATGATTGTGCTGGCGACCCGGGCGGAGGCAAAGCTGGCGGCCAGCTTGATGCCGCTGGGGGCGCAGGATTATTTGCTCGTGCCGGAGTTGACCGGCCCGATGCTGGCCAGGGCGATCCACAATGCCAGCGAACGCCACCTGATCCGCGAAGAACACAGCCGGGCCGGGCATCTGCTGGAGTTGCTCATGGACAACATCCCGGATTCAATTTATTTCAAGGACAAGGCCAGCCAGTTTGTGATGATCAACCGGGCCCAGGCGAAGCGGTTCGGTCTGGCCGATCCCCATCTGGCGGCCGGCAAGTCGGATGCGGACTTCTTTGCGCCGATTTACGCGCAGCAGGCCCTGGCCGACGAACAGCGCGTCATGCAGACCGGCCAGCCGATGGTGAGCGTCGAAGAAAAGGAGACCTGGCCGGATGGCCGGGAGACCTGGGTGTCCACGACGAAAATGCCGTTGCGCGACCGGGCGGGGCGGGTCTTCGGCACGTTTGGCATTTCCCGCGACATCACGGAACACCGGCGGATCGAGCAGGTGCTGGCCGAGCGCACGGCCGAGCTTTTGAAGGAACACCTCCTGCTGCGCACGCTGATTGACAATCTGCCGGATGCCATCTACGCCAAGGACACCGCCGGCCGGAAGACGCTGGCCAACCTCGCCGACCTGAAAAACCTCCGCTGCCCAACCGAAGCCGAGGCCATCGGCAAAAGCGATTATGATTTCTTCCCACCGGAGGTTGCCAAAAAATTTCACGACGACGACCAGAAGGTGTTTCACGGCGAGCCGGTCATCAACCGGGAGGAGCATTTCTTTGACGCCGCCGGCCGGAAACGCTGGCTGTTGACGAGCAAGCTGCCGTTGCGCGGTAACAGCGGCAAGATCATCGGCCTGGTAGGCATTGGCCGGGACATCACAAAACGGAAACAAGTGGAAGAGACGTTGGACCAGGAACGCCGCCTCCTGCGCACATTGATCGACAACCTGCCAGACGCCATCTACGCCAAGGATACCGCCGGCCGGAAGACGCTGGCCAACCTCGCCGACCTGAAAAACCTTCACTTCAAAACTGAAGCCGAGACCACCGGCAAAACCGATTTCGACCTCTTTCCGCGCGAACTAGCCGAAAGACTTCACGCCGATGACCAGAAGGTGATTCAGGGCCAGTCGGTCATCAACCGGGAGGAGCATTACTTCGACGCAGCCGGCCGGGAATACTGGCTGTTGACCAGCAAACTGCCGCTGCACGATCAGGACGGAAAGATCATCGGCCTGGTGGGCATCAACCGGGACATCACGGAGCATAAACTGGCGGAAGACAAGCTGGCGTACGAACGAGGTTTGTTCCGCACCCTCATGGAATACCTGCCGGAGACCATGTATTTCAAAGACCTTCAGTCCCATTACGTGCGCGTCAGCCGGGCAAAAATCAAAAAAAACCTGCAACTGGTTCGTGAGCGTTATCACGAGGCAAACCCGTCCGAACGGGTGGAAGACGGGCCGTCTTATCTTCAGAGCGAGGAACAGTTTGCCGCCTACCTCACGGGCAAGACGGATTTCGACGTTTTCCCGGAGGAGCGCGCCCGACCGGCTTTCGAGGACGAACAAAAAATTCTGCAAACCGGCGAGCCCTTGCTCGACAAACTGGAATGCACCAAGACCCCCGATGGGAAAACGTATTGGGTGCTGTCAACCAAAATGCCGTGGCGTGACGAAGAGGGGCATATCATCGGCACTTTCGGCGTTTCCCACGATATCACGGCCCTCAAGGAAGCCGAGGAGAAGCTGGGCGAGTACACGCGGCAACTGGAGCAGAAGAACAAGCAAACCGTGGAGGAATTGAAGATGGCGCGCGAGTTGCAACTGGCCATGCTGCCGCACGAATTCCCCTGCGTGCCGCGGCACAAGCCGCGCGGGGAAAGCGATCTGGAGTTTTTCAGCCTCTTTTTCCCGGCGGGTGCGGTCAGCGGGGATTTCTTCGACGTGATCCCGCTTTCGGACACGACCGTGGGCCTGTTCATTTGCGACGTGATGGGCCATGACGTGCGCGCAGCGCTGGTGACGGCCATGATGCGCGCCCTGGTGGCGGACCTGAGCGGCACGACGACCGAGCCCGGCGAGCTGCTCGCCCAGATCAACCGCGAAGTGGCGGGCGTCTTCAAGCAAACCGGCTCCACCATGTATGCCACCGCCTTTTACCTGATCGCCGACGTGGCCCGCGCAGAGTTGCGCTATGCGAGCGCGGCGCATCCCGAACCGATACTCTTGCGCCGGCAACGGGGCACGGCCGAATGGTTGGGAAATGGCTCGGGACAAAAAAAAGGCCCGGCCTTGGGGCTTTTTGCCGAAGGACAGTTTCCCAGCTACCAGTGTCCGATGGAGGTGGGCGACCTGATCGCGCTTTTCACCGATGGGTTGATCGAAGCCGAAGGGGCAGACCACGAGTCGTTCAGCCACGAGCGCCTGCTGGCGGCGGTCCGCCAGCGCGCCAAACTGCCGACGAACGAATTGTTCGCGGGACTGCTTGACGAAATCAAACATTTCTCCGCCAGTTCTGAATTCGAGGACGATGTTTGCGTTGTGGGCGTGGAGGTCAAACGGCTGGAAGCCCAGCAACCCAACTGGACGGTTTGATCCCACCCGCCGGTTGGCCGACGACCAGCTCTGGTGACGGCGGTGACAGACGTGAAAATTTATTCCAACGCCGGGACAATCTGATCATGGCTTGGCCGCCATTCCCGTTTGGCCCGAACTCCGAAATAGGAATGGGTAGCGCACGCCAGCGGCGTGCGCTACCCGTACGGCTGCGCCGCACGCGACTTCGACTTCGGAATTCGGGTTAAACCGTTCGTGTAGTTCGCGTGGTCGCGGTCAACCCTCGAGCACGGCCTCGACCTGGATGGGTTTTAACTGTGGCGGACGCACGGGCAGGACGTTGCCCGCGATTTCCCTGCCATTCACCAGCAGCTTTTTCACGCCGCGTTGTTTGCCTTTCGGATTCTTGACTTCGATGACGTAGGTGTTGCCGCGGAAACGTCGCGTGGCCGTGAAGCCCTTCCATTGGGCCGGAATCACGGGGTCAACCCGCAGGCCGTCGAATTCGGTCCGGATGCCCAGGATCCATTGCGTGATGGTGTAGTAGGTCCAGGCGGCGGTGCCGGTGAGCCAGGAATTCTTGGCTTCGCCGTGCGTCGGCGCGTCCTTGCCGGCGATCATCTGCGCGAAGACGTAAGGCTCGCAGCGGTGCAGGTCGCCGATTTTCTCGCGCGCCGAAGGGTTGATGCGGGTATAATAGTCGAAGGCGCGGTTGCCGTTGCCAACCATGGTTTCGGAAATGATGATCCACGGGTTGTTGTGGCAGAAGATGCCGGCGTTTTCCTTGTAGCCCGGAGGATACGAGGAGATTTCACCCAGGTGGATGTAATACTTCGAGAAGGCCGGTTGTTGCAGCACGATGCCGTGCTTCGTGGCGAGGTGCTTGTTCACCGATGCCAGCGCACGCCTGGCCTTGCCATCCTTCAAACCAATCCCGGCCATGATGCACATGCCCTGCGATTCAATGAAAATCTTGCCCTCTTTGCACACCTTCGAGCCGATTGGTTTGCTGAAGTCGTCGTAGGCGCGCACAAACCAGGCGCCATCCCAGCCGTGCTGGTAAATGACCTTTTCCATTTTGGCCGCCTCGGCCAGACAGCGTTCAGCTTCCTTGTTCAACCCGCGCTTTTTCGCAATGGCTGCCAGTTCCTTCCCGGCCATTACAAACAGGCCGGCGATGAACACCGACTCGGCCACCTTGCCGTCCTTGTTTGTGGTGGTCTGGAACGATTGCCCCGGCGTGTCGGAGAAACAATTCAGGTTCAGGCAGTCATTCCAGTCGGCGCGGCCGATGAGCGGCAGGCCGTGCGGACCGATGCGTTCGAGGGTGTAATTGAAACTGCGGCGCAGGTGTTCGTAAAGCGGCTGCTCGGAGCCGGGTTCGTTCTCGAATTGCACCGGTTCGTCGAGGATGCCCCAGTCGCCGGTTTCCTTGATGTAAGCGCCGACGCCGAGGATGAGCCAGTGCGGGTCGTCGTTGAAGCCGCTGCCGATGTCGTTGTTCCCGCGTTTGGTCAGCGGCTGGTATTGATGGAATGCGCCGCCGGATTTGAGCTGCGTCGCCGACAGGTCGAGGATGCGTTCGCGGGCGCGGCTCGGGACCATGTGAACGAAGCCGAGCAGGTCCTGGTTGGAATCGCGAAAGCCGAGTCCGCGTCCGATGCCGGATTCGTAGAACGACGCCGAGCGCGACATGTTGAACGTGGCCATGCACTGGTAGGCGTTCCAGATGTTGACCATGCGGTTGGCGTGGATGTCGGGCGACTGCACCTGGTAAATGCCCAGCAGGTCGTCCCAGTAATGCCGCAGTCTTTCAAAAGCCGCCGTGACGTTCCGGCCGTCGAGATATTTCGCGATGACCGGCTTGACGGTCTGCTTGTTGATCGTCTGCGAATCCGGCGGGTCGAACTTTTTGTCCGCCGGATTCTCGTGGTAGCCAAGGACAAAGATGATTTCCTTCGTTTCGCCGGGCTTCAAACTCACTTTGACGTGGTGCGAACCGTGCGGCGCCCAGCCGTGCGCGACCGAGTTGAAGGATTTGCCACGCTCCACTGCCGCCGGGTTGTCCCAACTGCGATAAGCGCCGAGGAACGTGTCGCGTTGCGTATCGAAACCGGCGAGTTTTTCCGAGCAGGCGAAATACGCGAAGTGGTTGCGGCGCTCGCGATATTCGGTCTTGTGGTAGATGACACCGTTGTTGACTTCGACTTGGCCGATACTGAAGTTGCGCTGGAAGTTGGTGGCATCGTCCTGCGCGTCCCACAAACAGAACTCGATGCTGGAAAAAATCGAAAGCTTCGCCGGCTTGTTGCGCCGGTTGGTCACCGAGAATTTCCAGATTTCCAGCGTTTCGCCGAGCGGCACAAAATAAGTGGTTTGCGCTTCGATCTTGCTGTAGCTCGAACTGATGGTGGTATAGCCCATGCCGTGGCGGCATTCATATTTATCGAGTTTGGTGCGCGTCGGCTGCCACGAAGGCGACCAGAATTCGCCGCTGTCGTTGTCGCGGATGTAGAGATACCGCCCGCCGACATCGAACGGCGCGTTGTTGTAGCGGTAGCGCGTCAGCCGGCGCAGGCGCGCGTCGCGGTAAAAGGAGTAGCCGCCCGCCGTGTTCGAGATGATGCCGAAGTACGCCTCGCAACCGAGGTAATTGATCCACGGCAGCGGGGTGTTGGGCCGGGTGATGACGTATTCGCGATTTTGATCGTCAAAGTGTCCGTAACGCATGGCTGTTTTTTTGATGTGAAATTTTGAGAACGTTTACCGGGCAGCGGTGGCGGCGCCCGTTTCGGGCTGGCCCTGGAGATCAGGCACGGGGTCGGGGTCGGGCGTGGGCGCCGGCAACCGGTCGTACCAGGTCTTTTTCAGGATGAAACAGGTGACGACGAGTACCGCCAAGGTGATCAAGGCGTTGCGGAAATGACGCGTCACCAGGAACATGGCGAGCACGATGAAACAGGTCTGCCAGATGGTGCCGACCACGATGTTGAACATGTCGCGGTAGAAATCCTTGTTCCGCTGAAAGCTGGGGTCTTCTTTGACAACCTTTTCATAGACCGGTCCCCAGAAACCCCAGGGCCGCACCTGCCGGTAGAAGTCCTTCAGGACTTGCTCCTCTTCCGGAGGAGTCAGGAACGTTCCAATCAAGCAGCCGACCAATGAAACGCCAAGGATGATCGGGAACGTGTTGATGGCATGGAGCTGCGGGAACAGCAGAGGCACAATCAGCGAACTGCCGAGGCCGGTGGCCATGCCCCAGAAATAACCCCAGCCGTTGAACCGCCACCAATACCACTTGAGAACATTCGAGGCCGTGTAGCCGCCCCACAGACCTGACACAATCCATTGCACGATCGAGTCGATGGAATGCGTGATGAGGCCGAAAAGAAGACCGACGACGACCACCGCGAAGGAAACCAGATAGCTCAGCCACACATAGCGCTTGGCGGGTGCGTTGGGATTGATGTACCGCTTGTAAATGTCGTTGACCAGGTAGGCCGGGGCCGCGTTGACGGTCGCCGCGAAATTCGACATGAACGCCGCCAGCAGGCCGGCTATGACCAGCCCCAGAATGCCGACCGGCACAAATCTCGCCAGGGCCAGCGGCAATATTTTTTCGAGGTCCAGCTGGTCGCCCATCGCCGCCAAATCCGGGGTGTAGAAGGCCAGGGCCAAAACCGTCAGGCCCATGATCATCATGTACCGCGGGAAGAACAGCACCACATTGACCGTCGAACTCATCAGCGCCGCCTCCCGGGGGCCTTTCGTCGAGAGCACGCGCTGCATGTCATAATTGGGTGCCGGGCCGGCCGCGCTGATCAGGATTCCCTTGAAACACATCATGATGAAGAAAATTCCGAAGAGCGAATAGCCGTCATGTGCGATCTTGTTATTAATTTCGGGAATGGAGGTCCAGTCCAGACCGAGGTTCCAGCCGAAGAACAGGTCGTGCCAGCCGGAGGGAATCACCTTGTCCAGCATGTCCGGGGCGACCTTGACCATGGCAATGATGCCGATGGCGATGGAAGCGACGGTCAGGATGCAGAACTGAACGACTTCGGTGAAAACCACGCTGAACATCCCGCCTTTGACGACGTAGAACGTCGTGATGCCCATCAGGATCCACGCATAGGTATCATCCGAAAGGTGCCCCGGCAGGAACTCGCCGGCGAACTTGCCGATGCCCTTGGATGCGTAAGCCAGAAATCCGATCACACTCACCAGCGCAAACACAACCACGATGATGTGCGAAGCCGTGGCGCCGGGGCCCTTGCCAAACCGGGTCTGGATCCATTCCGCTCCGGTCATCACATTCGACCGCCGCAGCCAGATGGACATATAGACCATCAGGAAAATCTGGTTGAACACCGGCCAAAGCCACGGCAACCAGGTCCCTTTCATTCCATACGTGGCCGTCACATAAACCAGCCACATGGTGCCCGAGATGTCGAACATGCCCGAAGCATTCGAAACGCCCAGCATGTACCAGGGCAGCTTGTTGCCACCCAGGAAATAGGACTTCATGTCCTTGGACGCCCGTTTGGAAACCCAAAAGCCGACAAAAATCGTGGCGATCAGATACAGGACGATGATGCTAAGGTCGATCCAATGGAGTTGCATAGAATGGAAAAGAGTTTTTTCTGACGTTAATGGATGGGAACCGGTGCGGTGGACACTGCGTGAAATACAGGAAACCGGCAGATGGCTGAATTCATGGCCGGGAGCATATTTGGCAGCGAGAGAAGGCGTCAAGGCGTAACCAGACATCGCGCGTCATACAAATTAATGACATCGCCGCCAGCCTTGGGCGCTTGCAAATAAAGGTAAAAACTGCTTGGCTTGATGAATGATGACGCGAAGTTTCTGCTTTTGTTCAAGACCTGAACGACAACGTTGTGGAAAAATTTATTGGGCCTTTGTCCTTCTGGCGACTCTGCTCATAAACCCGGCTTGGGCGGCCGGGGAATCCCTCTCGATTCGCTTCAACACGGTGGGTTACCTGCCGAACGCGGAGAAACAGGCAACGATCGCCGCGTCTTGCGCGAATTTTACCGTGGTCCGCGTCACCGATGGCTCGACGGCCTTCAAAGGCAAAGCCACCGGCCCGGTTCTGGACCCGGACACGCAGGAGCAGCTCTACACGGCTGATTTTTCGAAGCTCAAACGACCCGGCGAATACCAACTCGACGTGCCGTCCGTGGGCCGGTCCGCGCCGTTCCACATCGCGGCGGACGTTTATCGCGAACCATTCCACACCGTCATGCTCGGATTTTATTTGTGGCGCTGCGGCACCGCCGTCAGCGCCACGCATCACGGCCATACCTTCGCCCACGCGGCCTGCCACACCAACGATGCGTGGCTGGATTACGTCGGCGGCGGCCACACGAACAAGGACGGCACCAAAGGCTGGCACGACGCGGGCGATTACAACAAATACACCGTCAACGCCGGCGTCACGGTCGGCACACTGTTCCGGGCTTGGGAGGATTTCGGCCCGCAACTCCGCAAAGTCCGGCTCGACCTTCCGGAGTCCGGCGGCAAGCTGCCGGATTTTCTGGCCGAATTGAAATGGGAGCTGGACTGGCTGCTGACCATGCAGGCGCCGGACGGCTCAGTGTATCATAAACTCACCACGCGCAGTTTCGGCGGTTTTATCATGCCGGAACTTGAGACGACAAACCGCTACTTCACTCCGTGGGGCAGCGAGGCCACCGCCGATTTTGTGGGGATGACGGCACAGGCGGCGCGGATTTTCCGGCCCTACGACCCGGCCTTTGCCGACCGCTGCCTGCAAGCCGCCCAATTGAGCTATCAATTTCTGAAAGCCCACCCGGAATATCATCAGGCGGATCAAACCGGTTTCAGCACGGGCGCCTATGAAATCAACCAGCCCAATCACCGGCAGAATGGCGTTCCCCAAAACCGTCTGTGGGCGGCGGCGGAACTCTGGGAAACCACCGGCTCGCCTGACGCTTTGCTTGACCTCGAAACCCGCGTGAAGGCGGTGAACGGCCAGGTGGACAGCGATTTCGACTGGGACGAAACGAAGAATTTGGGACTCATCACCTACCTGTTTTCAAAGCGACCGGGCCGCGACCCGGCCCTGGTGAAACTGGTCCACGGCAACCTGCTGTCCGTGGCGGATGACATCGTGCAAACCGCCAGCCGCGACGGTTACGATCGCCCGCTAGGCTCGCGTTACTACTGGGGCTGCAACGGTGGGGTGGCGCGGCAGACGCTCCTGCTCATGGCCGCCGACCGCCTGTCACCCGGCAAAGGCGGTTATCGCGCCACGTGCCTCGACGCCTTGAATCATTTGTTTGGCCGCAACTGCTATGGCCGGTCGTTTGTCACCGGCATCGGTTTCCATCCGCCGCTGCATCCGCACGATCGTCGTTCCGGCGGCGGCAACGTGGTGGATCCGTGGCCGGGCTATCTCGTTGGCGGGCCTCATCCCAAGGCGGGTGATTGGCACGATGAACAGGGGGATTACCGAACCAACGAAATCGCCATCAACTGGAATGCCGCTCTGGTTTACGCCCTGAGCGCCTTTCTCGAAACCACGCCCTAGCGCAGCATTTCGTTCTCCATTTCCTGGATTCGATGTTCGGAGTTCGATGCCTGCTCGCGACACCGACTTTGTCGCGTGCTCGCGGAAACGGAGTTTATCGGAGTTGGATGTTCGATGTTCAACGTTCGATGTTTCCCCTCGCCGCGTGAGACGAAGTCTTTTATGCGGCTACCACGGTTTGTGGGTGTCGGTCACACCGGGCCAGTTGTCCGTGCGGAACGGGACCGCCGGCAACCCGATGCCGTTGAAAAGAGTTGCCGCCGGATTGGCCTGCCAGGCATAGCGGGCCGCTTGCGGGTCCGGCACCGCCGGCGATGACACGATCACCGAGTCTCCTTCCACTTTAGCCTCGGCCCAGTGCCATTGGCGGTCTTTGCCGGCCACGGAGAACTCCCCCGGTTTGTCTCCCTTGACCACCAGTCCGCCCTCGGTGTGGTTGAACCGGAGTTTAAGCGCGCCCGGAAGACGAGTCATCGAGGCGAACGTGGGTCCGGCCCAGGGAATTTTTTCGCCATACTCATTGGCCAGGGCGCACAAGGCCAGACGCTCCCCGACAACCTGCTTGTCCTTCGGGTGAATGTTGTCGGGATCACCGGTGTCAATAGTGACGGCCAAAGCGGAATTTTTCACCGTTCGGGCGGTCAACGCCTGCGCCTCGCGCAGTTCGGCCCAGGAATCGTCGCCGGGTTGATCGCGGTGATGCATGAACGCGGGCAGACTGACGATGTAAAACGGAAAATCGCCCTGGCGGAAAAGTTTCCGCCAGTCGCCAATCATCGCCGGCAGCAGGGTCCGGTATTGATGCGCCCGCTCGGCGTTCGCTTCGCCCTGATACCAGATGGCGCCCCGGAGGGACAGTGGCGCCACCGGCTGAATCATGCCGTCAAAAAGGACGATGGGCATCGTCGGATAATTTTCGAACGTCAAGGGCAGGGGATGCGGTGGACGGGCATCCACGCTCAACGCGCCTTTCCATTCGCCGTCGAGCGGAATCACGGACTGATCGCCCAGGACCAGGCGCAGCGCATCCGGTTTGGACAGGAACCCGCCCTGCGGTTTCAGCTTGAAGACCCGCACGGCGAGAACATTCCGGCCGGGCTTCAGCACACCGGCCTTGATTCCATACGCCCGGGGATTCTCCACCCACGAACTCGCGCCGACCCACTGGCCATTGAGGTAGGCGGTATCCATCTTTTCAATCGAGCCGAGGCAAAGGGTCGCTTGGCCCGCGGGCAACGGATCCGGCAACGTAAACTCTTTGCGAAACCAGCAGATGCTTGGCACGTCCGCCACGCCCAATTCCGAAAAGCCGCCGGGAATCTGGACCGTCTTCCAGCCGGAATCGTCCAGCTCGGCCGCCGCCCAGTTGTTGCTTTGCGATCCCACGTCATATTCGTCCAGCCAATTCATGAGAAAGCTGCCGGATTCCGGTCCGCCCTTGGCGTGCAGCCTTTCAATTTCCGCCAGCGGCACGTCAAAATCCTTCAACTTGTGGAGCGATTCCGGGCTCATCCAGCTTTCAGCCGGAGTACCACCCCAGCAATCCTCGATCAGGCCGATGGGGACATGAAGTTCAGCCTGCAGTTTCCGCCCAAAAAAGTAGGCAACCGCCGAAAAGCCCGCGCCTTCGGCGACGGTTTGCGGCGAACAAATTTTCCATGAACCTTGCGGGACCGCCGTGGGGGAATAGGCCACGTGCTGCTTGACTGTAAACAATCGGATTTCTGGATGCTCCGCCGCTTTGATTTCATCCGCGCCATTGCGCGTCCGGGCCAGGCCCAGTTCCATGTTGGACTGCCCGCCACACAACCATACGTCACCCACCAGAACTTCGTGCAACACCACGCTTTGCTCCGGCCCGGTGATTTTAACCGTGTACGGGCCTCCCGGCGCCGGCGCCTCAAGCTCGGCCTGCCAACGGCCATCGAGTCCGGCCACGGCCTTCGCCGCATGACCCGCCATCTCCACCCGAACCGATTCACCGGCCCTGGCCCAGCCCCAGAATCGAATCAGTTTTCCGCGCTGGAGAACCATGTTGTCGCCGAACATCGGGCTGACGAAAGGCAGGGACGCGACGTCGGCCGCGCTGGCAGCCACCAAAGCGATGCAGGTCAGAAGGGAAAGGCAGAATAATTTGGTTCGCATAATCCGGTTCAAGGATGGTGATTTCAGGTTAATGGCCGCAGAATAAGGCGCAGGCCGCTCGGCGCAAGTTCTTCAACATGGACAAAGCTCTGGACGAACCGCTAATCCGCGCTAAGGGACGCTGATTTGGAAAACGTGATGACAAACTTCACCTTTTCCGACCCGAACCTGACTCAATTCCCCCATCGCTTTTTCCGGGTCTATAAATCGCCCTGAGCTCCACCGGGAAGATCCTCGACACGTTCCGTGTAGGCAATCAACTCGTCACCCACATGCCGCGAGGTGACTTCGCCCCAAAGAGGCACAGTGCGGCAGAGCCGCAGCCCAAGCAGCGCAGACTTCCAAGTCTGTGTACCCCGAAAGCTTTCGAGGCTGGTCGCGGATTTCCAAACCCACAGGCAAACCCGTTCTGACCCGTAAAAAGCAGGTTGCACTATTGAGGGATCGCCGTAGAGTTGTTCATTGTTCTAATGAACTGTATTTCGCCATGAAATATCTGGTACTGCCCAGGTTCTGCCGCGTGCTCGCTCTCCTGCTGAGTGTGACGTCACTTTCTTCAGCCTCTGTGCTCACCGTCATCAACTTGAACGACTCGGGACCAGGCTCGCTGCGACAGGCGATATTGAGTGCGGCTGGAGGGGACACGATTAATTTTGCCAACAATGTCACCGGCACCATCACACTTACGAGTGGCGAGCTATTGATCACCAACGGACTGACTCTCAACGGGCCCGGTGCGAGCACACTGACCATCTCCGGAAACAATGCCAGCCGCGTGATTCACACCAGCGGCAGCGTCCTCATCCAAATCTCCGGTTTAACCATCGCACACGGAAATACAAATGGGTCCGGCGGGGGAATCTATCAAGAGAACGGGACAATCCTGACGGTGAGCGGGTGCACGATTTCCAAGAACACCAGTTTCTCCGGGGGCGGTGTTTGCGAAGCTTATGGGTGGGTGAATCTGGTCAATTGCCTGATTTCCAGCAATACCGCCACCAGTCTTTATGGCAGTGGCGGCGGGATTTACCACGCCAGTGGCACCTTGTTTCTGCTGGGCAGCACTGTTTCGGGCAACTCCGCCGTGTATGGCGGCGGGATTTATCTCGGCGCCTACGACCATTTTGTCAATTCCACCATTGCAGCAAATCACGCGTCGCTCGCCGGCGGGGGAATTTACGGTGTTGGTTCAGCTTTCGAGATGACCAACTGTACCGTTGTCCAAAACACTGGCTTTTCGCCCGGTATCGGAATCTATTTCATCGCGGGGACGCCGACAGTGGGTAACTGCATCATTGCAGGCAACACCGGCTCGGGCGTCAACGCGGATTGTTACGGCACCTTTGGCTCCCTGGGATTCAATCTGATCGGCGCAATCAACGGCAGCACCGGCTGGGGCGGCCTGGGAGACCAGATTGGGACCTCCGGTTCCCCCATCAATCCCTTGCTTGGTCCGCTCCAGGACAACGGTGGGCCAACACCGACCATGGTGCCGACGTCTTTGAGCCCGGTCATTGACCAGGGCAAAAGCTTCGGCGTGACGACCGACCAACGGGGGTTCGTCCGCCCATTTGACTACCCTAGCATTCCCAACGCCGCCGGCGGCGATGGCAGCGATATCGGCGCGGTGGAAGCCGGTTCCTCCCCTACAAACTCCGGGTACGGCGTTTCTCAGGTAAACGTGGATGCCAGCCAGACGGTCCGTGTGGCGGATGCGCGGTGGTTCGGAGTCAACACGGCAATTTGGGACAGTCATTTCGACACCCCTTCAACGGCGGCGGCCTTGAACGAACTGGGCTGCCGGACCTTGCGCTTCCCCGGCGGATCGTTGTCCGACTTTTACCATTGGGCGACCGGCACAAGGGATGATGGTTATCCGTATGACCCGACAAAATTCTCGAATTTCATGCATGTCGCAACGAACGCTGCCGCGCAGGTTTTCATCACCGTCAATTACGGCACCGGCACGCCCGACGAGGCGGCCGGCTGGGTGCTTTCAGCGAACGTCACCAATCAGTGCGGCTTTAAATATTGGGAAGTCGGCAACGAATGTTATGGCTCGTGGGAAGCGGACAATAACACCAATGCAGCCTACTTGGCGCATGATCCATGGACCTATGCCATGCGCTTTGCGGATTATTACACCCAGATGAAAGCGGCCGACCCGACCATCAAAATCGGCATCGTCGTTGTCCCGGGCGAAGATAACTATGCAAACAATCTCTCTCACTCCGCCTACAATCCGCGTACCGGCCTGACGCATTATGGCTGGACACCGGTCCTGCTTTCCACATTGCAAAGCCTCGGGGTCACGCCCGATTTTGTGGTGCATCATTTTTATCCGGAATACCTGGTGGACAACGACGCGGCGTTATTGCAGGCCGCGTCCAATTGGGCCGGGGACGCAGCCGATTTACGCCAACAAATCACCGATTACTTTGGCGACGGCGGAAATATCGAACTGCTCTGCACCGAAAACAACGCCGACGCCGGCTCTCAAGGGCGACAATCCACCAGCATCGTCAATGCGCTCTATCTGGCGGACAGCCTGAACCAGCTCATGAAAACGGAATTCAACTCGTTTGTCTGGTGGGACCTCCGGAATGGCGTGGACACCGGCGGCGATTTTGACCCGTCACTCTACGGCTGGCGAACCAATGGCGATCTGGGAATCATGGTCAACGCGGACACCCGCTATCCGACCTTTTACGGGATGAAACTCATGCAGTACTTCGTCCGACCGGGCGATACGGTGCTCAACGCCACCAGCGACAATCCTTTGCTCTCCACCTATGCCGCTCAGCGCACGGATGGCACGCTCACGCTGCTCATCATCAACAAGAACGCAACTGCCGTGTACGACGCGCAAATCGCGCTGGCGAATTTCTCTCCCTGGCCGACAGCCACCGTCCGCTCTTATGGGATTCAGCAGGACGAAGCCGCACGCACGAATGGCCCGGCTGCAGCGCAGGATATCGCGCTGACCTACTATCTTTCGGCAAGCGCGAATTTCACTTACTCGTGCCCGCCCTATTCGCTGACGCTGTTCACCTTTGCGTCCTCCGACTCAGTGCCAACCGCGCCTCAGTTGAATCTTTTGCCGGCGGCCGCCGGCCAGTTTACGTTCCAGGTCCTGGGCCAGGCCTACGTTCCCTACGTGATCCAAAGTTCCACCGACCTGTCCACGTGGACTTCCGTCGAAACAAATATATTGATTGAGGGCACGCTGAACGTCACAAACCCGGTGTCGCCGGATACACCCCAGCAATTCTGGCGCGCGCTCTGGCAACCTTAGAGCATTGACAGAAATGATGTAGCGATGCGGAGCGAGGGTTTCTGGTTTTTGGCGAGGCTTTGGCGAGGGAGCATGCCCGCAACGGCCTGTGACCAAGCCGAAACGAAGCCAAAAGCCAAAAACACCGCCACCCGGCGGAGGCCGAAGACGCACGCTACAGGATTGATGGAAAGGCTCTAGTAACCGTCTCCGTGATCAGGGTGCAAAAGGGGGTCGGGCTGCCACGTGAGGTGAAACCTTTTACGTGGCCTGCCACGTGGCGCAGTTTTACGTGGATTCCTATCTGATTTTCCTGCGGCTGCTTTCCGAGCGTGACGAACAAGCTTCTCTCGTTGAGAAGAATTACCAGCGTATCTTTTCCGGTTCGTGGGCGCGTTACGCATGGGGCAATTATGTAACGCTCACCGGCAATGAACTTTTTGACACGCTACACGGCGCGATTGAAAAACTTCACGAATTGCCCGGCCTCACCCGCACTGGTCAGGAACTTTTCCGCAACGCAACGCTCAAGATTTACGACCGACCCACGCTTCGCGCCGTCGTCCAAGTCATCGCCGATATGGATCTCGTTCCGCACGAGGGACACGACTTGAAGGGCGACATGTATGAATATCTCTCGCCGCATCTGGACGAACAAATCGTGCTGGGTGTTTGATCCCTCCCTTCAGCGTGCATCAGCATTCATCAGCGATTCAATTCTTTGCGCTTTTTTGCGGCTAAAACGAATTTAGATTCGGCTCGCCGGTAGTCTCGCCCCACCGATCAAAGACCTTGTCTCACGCGGCAGGCCACGTAAAAGACTTTGTCTCACGTGGCAGGAACTGCTGTCGGGCAGCAATCTATTTCTCTATCGTGGTTTGTTCCAAGTGAAAGTTGTTTTCCAAGCGGATATCACGTGACGCCGCGTAAAGCTGCGCCACGCGGCAGGAATTGCCGATTTTATTTCAGGTTTTGCCTTATCGTAAGTGGAAATTTTCTGTCAAACGGATGTCGCGGGAGAAGCTACCGATCTGGATTTTGAAATCGTCCGGTTGTGCCACCCAGGCGCTTTTGGACGGGTCGTAGAAGGCAAAGGACCGAACGTCGAGCGGGATGGAGATGGTCTGCTTTTCGCCCGGTTTCAGGAAGATCTTCTTGAAGCCTTTCAACTCCTTCAGCGGCCGCGGCAGGCTCGGGTTGTCCTGGTGGATGTATAGTTGCGCTACCTCGGCGCCGGCGCGCGCGCCGGTGTTGGCGATGTCGAATTCGGCCGTGACGACCGGGCCGTTGGTGCCGTGGCCGGGGACGAGTTTCAGGTTGGAATATTCAAACGTGGTGTAGCTCAAGCCGAAACCGAACGGGAACAGCGGCTCGATGTTTTTCGTGTCGAACCAGCGGTAGCCCACCAGCAATCCTTCCTTGTAGAAAAGCGTGCCGTTCGTGCCGGGATAGGTGCCCAGCGCGTGTGCCGGTGAATCCAGCAGTTGTTTTGGATAGGTGACGGTCAATTTGCCCGACGGGTTCACGTCGCCGAACAAGATGCGGGCGAGCGCATGGCCGCCTTCCATCCCGGAATAATGCGCCTGCAACACCGCCGGCACCTGCGCCAGCCACTGACCCAGCTCAATCGCCGGACCCGACACCAAAACCACAATCGTTCGCGGATTGGCCTGGACCACCCGCTGAATCAATTCGTCCTGGCCGTACGGCAAACTGAGATTGGTCCGGTCCCAGCCTTCGTCGTCCAGATAGCGGGAATGATTGAGGCCGGCGACGATGATGGCGACATCCGCCTGGCGCGCCGCCGTGACGGCGCGTTCGACCAGGTTGGAGTCGCCGCCTTCCTTGCTGTAACCGGCCGAATAGGTGACGTTCACCTTGCCGCCGACGCGCTGCACGATGCCGTCGAGCGGGGTGACCTCATACATGGTTTTGACGCCGGCGCCAAAAAAGCCCGCCGCATTGTGGCGCACGGCATTTTCACCAATCACCGCCACCGATTTGATTTTGGACGCATCCAACGGCAACGCGTTGTTGTTGTTCTTCAACAGCACCATGGATTCCTCGGCGACGCGTTGCGCGGTGGCCCGATGTTCCGGCGAGTTGAGCGCGCCGGGCAGGCGCACGGGATCAAAGATGTGCGAGGCGAACATGACGCGCAGGCTGCGCCGCACCTTGTCGTCCAGGACCGACACCGGAATGCCGTTGGTGCGAATGGCATCCAGAAACGCGCTGGCCAGGAAAAAATTGGTGTAGGCCGATTTGTCCTCCGACCCGACGAGGGTGCCCATTTCCACGTCCAGCCCGCCCAACGCGGCTTCGCGCGTGGAGTAGGTGCCGCCCCAATCGGACATCACCAGCCCCGGAAAACCCCATTCGCCCTTGAGGATTTTATTGATGAGATAATCGTTGTAGGCGCAATACTCGCCACGGAATTTGGTGTAGGCGCCCATGACGGCCCAGACGTGGGCCTCCTTGACGGCGGCCTCGAACGGCGGCAGATAAATCTCGCGCAAGGTGCGTTCGTCCATGTCCATGTTGATGCTTCCCCGCCCGTTCTCCTGGTTGTTGCCGGCAAAATGTTTCACGCAGGCGGCGACGTCGTTGGATTGCACGCCTTCGATGTAGTTCACCCCCATGCGCGTGTTCAGGAACGGGTCTTCGCCGAAATACTCGTAAATCCGCCCGCAGATCGGGGTGCGCGCGATGTCAACAATCGGCGCGAGCAGGACGTCCTTGTTGCGCGCCCGCGCCTCCTGTCCGAGCACGTTGCCGTGGGCAGTCGCCAGATCCACGTTCCAAGTGGAACCCAGGGCGCTCAACGCCGGCATCCAGGTCGCATAATCGTCGTTGCGTCCGGCGGCGTTCCACGAGTAGGGGCCGACGTCTTCGCGCACGCCGTGCGGGCCGTCGTCAATCCAGCGGCGCGGGATGCCCAGCCGCGGAATGGCGGCGGTGGAGAATTTCGAGTCGGCGTGGACCTGCGCAATCTTCTCCTCCAACGTCATGCGACCCAACAGGTCTTCGACGCGTTTCTCGACGGGCTGGTTGGTGTCGAGATAGAGCGGCGGTGGTTCCTGAACCGGCTCAATCTTGATCGGCTGGTTCTCAGGGGGTTGAACCTGGGACGGCGGTTGCGGGGTCGGCTGGACCTGGACCAGCGGCGGTGGGGCCGGCTTGTCCTGCTGGGCGCGGAGGAATGCGGTTCCCAGTCCCAACAGGAGCAACGCAATGACAATGGGTGAACGACACAGCGCGGCGAAGCCGCAATCAAACACTCCCTCTCCTCCATG
>PMOA01000137.1 GCA_003161635.1 Limisphaerales bacterium
TAGGGTTATACCACATAGAGAAGTCCCGGCTCGGCGTGTAATGTGACTCCAGCAAACAATCCAAACCAAGACGGTGGAATAGTTTTGGATGTAGCGGCGGTCTGTGACCGCCGCTGCAGTGTGGAATTTTGAAACTTTACCACCACCCAAACTAAATATGAAAATGATCCTGTTATTTGCCTGCGTTATCACCCTCCTTACTACCACCGGATGTCTTGTTTCCGAAGGCGGACGGCACGGGCACGAGGATTACCAAAGTCATTCGGAAGTCATAGTCGGACCTCCGCCAGTCGTAGTGCGCGTTCCGGTAGTCGAAGTGCGCCCGCCGGAAGTCATCGTGCGGTAGTTCGNNCGGCCTGCCCCGTGTTATTTACGGTGGTCCCGGCTGGCAGGCGCTTTAGCGGGTTCAGGAGCGTGGGCGAGTTATCAAGCATCACCGCTGGAGAAGCAACGGTGTCACTCGCCGTCAACTTGTATTCGGCCAGCGGGCGGGCATTTATTTCCTGGCGCGGGAAGTTATTTTGGAAGGCAAATGGATCGTCCGGCCAGCAACCATGAACACGCCTTCCCCTTGGTGATGAATCGTCCGCGGATGTTTCCTCGCTGGGTCAATCCACGCTTTGACGACCTTAAGGATAAAGAAGTTGTATTGGGCGACCAGCTTCCCATCAATGACCTTGCATTCCAGATTGGCATGGCACTCGGCGATGAGTGGGGCCTTGACGCACGCGGCGGCCATGGGCGTGAGACCAAAGGCCTTGAACTTGTCCACCCGTCGTCCCGAAGCGTTCCCGCAGCCCACCACCGTTTCCGCCAGCTCCACTGTCGGGATGTTGATCACGCATTCCCTGGTCGCCTTCAAGATTTCAAACGAGTAGTTCCGGTTGCTGATCACGCAACCCACGATCGGCGGCTCGAACTCCATCATCGTATGCCACGACAGGGTCATGATGTTCGCCCGCCCTGCGCGGGCCGTCGTGACCATCACGACCGGTCCGGGTTCGAGCAGCCGATAGACTTGAGACAAGGGAAACGTTGTTTTTTTCATCTGGGCTTCCTTTCAACCGGTTTCAAAACCGACTGCCGCCTTCGCGTTCCAACCAGCATCGTCTTTTAATCCGTCAACATCCGGCCGGCCAAATTGATTCAGCCTGAGATGGTTTATAATTTGGCTGTCGCATCCTGTCAGCAACAAAGCAGCCAGGGGTGCGGCAGGACAGGTCATTCCGAACCCTCCAATACCCGGGCCACCCACATCCAGTGCTGTCCTCGTGAAATCGAGTCAAGATAGACCGCCCCGCCAAAACAACCGTTGACTTGCCCGGTTAAAAACCGTAATTACTTTCATATGAGTACATCATTAAGCAGTTTATCAGTTCAACAATTACGCAAAGCAGCCACACTTAAAGAAAAAATCCAATCGCTCGAAAATGAGCTTGGTCGGATTTTTGGTTCTTCGGCAAAATCCATTACCGCTGTTGCTCCGAAGAAAAAACGCAAAATGAGTGCAGCCGGCAGGGCAAGGATTGCTGCCGCTCAAAAAGCAAGATGGGCAAAGGTTAAGGGGCAAAAGGTGAAGCAATCACAGCCGAAAAAACGCAAGATGAGTGCGTCAGCCAAAGCCAAAATTGCGGCATTCCAAAAAGCTCGGTGGGCGAAGATCAAAGCTCAACAAAAGGCGGGAAAGAAGTAACCGGGGATTGTTCCAGTTGAACCGGCACTTCGTCGGCGTAACGAAGGAATTGATGAATCCGCCGCCGGGATACGAAAAGAAATTCGCGGATTTCATTAGGCTTTGCTCCGACGCGAAAGCGTAGGCCGCCACTCAGGTGACGGTCGCCTGCCCTTGAGTGCTTGGGGATAATTACGAGGAACTGATTGAGAGCCTATCGCGGCTGGCCGATGCCGGGCTGTTCCACTTTCGCTCTATTCCGCTTTGGTTTGGCATTCATTGCATGTTCCGCACACCCGCGCGCCGGGCGCGAATGGCCAGCCTTCTGGCTTTCCTCGCGCCGAACTTCCGCACCGAAAACCATTTTCGCCGGACCACATACGGTTCTGGACTCCAGGTCGCTTTCCAATACGTCCGAGGCCGCTTGGATCGCCGGTCCACCAGCTTCTGCACGCCGACGATGCCGGACGAACTCTTGCGCCTCCGAATCTCGGCCCACCAGCGGCGCAACATCTGTTTGGGTGGCCCCAATTTCGCCAGCAACTTCCGGTAATGCCTTTGCGCGGCCGCCAGTGCCTGCTTGCGACCGCGGTGCGAACAATCGGTAAAAAATGCGGAATGGATTTTGCCCCTGCGCTGCAGCCGCACAAAATACCCGTGATTGTGCTTGGCCGGCTGGTCAATCCGGCAGATGCCCGGCGTGCTTGACGGTGTGTTCATATTTCTCCTTCTTGTCTCGCCAAAGTGCAACGGCGGCGGACTCGTCGCGCCGAATCCCGCCTGGCGGAAGAAGGCGGATGAAGGTTTTGGATGATATGGCCGAAAGACTTGTCGCGCCATAGCAAAGCGACGGCGGAAAAGCGTCGAATTCGGTGACGGCTCCATCTCTCATCTCCTAACTTCCAACTCCCAGATCCCAAGTCGCAAACCGGTCAGGGGAGAAATGTGTCAAAACTAGGGACCGCCCCCCTTTTCGTAGAGAAAAGTGTCCAATCTAGGGTTTAACCCCGTTCCCTTTCCCTTTCCGTTCCGTATTGCGCGAAGTTTGAGACCTACCTAGCCCCCAAAAACTGGGGTGTCCAATTTCAACGCGCCTGCACACGGTAAAATCTTGTGCTGTTGGTAAAGGCAACGCTGTCGCTGAACACGACTGTCCCGCCTGTGCCGGATGCAGTGGAACCGATGTTGCTCCAGAATGAAGCTGCGTCCAGACTGCTGCGGCACTGGAGCTGGTAACTCCAGTTGGTCGCCGTCGAGCAACTCACCTGGATGTTGGTGGTGGTCATCACAATTTGCGTGATGTTGAAAGCTGGCGGAGTCGGAACGGAAGCTGGATTCAGCGGATCCGTTCCTGCCAAAAATTCGGTCAGGTTGGACACACCGTCGCCGTCTGCATCATCCGAGCCGTGCGAATGGTCGTTCGCCTGCCCCAGCGCGTGACCGAAATAAGCCAGCCGCCACCAGTCGGGAATTCCATCGGTATCGCTGAACACGTCGGCGATTTTGCGAACCTGCACGCCGGAGATGCGCGCGTTGTCCACCACCGGAGTGAAAAGAATTTGCAGTTGGGAATTCGTCACCGCGTTGGTGAAAACACGGCTGATAGGAATGTTCTGTCCGCCTGCGGCGGCGAAAATGTCGAAATTCGTCAACACCTGCCGGCCTTGAATGAAGCCATTAAACTCACGTTTGCCAGCGCCGCTCCAATATGTCTCGGCTTCGAGCAAAGTGATTTCGTAAATGCCTTCGGGGCAATCGAACTCGTAATAAAACCCGCCGCTCGATGTGCTGTAGCGCTCCCGCTGGTAAAGCGATTGCGCGCCGGCGCAAATGCCGCTGATGTTGTTGGCCAGGTAACCGGTCGTGCCGCCGGAATAGCCGAACGAACCAAAACCATAAGCCGTGTCCTTGAGCCAGACATTGCCGGTGCAGTCGGTGACGTTCGCCGGATTGCCGCCGCTGACACGCTGAAGATAACTTCCCGGCACGTTGAAAAAACGGACACCCACGGAGTTCGTCGCGGAGATGTTTCCCGACGAATCAGTCGCGCGGGCGAAAATTTGGTGCGGGCCGTTCAGAAAATTCGAGCTGTTCAGGTTCGCGCTCCATGAACTCGTGCCGCTCGCGGGCTGCCACGCGCCGTTGTCGAATTGAAACTCCACTTTGGCCAGGGCAATATTGTCGGTGGCGATGCCGGAAATGGCCAGGTTGCCGGCGATCACCGCGCCGTTCGTTGGCGTGTGCAGGGAAATGAACGGCGGCGTCACGTCGTGGAAGCTGCTCGCAGCGGTGGTGAATTTCAATTCATAGGGCGCGAACATCGCGTTGCCGGAAACGGCGTCCACCGCGGCGTTGGTGATACGCACGACGATGTTGGCCAACCCGGCCAGACCCGCGCCGCCGGCGGTGAACGTCATCGTGTCGTTCGCGGGCGACCAACTGAACGCGCCGCCGGCCGCCGGGCTGATGCTGAAGGCGTTTTGAACGCTGTTCGTGTCCATCGGTTTGCTGAACTGCAAGACCACGGGCGACCAGGTCGGCACCGCCGTCGCGCTGTGCGGGGGATAATTGGTGGTGACCACGGGATCGAGTGGCAGCACCTGCGATTGCGCGAGAAAAATTTTGGCGGTGGTGGACGGAACGGAAATCGCTGGCGTCTGCGACGCGGCGGTGACGGAAATGATTTCGTTGGTGTTCAGCAGATTCACGAGCGCGGTGCCGGGCGTGTAAATTGTCCCGCAGTTCGGAAGGATTTGCGTGGAACCGGCGGTGTTGAAAACGACAAAGACTTCCTGCGTGCCGAGCCGCCGCGAATAAGCAAAGAGACCGGGGCCGGAGGCGTTATTGGCCTGGTCCACATACGTGCCGAGTGTCAACGCGGGATAGAGCCGGCGGAAATTGTTCAACTGCGCGACCCACTGAAACAGCGGGTGCGTCATGTTAAAACTGTCCACGCCCGTGAGGCCGGTGTCCTTGAACTGCCCCGCGAACATGTCCTCGCGGTCATAGGGATCGGTGGCGCCGTTGAACGCCTGCTCGGTGCCGTAATAAAGACACGGAATGCCGCGCGACGTGTAAAGAAATGCAAGGGCGACGGCGAGGCGGTTGGTGGTGCCGGAGTTGAGAAAGCGGGGTTGGTCGTGGTTGTCGAGGAACGTCACGAGGCGCATCTGCGCGTTGATGTCGTAGTTCGCGGCGACGCTGGCATAATGATCGGAAATTTGTTTGGTGTTGCCGCTGGCGGTGGCAAACACACTGCTGACCAGAAAATAAAGCGGGTAATCCAGAAGGGAATCGAGAGCGAAAGCGCCGCCGCCTTTGGTTCCGGTGAATGATCCGCAGAGCGTTTCATTGCTGTCATAAACCTCGCCGAACATGAAAAAATTCGGAAGACCGTTCGTCGCGGCAAAGGCGTGAACCACCGGACACCAGGTCTGCCAGAATCCCATCTCAATGTGCTTGACCGTGTCAATGCGGAAGCCGTCGAAGCCGGCCTGCTGAATCCAGTAATTGTAAATCGCCGCCATGTTCGAGCGCACATACGGCGATTCGGTGCGGAAATCGTCGAGGCCGGACAGCTCGCCGAGTGTGACCTGCGTCATGTCGCTGAAGTTCTGGATCGTGCCGTTGTTGTGAAAGAGATTGGTCAGCGCGTTGTTCGCGGAGTTGTAGGTGGAATTGTAAACATCGAACGGCGGCGCGAACATTTTTGAGCTGCTGCGGTATTTGAGCGTGTAGCCGGACGGCGGATAGACAAAATTCCCGTAACCGGAATCGGTGCTGTAAATCAGATCGTCACCGTGGTTCACGATGATGTCGTCAATGACGAGCAGTCCCCGCGCGTGCGCCGTCGCGGTGAAATGCTGCAAATCCGCGAGGCTGCCCCAGTGCGGGTCCACCTTGTAGAAGTCGCGTCCCGCGTAGCCGTGAAACTGGCCGCTGCCATTGAGCACCACCGGCGAGATCCAGATGGCCGTTGCGCCCAGCGCCTTGATGTAGTCCAGTCTTTGCTCGATGCCCTTGAAATCGCCGCCGTGAACCGACGTGGTGCCGGTGGCGCTGTAATTGCCGTCGGCGTTGTTGTTCGATGAATCGCCGTCGTAAAAGCGGTCGGTGATGATCTGGTATATGCTTTGCGCCTGCCAGAAGCCGTTGGAAACCGACTGGGCGGAAACCAGCGGGGCCCAGCAAAAATTCGCGGCGGCAAAAATAAAAATGCTGAACCGCCGTCGGGCGCGATTTCCGCAAATCAAAAAACTGCCGGGGCGCGTTTTCATTTCAGAATTATTACCGGCGCCAGCTGAACCGATTTCAATGTTGGATTTGATAAAACAAGGTAACTAAAAATCATACGGCCAGTAACCGCATGTTGATGCGAACAGAAAAATGAAGCCGCGCAGACGATCATAGGCTTCACCTGGCGCTTCATTTGTTCAATTGCTCTTCGATGAACCACGCTTCGACCTTCTGGCGTGCCCAGGGTGTTTTGCGCAGAAACGTAAGACTGGACTTTACGCTCGGATTGAATTGGAAACAGCGGACGGGGATGCGACGCCCCATCTCGCTCCACCCATGCCGCTGGACAAGTTGATTGAGAATCTTCTCCAGCGTGATGCCGTGCAAGGGATCGCGGGGATGGATGGAAGGTGATGGCATGGCAGCTAGATTTTCCCATCAGCGGCAGTTGTTGCAAAATT
This sequence comes from Limisphaerales bacterium, assembly GCA_003161635.1. GTDB lineage: Bacteria > Verrucomicrobiota > Verrucomicrobiia > Limisphaerales > UBA11358 > UBA11358. The sequence goes on from PMOA01000137.1 coordinate 6,370, forward strand.
TGCAACAACTGACTCCTCCACCAGTTCCCCTTCCTCGAAGATGTTGCGGATGTGCTTGGTGATTACGGAGCGTTCCCGCTGGAACAAATCCGATATTTGGGCCTGCGACAGCCAGACCGTTTCGTTCTCCAGCCGCACTTCAATGCGCGTGCGATTGTCCTCGGTCTGATAAAGAATCAGTTCGGATTTCACTACCGCCTCCGGCGTTTCCGCCAGCGTGTCGAAGTGTTGCTGGAGAAGTTGAGGGTTGATCCGCCTACGTGGGACTTCGGCGCGATGAATAGTTGAGGGTTGAGAGGCCATCGGGGATCAGCGATTCAACGGCGGCGGGAGGGTTTGGCCTTCTTCCGTTTGCTTTTCGCCGCCGCCGGCTTCGCGCCGGCCCGGGCGGGTTGTTCCATCGTGGCTTCGACCCGGGCGCGGTCGGTTTCGACGAATCGTTGCAGTTGCTCGGCGGAGGGCAGCGCCGTGAGGTAGCGGGAAACGAAAAGTTTGTTGGCCATGCCGGCGGTGGCGAACTGGACTTTGGTGTGGTCTTTATCGCTGCACAGCAGGATGCCGACGGGCGGTTGCTCATCGGCGCGGGTCACGTTTTGTTTCCACCAGTTCAGATAAAAGTTCATCTGGCCGACGTCGCCGTGACGAAACGGGCGGGTCTTGAGATCGAGCAAAACGTGGCAGCGGAGATGGCGATGGTAGAAGACAAGGTCAATGTAGTCGTGCTCGTTGCCGACGGTGATGCGGCGCTGGCGGGCTTCGAAAAGAAAGCCGGCGCCCAGTTCGAGGAGAAATTTTTGCAGATGATCGAGCAGCGCCGTTTCGAGATCGCTCTCAGTGTATTGGGGCAGTTCGGCGAGGCCGGTGAATTCGAGAACATAGGGATCGCGGATGAGGTCTTCGATGGTTTCCTGCGGCTCCTGCCGCCGGGCGCGGGCGATGACGGCGGTTTTATTTTTGGAAAGACCGGTGCGCTCAAATAGAAGGGAGCCAATCTGGCGTTGGAGCTGGCGCACGGACCAGTTGCCCTTGAGACATTCATTTTCGTAAAAAGCGCGCTTGAGCGGGTCGTCGAGGCGAATGAGTTCGAGAATTTGCGACCACGAGAAGTGGAGCACGGCCTTGGGGGAAAGCGGGGTGATGACGGATGGAGATTTCCTCACCAGTGATGAGGAAATCTTCAATTGGCCAGACAGTGTCTGGCTTATTTCAGGAATCTGCCTGAGGCCGGAAAAGCCAGACAGTGTCTGGCCAATTTGAGGATACGTTTTGTAGAGCTGGCGATAGCTTTTCAGATTGCTCAGAGAGAAGCCTTGCAGACCACGTTTGTGCAAGTCATTTGCCAATGACGCAACCAGCCTTTCGCCGTACCTGGCCCGGTCTTCTCCGTTCTGTTCAAACTCCACGATGTATGCACCGACCACCCAGTTGCGGATGACGAGGGATTGATTGACGACGACGGCGGCGCGACCGAGCAACTGCTGGCTGGCCGAATCAATTGCTTTGACGAGTTGATGGTATTTCATGGGCGTCAGCGGGTGAGCGCGGTTTCGAGTTCGCGGCGGAGTTTCTCGCGCACTTCGGCGACGGCGGCCTGTGCGTTTTGATATTCGGCCAGCAGTTCGGCGGGGTCGCGGTGGGCGGCGGACACGGTGTGCGGGTTTTTCACGTCGAGGTTGTAGTGCTGCGTTTCGTAGGATTTGCCGTCCGCGGCAGTTATCCGGAATTTCCGGATAACTGAATCCGGCGACAACTCGCGTTCCTCAAAAATGTTCTGGATGTGCTCGTTGATGGTGCGGACATCCTTCTGGAAAAGCTCGGCCATGAGCTTCTGGGTCAGCCAGACCGTTTCGTTCTCGAGCCGCACTTCAATGCGCGTGCGATTGTCCTCGGTCTGATAAAGAATCAGTTCGGATTTCACAATTCTCCTTCTCGTCGCGCCGAAATCACCAAGGGATTGGGCGGTGGTGGGGACGGAGGCAGATTTTGCTGGTTTGGACATGTGGCCGAGTTTCTTCAATACCTAGTTTAATACCTAGTTTCCGAGTTAATACCTAGTTTCCGAGTTTCTCCCATTTTGCGCTCCTGCCAGTGCCGAGGGATTTGATTTTCTTTTCCTTTTGCAGCCGGGACAGGATTTGGCGGATCAAATCCAAACCGACGCCGGGGCAATCGGCCTGCAAGTCGGCCACGCGGAATGTGCTGATCTGGCGATCAATCGCCGCCATCACCGCCTCGGTCTTTTCACCGCGCGGAGATTTGAGCTGGCCGACGCGCTGCTCGAACTCCGTGCAAGCCTGCGTGAGGATGAAGAGCAGGAAGTTCATCGCCGGCCACGCGTCGTGTTTGCCTTCTTGCCAGCGTTGCGAAGATTGTTCGAGGACTTCGTAGTAACGTTCTTTGTTGTCCTCAATGATGCGTTCAAGGCTGATGTATCGCCCGGCTTCGATGCCGCAATGGTAACACGCGAGCAGGAACAGCAGGCGCGAGGCGCGGCCATTGCCGTCGCGGAACGGATGGATGCAGAGGAAGTCGAGGTTCAACGCGGCGGCGAGAACCAGCGGGTGAACCCATTTTTCGCGCATCCCGCGCTGCCAGAGTTCAATCATCTCGGCCATCGCCTTGGGTGTTTGTTTCGCGGGAAGAGTTTTGAAGCGGACGCGGCTGCGGCCATCGGCATAGGTCTGTGTGATGTCCACGTCCTTTTCCTTGTATTGCCCGGCATCCCAGATTTCGCCACGGCAAAGTTTGTGGAGACGTTTGATGATGGCTTCGGAGATGGGAAGCTTCGCACCGCTTTCGTGGATGAGTTTCAGGGCGTCCCGGTAGCCGCGCACTTCTTCCTCGTCCCGGTCACGCAACGCGGGTTTGCCGAAAATGAGCGTGCCCACGCGCGACTTGTCCACCTCGACGCCTTCGATGCGATTGGAGGAAATGGTGCTTTCGATGAGGGCATGCTCGCGGAGCACCTTGAGTTTCTGCGGAGATTGGCGGGTGAACAATTCCTGTTTGCCGCGCGCCTCGGCCAAATCGGTCAGATACCACGTTGTCCGCGTGGGCAGCGTGGGCGGTTCGGCTGCGAGTTGGCGCAGGGTCATCATGGGACGAATGCTAAAGGCTGAATGCTAAAGGCTAAAGGATTGAATGCAGCGCGATTTGCGATGATTCTGTCCTTGTCCATTTTCATAAAATTTAGCCTTTAGCCTTTATCCTTCAGCCTTTTTGCGATGGCGGGGAGCAAGGCGTCCAACTCGGTGGCGGCCTGCCCCGTGTTCTTTACGGCGGTCTCGGCTTGCGGGTGTTTCATTTCTTCAAATCTTCGGTGACGGTGGGGAATTGTTCCAGGGCGGCTTCGAGGTCAAACCGCGATTCATTTGGCCCATTCCGGAAAGGCGGTCATCGCATCGAGGAGGTTGTGCAGCTTGTCGGTGTGGGCGTCTTCCTGCCAACCGCCGCGACCACTCTTTGTCGCCTGGTCGCCCGGACAGCCGTCGTCGTTGACGGCATACAGACAGTAGTTCAAGGCCTGCCGGGCCACGGCCTTGAATTCATTCGACCCGGTGGCTTTGCTGTACATCGCCAGCACCGCGCCGTAGGTGGAAAGGATGCCTCCCCAAGGGTCCATGTCGTTGGTCTGCTCCCCACAAACCGCAACTCCATCGCGAACGGTTATGAACCGGCGGTTGACAAATTCGATCAGTGCCCGGGAGTCTTGCTTCCAGTCCGGATCCAGCGCGTCTTGTTTCTCAATCAGGTAGCGGACCAGGTTGAGTGGGGACCAGGCGGTGCGGTTGTCCAGTTCATGGTGATCTTCAAAGAACTGCACCCAGAGCAGTCCGTCCTGCGTCAGGTTTGGGATCTGGAATTTCTTGATCCACTCCCACAGTTTGTCGCGGGAAGGCTTAAATTCCGGATGACCATGCTCAATCAGCTTGTCGAAGAGCCGGAGAATGAAAGACATGTCGCTGGAAACGTCGCCCCGAGGTTCACCTGTCCGGTAATCCGCGCGGAACGGCCAGGGCGAATTCGTGGCTGTCCCTTCGCGCATGTTGGCCGCCAGCACGCGTGCGTTTTGCAGCGCCTGTTGGAGATACTTTTCGTCCGGCGTCTCCTCGAACAGTAAAAGGAGTGCGTAACCAGCAATGCCGCCTTTGTCCGGCTCAATTTCGTAAGGTTTGTCGTCTTGGGAACCACAGTCGGGCGGTTGCGGAAATTTTTCCTGCCAACCAGTAGAGCGGGTAAAGTGCGGATACTTGCCGGTGTCCGGAGTTATCGCTTCTTTGACGAGATAATCACCCATGTAGCGCGCCATTTGAAGCGGTCGGGGGTCTTTCTTCCCCTTGTAAGCGTAATATTTCAAGTAGGAGATTATGCCCATGCCGTTCTGCGTTGCCGGGATGAGCGAGGAGCGGTTGGCAATTGCCTGGTAATTGCCGTCCATGAACGTCAGATAAACAAAGCGCGGATAACCGTGCTCGACGGGGCACCTGAAATACCATTTCACCTCCCGGTCGATGGCGTCGCCCCACGACGTCCAGGGTTGCAGCATACCGCGCTCATCGTAAACCGCGGGGTGATTGCCGATTATTGATGCCGGAGCCGATAGTCCGGATGGAAAGGGAACAATCGATAGCAGAAGCGGCAAAGCGAACTTAACGATGGGTCGTGGCAAATGTTTCATTCGTTTTAGCGTTTGATTTTCAGGATGCGACCGAGGCTGATGGGCTTCATGGCGAACGAACCCAAGCTGAACCGCAGCGGTTGGAAGTCAAGTCCCGACAAAACTAAAATGGCCCGGCGACCGAACGCCCCCCCATGTCCATCGTAGTCCCGCAACGCGGGACGAAGTTGGATGTCCATCGACCCGCTCACCAGAATACTACAATACCAGGAACCGACCCGTTCACGTTCACGACGTTCACACTGTCTGTCGTGCCATCGAAAAAGCTTGCCGGAATACCGTTCGTGTGCGAATGTTTGCATTGTATGGCAACAATGACCAAAGAAGCGACCGTATCGGTGCGGCTCACCGCGCGCGAGAAATCCGGCTTGGACGCCGATGCCCGGATGAAGGGGATACCCTCCGGCACAGCGGCGGCAGGCTACATTGCCGAAGGCGTTCGGCGCAGCCGGTTTCCGGCGATTGAATTTCGGGACGGCCAGCCGGGCCGGGTGGCCTATCTGGTGGGCAGCCGGTGGCCGGTCTGGATGATTGTCGAGTTGGTGCGGGAACTGGATGGTGACCTGACCGAAGCCGTGAAACTCATTCGCAAGCCCGCCGCGCTGGTGCGGATGGCGCTGGCCTACGCGGACGCCTACCCGCAGGAAATCAAGGACAGCGCGGCACTGGCGTCCCGGCGCGATTACGCGGGCATGAAGCAGGAAATTCCCGAACTGGAGCAGTTGTGAAGATCAAATTGCTGCTGGACGTGCATATTTCACCCGAAGTGGCGTCAGCGCTGCGGCGGCAATTCCCCGGTCTGGATGTGAAAAGCATCCACGACACCGACTGGGCGGCGCTGGCGGATGGAGTGCTGCTGGAACTGCTGGATCAGGAAGGGCGGGTGCTGGTGACGCGCGACGTGAACACCGTGCCGGTCCACTGCAAGGCGCGGCTGGCGGCGGGTAAAACCTTTGCCGGGGTGATATATGCGGACAGCAAGAAGCTGCGGCAGACCGACCAGCGCGGACTCATCCGGCGGCTGGCGGAAGTTGTGAAAAAGCACGGCAATGAGGATTTCACCTGCCGCTCGGGCTGGCTGTGACCGGGAGCCAAGGCGAATAATTTCAGGAAATGGATTGAACAACCAAGGAACCAAGCATTGAACAGCAGATTTCGCAGATCATAATTCTCCTTCTCGTCGCGCCGAAANNTGTCTCGGCGACTTGCCACGGCGTAAATCAGTGGAGACGCGCGATATCCGGCGGCAACTTGCGCCCGTGCTCGACATCCTGACCGGCAATCGCCTGCACTTTCTCCAGCAAGGCCGCCCGGAAGAATTCCGCCAGTGGCATCGCGGATTTGCCGGCACGATTGGCCGCCCAGCGCACCGCCGCGAATTCATCATGCGATAATGCACACTTCAGACTCCTGAAAGCCTGTCGATTCATTCCCGCCGGCTTGGACCCTTTCGGGGCGTGCAAATGTTTTCCAACCGAATCCGGAGCGTGGGGCTTAAGCGGTGTATCGTTCATTTTTTGATTCATAGTTTAAGGCTCTCATTCCATGTTCCGCAAGCCGGCGTGTCGAGCGCGAATGGCCAACAGTTTGGCTTTGCGGTAACCGTGCTTCCGCACCGAAAACATTTCCCGCGTGCTGCACGCGCACGAAGAATCCGTAATTATGTTTGTGCGGCTGATCAATCCGGGCAATGCCGGCCATTTTAGCCTTTAGCCTTTTTACGATAGCCGGGGAGAAATATGCCAATATCAAGAACCGACCCGTTTTCGTTTTCGAACTTCGCAGCGAAATCGGCGCGGGTCTTGTTCCGGCGAATCAGTTTTTTCAGTTGGGCGCGGATTGCTTTCGTGATCGGGACGCCACACGCTGAGGATGGAACTAAAAGATTGACGACCGCCACGGCAGCGTTAGCGTGTGCGAAGACATGCAGGCAACAACCAGAAACACACACAACTTCTTATGAACAAAATCCTGTCGGTAATCTTGCCAGCATTCCTGGCATTGTCCTTCGGCTGCAGCAAGAGCGCGACCCACCAAAGCCCTGATGGCAACATCAAGGTCGAGCAAAAGGGCGATACTTCAAAAGTCGAGGTCACAACCAAAGAAGGGAAAACCTCCGTGACGGCGAGTGACAAAGGCGTCGCCATACCCGACACCTTTCCCAAAGACGTGCCCATTCCCAAGGGTGCGGTGCCCAAGCTGACCATGAGCCAAGGCAAGGCCGAGATGCTCCATCTGCACGTTCCTGGCACCGTTGCCGACGTGGTCAAAGCGTATCAGGAAATGCTGAAAGGGGAGGGCTGGGAGATTGAAACTACGATGAACATGGGTGAAGGCTCCATGCTTCAAGCCAAAAAACCCGGCCGCCAGTGTGCCGCCATGGTGATGAAGGATGATGCCGGGACGTTGATTCAGCTGACCGTCACCCAGGAGTAGGCCTCAAGGCGAAGGCGCTGTTCGCGCCGGGGATCTGGTGATTCTGCCCGCTGATTTTCACCAACCCGGCCTTGTGCTCCGAGAACAGGTGAAGTTCTCTACCAACGGGGTTTCATCCGCTGTCGGCAAACGATGCAACCCGTTCCGGGTAGAATAATTTGTGGAACGCAATCCCAAGGGAGCGGTCCGTGCCGGACGGGCCACTAGCGCAACCTGGGGCTGAATGATTTAATCCCGCTGGGATTGGATTACGCCACCCAATCCACACACAGCAATTTTGCTTGTTCTAAAACGGTTTACGACGTTGAATCAATTCCTGTCCTGATATCTTCTTTGTCCAAGATGGCGGGGAGCAAGGCGTCCAACTCGGCGGCGGTCTCGGCTTGCAGGCGCTTCAGCGCGTCCACTCCGGCCGGCCTTATGGGAACTGCTGGGGCAATCATATCTTGTAAGCGACCTCGCCTTTTTCCGAGAGCGCGATGATTTTCTCCATGACCAACCTTCGGACCGTATCCTCAACCTCTCCTGGCGAGAGCGTCTTTCCAAAAACCGCCTGAATCTGCGACTCCAGCGTCTTCCGCTTCTTGGGACGGTTGTTCTGATTCGTTTTGAAATGAGAGGCCAGCAGTTTCACCCGCTCGGTAATGTTCATGAGCACCGGGATTTCGCTGAACGCGGCATGCCGGGCGCCGAGGACGTCTTTGTCTTTGAGATGTCTGATCAACGCATCAAAGCCTTTGTCCCGCGATAGAACGTGAAAATACCCGGTTGGATCCTTTTCTGATTCGGCGCCGATCTCGTAGGCGAGCACGAAGTCCAGGGCGTTCTTCCCATTCAACCCCGTTTCGACCAACCGCACCTGCTCCGAGAATCTCTGAATCAGTTTCACGAGTTTCACCGGCAGGCTCTTGTGCCGCTCACCCAGGATCAGCCTCACCTTGACCGGCTTGTTTGCAATACGATCAAGATCGGTCTCCTGAACATTTTCATAATCAACAAAGATGTAATTGGTCCGGCTCATTTGGTCCTCGTTACAATTCACGTTTGAAGGCGCGGTCGCCTGCCGGGTCGAAGCCAAGCGAAGACTGGAGGATGGCGGGGAGCAAGGCGTCCAGTTTGGCGGCGGTCTCGGATTGGAAATATTTCAATGCTTTCACGGTTTCGGCTGATTGATTTCCATCTCGACCATTTCGCAATTGGCATCGAAGCCGGCATTTTTCAAACTCAGCGAGTAAGTCAGATTCATCACGCGGCCATTCTCCCGGAACAGTTCCGGGTGCAAGTAGGCGCAATAGACCGTTTCGACCTGTTTGCCTTGACGATGGGCGGGCACCTCCACGCGGGCCACCGGCGGACTCCACGGACCATCCGGCGCGTCGGCCACATGCAAGCAAATCTCCCGGGGATGATTGAAATCACTGGAAGAAGCCAGCACATATTTTTTCAGATACGGATTCCAAGCCACGGCAACCTGACCGGGAACGTTGGTGACGAGCACTGCCGCCAGCTCTTTCTTGGACGAGAATTCCCGGCCGGCCCCGCCATAAAATTCATACGCCTCGGGGTCCTCAACTTTTTCCGGACGCACCCGGGCTAGGCCAGCACCCTGCTTNNCCGCCTCAATGACCTGGGTCGGCTCGACCGGAAAGCGCCAATTCCCATGCGGCTGCAGACGCTCGTAGTGTCCGAGGGCCACTTTTGAGCGGGCGAGACCGGAACCAATGCACCGGAAATCAAATGCCCCATTTCCAAAAACCTCGATCAACGAATAATAAAGGTAGCATTGTCCGTTCACATAGATTCCGCCCAGCGGCCAGAGCCGGTAACGCTTGGTCGGCCGTTCATCCGGCAGAAAATCTATCGCCGGCGCACCGACCCCATTGCTGGACGTTAGAAAATTGAACGCTGGCGGATAATTTGTTGCCTTGTCCGCCAGAAAAGCGATGGCCGGTGCAAATGCCCCGCCCGCGTAGTGCGGTGCACCATTGGCTGACCGGGAACCCCGGAATGTATCGCCGTAAGCCCAGATCGCCCCGCCGGGAACGGCGAACGACTCCCCGCCATCCTGGGAAACAATCGAAGCCCGGGCGTGCGCCGCGTTCCAAAGCGAGCCGAGGAAATTGGTTTGGATAATCGTGAAGGTGCCGCTCGTGGGTTGCGCTGCCGACGCGGTGGACAAACAACCTGAAAGGATGGCCGTCAGGGCTAGTGCCGTGAAAAACCATTTCATAATTCTCCTTTGAAGGTCCGGTCCAGAATGGACGGCAAGAGTGCATCCAACTCGGCGGTGGTCTCGGCTCGCTGGCGCTTCAGCGCGTCCACCTCCGCTTGCAACGCCCAGCTTGGCAGCGGTTTGGTTTTTCATAACCTCTTTACTTAAGGCGCTTTTTAACAACATCCCACCTGTCTAAATGTAGTGTCAGGAAGTTCTCCAAAATGGCGCAATGCAAGGAATCCCACTTTTTTGGCCGTTTGCCGCCGTGCTCTGCAAGGAACGCCTTATGATGCTTGATCAGCAAGTTCCGCAGCGCAGTCCATGTCAGAATGTAGAATCTGTCTTCACGCTTCGCGCCAATCACGACAAAGACCACGACAAGATGTTGAACCGGACATCGTTTGGGGCGTCCGACGATTTGGTGTCTGCCTTTGAAAGAAATTCGGCAATACCGGGAAATGTCTCCGAACTGCCAGGACGAACTTCTGCTGGCCTTGACCTGAACAGAGACATGCTTGCCATTCTCGTTTGAGGCGATGATGTCATAGTCAGGCACGTTGCCGGTGAAAGTGGTGGCGATATATCCACGGCGAGATAATTCAGCCGCGACAAGATATTCGCCGGTCTGCCCGACAAGTTTATTGTTTCGTCCTGTTCCCATAATTCACAATTCTCCTTTGAAGGCGCGGTCACCTGTCGGGTCGAAGCCAGGCGAAGACGGAAGGATGGCGGCGGGGTTCATGATTTGGGCAAGTAACGCGAATCGTCATCGGTGCGGCGAGGCGTGGGCGTTGCGGATTGTGCCTTGCGGTCCTCCGCCATTTCGTAGGCGATGCGGAATTTTCGCAGTTCGTCAGCAATATCCCGGAGCCGGGCGTAAAACATGTAGACCACCCACATGCCGAACATGAACATAGCACCATAGATAACGAGGAACGCCCAAAACATATTCTGTGCGTGGTTTATCAGCGCCTGCTGTTGTGCCATTAGGTCATTTGGGTTCATTTGTTTTTTCTCCAGAGTTTGATTTTCAGGATGCGGAAAAATGTCATAATTCTAGGACTGACCCTTTCAGGTCAGTTCTCCGGTGAATGACTTCTGAAAATGTACTGGCGGAGGGCGGAAAGAGATCCCGTCATCCCGGCAAGTCGCGCCGACCTGTCCATCGAAGCCTCGGCGAAGTTGGAAGCCCCACGCAGGCGGAAGGATGTTACAGTAATTCCAGAGTTTTTGGACGAGTTGTTGTGGGTTGCTGGACATATCAAATCACGAATGAGGTTTTGGCGCTATCGAAGCAGCCCAGCGTAAAACATCTTGTCCACGCGGCTTGTTTAACAACCAAGTTGCACCACTTGACGGGAATCGTTGATTGAAAGAGTGGCCATACATGGTGTCTGGATATGTCACCAGCCAAAGTGTGCCAATCCATACAATTGTTTCCTCTGTCAAATCTGCAATACGAGTGAAGGCTTGAGGCACAAGCGCGGGCACACCGCCACCAGCAAGATTGAAGCTGTTTGTTGGCTCGCCACCAAATCGATCAAATGGTCGTCCATGAGTGAAGTTGCATAGGAACTCAAAGAATCCATGTGCTTCTTCAACAATCTTCACGCCAGTCGCACTATTGAAGCGCCGAACAGATGTGTGTGCGCTGAGACATGGTTTTGTCGTTCCCCAATTTGGCGTCTGCGATTCACCTCGATCCCATTTTGCGAAGTCTAGTTTCCCGGCGTCTTCTCTCACTTGAAAATACAACGCCACAACTCCGAGTTCCAAAGCATTCCGCAAATTGGCAGCCGCTGCCTTGTAAAACCCCGAAGTTATCTTTGAGCACCGCTTGAAAATGGCGAGGCAGAGAATATAGCATACTGATAGTGATAACGTCGCCTTCCTGCAATCGGGCCTGGCCCAACGACCCAGAACTCAGACGTATCTTTAAGGACGCCAATGGCATTTCGCACCACTTCGATACCAACCTTGTAAAGCGATCCATAGCACTTTGACTCAACAAGTAATCGCTGCGGATTACTGAATGGCTGATGAACAACAAAATCAGCAATGGCGTCGATTTGATGCTCGCTTCCACGACCGCGCACAGCCAGACCCGCCCCGACATTGCAGAGGGTGGGATCGGTGCCGGGAACATCGATAGTGCGATACCCGCTTCGTCGGAGAAGGTGAAGCACCGCTTCTTCCAATAGCATCCCTCTAATTTGTCCGGGCTTTATCATGTTGCTGGAATGATGCGGGTGGTGAATTCATCCAGCCACGCCTTAAGTTTCTGCAAATCGCCCGCAAGTTCGTCGGGCTCTGGCAGAGGAACAGGCGCTTCGCCTGGTTGAGCATGCTCGTAACGGGAATACTTCGTCATCATTGCATCAAGGAATGTGCAATCTGCTGGCTTGATGCGCGCAAGCTTTTCGATTTTCCCCAGCGTGTTGATTGGTCGGCGGAATCGTTGCACCACGTCAGCCAGCAAATCGTTTTCAATCAACCTCTCGATGGTGATTCGAATATCACTGCAAAGCGCCTTTGCTTCGACCTGATAGGGAGCGTTCCCTTCGTCAGTCCAGACCCTCCTTGCTTTTGGTAGCCGCTGACCAATCAGAGTGTTGAGTGCATTCTTCGGCTTCTGGGCCGGAAGCGGTGGCTCATTGGGCTCTCCGGTGCCCCATGACTCACGCTGCACGGAGATGACGCGGCAATCTCCGCTGCGAGCATTCCATCAACCTTCTCACATACCTCAACCAGCTTGCGAAAATACGAGAGCAGCGGTGGCTCATACGCCACTTCACTTTCGTTGTTCACGTAAACGTGGGCACAATCCGTGTCGTAGAGGGACACAGTTCGCAACTCGTGGTGAACACCGACCGTCGGTGTCCACTGTACATCCTTTTTTGTGGTGCCAAGGCTGTAGGAGATTTTGCAGCTCTTTGCTTGCGGTGCCGCTGCGAACACGTCGCCATAGAGGATCCCCAATCCTTTGCCACCGCACGCGTGCTTCAAGAGCCGGATGTAGCCTGACTTGCCTGAGCCAGTTGCACCATAAATTATCACTATCGGCTCAAGCCCAAATTCCAAACCTTTGCGTGGTGCTAGTGCATTTATGCCTTTGACTTCGGATATTGCGTCGAGCTTTAGCGTGATTGCGGCGTCAGGAAGATTGAATGACGCTGCGGGAATGGGGAACGGCTTAAGTTCTTCGTGTCCCTCAATCGTAATTCCGACCTCACGTTTGCATAAAACCAACAATTCATTAAGGTCGTCCGTCGTCACGATGCCTGTTTGGAAAAGGCGTCGCGCAGCATCCTGTAACCATTGCGGGCGTTCTTTGAACCATCTCTCTAGTTCGGCGGTGTCCACGCTCATGGCCGTTGGCCTTTCGGTTGTGGGGAATTTGGCCCACCAACCAGTTCCCCGGTGAATGCTTTTTGGAGAATGGACTGGCGGAGACGGGTGGCGCGCTGGAGGTTGGTGGACACCACCGCTTCCAACTCCTCCACCACGCTCAATCGCCGCTCCACTTCCGCCACAATCCGCGTTTGCTCGGCAATCGAATGGGGGTCGTTGTCCCAACCGGCAGCTTGCAGCTTCGGCACAACGAATTTGCGGCATGTATCGGCTTCCGTTGACATTGGCAACCTGATTCCAAATTGATTCCCCTACCAAGCAGATTCGACCGTTCGCGTAAAAGGCTTTCTTTGCCTCACGCGACAAGCATCGTAAGCCGCGGCGGAGCCGGAAGAAAGGCTAAATGCTGAAGGCCACGTAAAAGGCGTTCAGCCTCACGTGGCAGGCCGTGCTGGCTGAAAACACCTTTAGAATTTGGCCTTTTCGCACGATGACTCCCGGTGTCGGGAAAATCCGCAGTGAAAAAACTTGCCCGCGAACCGGTGGTGTTTACTGTTTGGCCACATGTGCTTTTCCAGTCGTATCCGCGCCGTTTTTCCGGTGCTTGGTCTGGCGGCTGCCTCCGCCGGCTTCGCATCATTGCCGGCCATTCCCACCGCGCGCGAGCCGGTCACCAACCTCTATCACGGGGTGGCGGTCGTGGATGATTATCAGTGGCTCGAAGACGGCACCAATCTCGCCGTGCGCGACTGGACCCGCCAGCAGAACGAGCGCACCCGCGCCGGCTTCGACAAGCTGGAGTTCCATGATGGATTGGAGCAGGAGCTTTCGGAGTTGATCGCGGATGAATCGGCCAGCTACGGCCTGGCTGATTGCCGGGGTGGAATCATCTTTGCCACGCGCTTCAAGCCGCCGGCGCAGCAGCCGGTGCTCGTCCGGCTGAAATCGGTTTATCCGCCCGCACTGCGAAAGGTCGTGTTCGATCCCAACGTCTGGAACACGAACGGCACGACCGCGATGGACTGGTCGGCGCCGTCCACGGACGGCCGGCTCATGGCCATCTGCCTCTCCGAGAACGGCAGTGAAAATGGCGTGCTGCATTTCTTCGAGACGGACACGGGCCGCGCGCTGCCGGACATCATTCCCGGCGTTCAGTATCCAACGGGCGGCGGCAGCGCCGCGTGGAACGCTGACGGAACGGGCATTTTTTACACGCGTTATCCGCACGAGGGCGAGCGGCCCGAGGGCGACCTGCACTTTTATCAGCAAATCTGGTTTCACAAACCCGGCACGCCGGTCAGCGCCGACACGTATGAGCTGGGCCGCGATTTTCCGCGCATCGCGGAGATTGAACTCGCCGCGAGCGAGGACGGCCAATGGCTCCTGGCCACGGTGGCCAACGGCGACGGCGGCGACTTCGCCCATTACCTGCGCGACGCCTCCGGGTCGTGGCATCAACTCACGCGGTTCGAGGACGGGGTCAAGGTGATCAAGTTCGGCAAGGATGCGGCGTTGTATCTGCTCTCCAAAAAGCATGCGCCGCGCGGAAAAATCCTGCGCCTGCCGCTGGCTGATCCAGATTTGGCGAAAGCCACCATGGTCGTGCCGGAAGGCCACGCGGCAGGCCGGGGTGTGGTGGGCGATTATGCGCCGTCCGCCAGCGGGCTTTATGTCGCGGTGATGGAAGGCGGGCCGTCGCGCCTTTGGTTTTATCCAAAAGGCCGCGGTTCACCTGTCGAGGTGCCGGTCCTGCCGGTTTCATCGGTGGGCGGGCTTCATTGCTGGCACGGCGACGAGCTGCTGTTTGCAAACACCAGTTTCCTCGTTCCGCCCGGATGGTATGAGTGGGAGCCGGGACTGGCCAGGCCGCGTCCAACGGCGTTGCGGATGACCTCGCCGGCGGACTTTGACGACATCGAGGTGGTCCGTGAATTCGCCACTTCCAAGGACGGGACGAAGATTCCGATCAGCATCCTGCGGAAGAAAGGGATTCAGCTTGACGGACGGAACCCGACGCTGCTCACGGGTTATGGCGGCTACGGCATCAGTCTCACGCCCATGTTCAGTTCCACGCGGCGTATCTGGTTCGATGCCGGCGGCGTTTATGCGGTGGCCAATCTGCGCGGCGGCGGCGAGTTCGGCGAGGAATGGCATCTCGCCGGCAACCTGACGCACAAGCAGAATGTCTTCGACGATTTCATCGCCTGCGCGGAACATCTCATCCAACGCAAATACACCAGCCCGGACAAACTGGCGGTGATGGGCAGCAGCAACGGCGGCCTGCTGATGGGCGCGTTTCTGACGCAGCGACCGGACCTGGCCCGCGCCGTCGTTTCCCGCGTGGGCATCTACGACATGCTGCGCGTGGAACTGGACCCGAACGGCGCGTTCAACACCACGGAATTTGGTTCGGTCAAGGACGAGGATCAATTCAAGGCGCTCCACGCCTATTCGCCGTATCATCACGTGAAGGACGGCACGACCTATCCCGCCGTGTTGTTTCCGTGCGGCGAAAATGACGGGCGGGTGAACCCGGCGCATTCGCGCAAGATGACCGCCCGGCTGCAGGCGGCGACGGGTTCCGGCCTGCCGATTTTATTGCGCACCACGGCCACCGCCGGCCACGGCATGGGTTCCTCGCTGAAGGACCGCGTGGCGGAACAGGCCGACATCTACGCCTTTCTCCTTCAGGAACTCGGTGTGGACACCTCGCCGTGGACGTTCAAATAGTGAAGGGGGAAGCAGGCAGGGAAACATCGAACATCCAACGCCCAACATCGAATTGGAGCAAAGCGTCAAGCCAACGCGGCACGTCGGCGAGCCTATGGACGAGTTGTCTTTCAGCAGCTTCTATTCAACGTTCGATGTTGAATGTTGAATGTTGAATGCGTTGTCTTTTCCAGTGGATGTTCATGCGCTTGCCATTCCTCGGAGACATGGCCGGCCCAACAAGCCGGGCGTTTTAGGATTTATTGCCATGAGGTTTAGTGCGATAGGCGGTCGGCGTTTCACGCAAGGCGTCGGCGGTTTCCACGGGCATCCAAACGGCTTCGCCATTTCGCCAGACGGCGAGCGGCTTGCCGCGCTGCCGGTGGTCCTCCACGACCTTGGCAACGGCTTCGGTCAAAGCCTGCATGGCCTTCCGGGTGAGGGATGTCCTGGTTGTTTTTTTCATGGTGCAAACTTCCGCCGCAACTGGTCGTAAAGCACGGCATCGCCGATCACAGTCTTATGCGGCATACAGCAGGCGTGCCTTTTATGATTTGCGGCGGAGATATTTTTTGATGAAGAGGAGATAGCCCAGGAACGGCAACACGGAAAACACCATCAGCCAGCTCATGCGGTTCCCAACCAGCAGGCCGGACTTTTGTATCTGTTCGATTTGCGCCTCGGGATAGTCCATCAGGCGATACATTTCCAGCATATCATGCCGCGCAAACGTCAGGAGCGCGGACACGATAAACACACACAAAGCGATTAGGACCAGCCACCAACCCCGCTGATCGAGTTTATACAACAACCAGGCGGCATAACTCCAGAGGGCGGCGATGACCAGACATAACATCGTGCCCGGCACACCCTTGAGAAACATTCCAAAAAATGGCATCACGCCATGGCCCGCAATGGGCAAGACAAGCATCATCGGCACGGAAGACGCCAACCACAAACAAAAGCCCAGCACCGGCAACGGACAGGCATCGGTCCAACGCGTTACGGGGTCGCGCGTTTCACACGTGGCCTTCACATGCCGGCTGTTATAGAAAAACGTCCAGAGCGCCGGCAAAATGATGAAAAGGACGCCGAATATCAGCACCATGACGACCATCATCCCGGCTATCGCTGCCGCCGGCATCGCCGGATGACCGGTCGTTCCGCTGGCGGACAAGTTCGCCAGCATTTTCGGTATCAAGAACGCCATGAAAACCAAAACCAACAGTCCCATGATGAGCCAGCTCCAGGAAAAGATAAGCAACAACGCCCTTGCCCAGCGTCGGGCCATGGTGGAGCCAATGCCCAGCCACACCAACGCCACCGCCAAAATGCCGTAGATGAACATGCCGGGCAGGATGACCAAAAAGGGGGGCGGCGCACCCGTAGCTTTGGCAGACATCATCTGCCCGAACAGCATCAAGGGGACAAATAGCCCGGCCAGACAGCCCAGCAATATCGTCAGAATGCCGAAGATGATCAGACCCGTCGAACGGTCCTTGTAAGGCATGGGCAACGGAGTTGATTCAACAAGCGCGGCTCCTGGATTTTGTTCGTTCATAGGCATGGGGTCGGTTGCATTTGATAGTCCCCGATGGCCCCGGGTTTGTCCATCTTAGAAGGATGAATTATGAATTATGAATTATGAATTATGAATAAAGAAAGGGGAAAAACATTCCATCCGTCGCCGAGCTTCCGTCTTCGCATTGCTTCGACGCGACAAGCTGGAGGACAGGCGAACATCCAACTCCGATAGATCGCGAGCAGGCATCGAACGTCGAATTGGGGCGAAGCGACAAGCCGGCGCGGCATGGGGGTGAGCGGAGAAATCCGTGTCAATTTGTGCAATCCGTGTCTCGATTTTGCGGCTTTTGTGCCTCTTTGCGGCAATTTAAACCCGCCTTCGCTTCACTTTGGCGGACGAGGAGTCGAGGACGAGGGACGAGCCGTCTTCGTTACACTTCGCCGCGCCGAGGGACGAGCGGCCCTTCGTCAGCTTCTATTCAGCGTTCGATGTTGGATGTTGAATGTTCGATGTTGAATGCGTTGTCTTCTCAAGCGGGTGTTCGTGCGCTTGCCATTCCTCGGAGACGTGACCATCCCAGCAGGCAGGATTTAACGGGTAAACATCCGGGTCGAAGATGACGTGGTAGAAATGCCACACGATGATCGCCAGACAGGCGAGCACGGCTTCGTAGTAATGGATGGTCAGCGCCACGTCCACGGCCCAGCGCGGCAGAAACCGGGTCACGTCCATCTTGAGCCAGATCATCAACCCGCTCACACCCATGATGATGGTGCCCCAAATCACCGCCCAATATTCCATCTTCTCCGCATATCCGAACCGGCCTATCTTCGGCTTCTCAGTGCTCCACCCCAGCAGATACCGGATTTGACACCACACATCGGCCAGGTCCTTCTTCACGGGGAACAAATCCTTCAACAACTGCCGTCCGTCCCTGGACGTGAGCAGGTAAATCAAATGCCACGCCCCAACGACCAGCAGCACGATGCCGGCGATGCGATGCGTCCAGCGCCTGAAAGGTTCGCTGGAGCCGAGCACCCGGGCCAGCCATGAATCGGGAAATTTCAATGCAAACCCGGTGATGGCAAGGATGATGAAGCTGACCGCCAGCACAAAATGTTGCCAGCGTTGCGCGAGGCTCATGCGCACCACCGGTCGCACGGCCACGCGATAGCGCGTCGCCACCTTGCGCAGGAACAACAGCGCGTTATGAATGAACATCGCGCCGATGGTGCCGAATATCAGGACCAGATAAATCCGGCGCACCCACGAGTTGATTTGCAGGCCGATGCCATCGCCGCCGCCGGCCGATTTGGCCGATTCAATGTCCACGTGGATTTTTCCGGCGGCGAACTTTTCGTCGGCGCCCGGATGACATTTGCCGCAGGTCTCGACGAGGTGGGCCGCGTTGATGGTCGAGTTGGTGTCGGTCGAGGGCAAAATTTTGTGGTAACCGTGGCAACTGCCGCAGTTGGCGGCCACGGTTGAGCCGTATTGTGCCGCGAGGCCGTGATAGCTTCCAAAGAAGGTCTTCACCCGGTCGCCGGACAGTTTGTATTTTGTGTTGAGGCGTTCCGACGCGTGGCAGCGGCTGCATACTTCGGCGGAAACTTCCGGTGAAACGCTCTTCAGTGCGGCGATCTTGTGTTCCGAATGGCAATCCGTGCAGGTGGGCGCGTCGCGCACGCCCGCCGCGAGCGCCTTGCCATGCACACTGGCCTTCCAATCCTTGACCTCCTGGTCGTGACACGCGCCACAGGTTTCGGCCAGATGGGCATAGTTCAGGGGTGACGTCGGCACGTTCGGCGGCAGAATCTCATGGGAATCGTGACAGTCCTGACAGCTGGCGGCGTCGGCGTGTCCGGCCTTCAATGCGAGCCCATGGACGCTGGCATTGTAACTTTCGGTCTGTTGCGCGTGGCAGGTGGCGCAATGGACGGGTTGCAACCGGACATTGTCGTCGGGATGTTTGACGGTGACGTCGGCGTGGCAACTGACGCAGGAATTGGTCTTGTGCGCAGATGCCTTGAGTTTGGCCTCATCCACGAACAGGGAAACCGCCTTACCGGCGGCGTTGGTGATGGCGAGCGTTTTGTCCGAGTGACAATCGAGGCAATCGCTGTTCTTCAATCCGGCCCGGGCTGGCAGGGTGAGTGCCAGGGTCAGGGCGCAGAGAGACAGATACCGCAAGCGATTCATAACATTCAAATATCGAACAGGATAAGGGGGACGACTCCACGTGGTTTGGCGGCGAATGGCCATTTTTTGGCGGGAAAGCCGGGGGATTTTAACGCAAAGGCGCAAAGGCGCAAAGACGCAACCAATTTTTTTGGACTGCGGCGGGAAGCNNCGAAAAGCGGTGTCGCCGCTACGCTCCAGTCTTCGCTGCGCTTCGCCTCGGCAAGCTGCCACCGCAGTCCAAAATCCTCGCGGCGCACGATGATTCTGACGTATTGCAGTGCAAAGCCGCGAAGAAACAAACTCTCAACCTTCAACTCCCCAGCGCGCCGGAATAAATGGAGGCGGCTCAACCCTCAACCAACTACCTCAATGCGCCAGGCGCGAGACCATGGCGTAGATGATGAGCAGCAGCAGGAAGACGCCCAGTCCAAAGAAGAAATAGCCGAACGCGCGCGCAATGTTCCGCCAGCGCAGCCATTCGTCCCGCACGCGGTGCTGATCCAGTTTGCCCTCCGCCACCAGACGGTCGTACCAGCGTTTGCGCTCGTGAAGCAGTTCGCCCTTCGAAACGCGACCGGAGAAGATGACGGTATCCATCGGGAACTTCTCGATCCGGAAATGCGTGTTGAAGAAATGGATCGAGAAGATGAAGCCGGCGGCCAGCAGTGCCTCGTCCGAATGGATGATCAGCGCCACGTTGATGATCCAGCCCGGCAGGAAGCGGGTGAAAAATTCCGGGAACCACATGACCAGCCCTGAGGCGCCGATGATGGCCACGCCCCAGAACACGGCGAAGTAATCAAATTTCTCCCAGTACGTCCAGCGATCGAACTGCGGTTTGGGGCCTTTGCCGAAGAACCATTTGTTGTGGTCCACGAAATCCTTCCAGTCCTGCCACGTCGGCATCATCGAATCCGGCCCGAACAACACGCGCCACAGCCGCTTGAAATAGAATTTGCCGTCCACCGGATTGCGGAGGGTTCCCCTGCCCTTCCATGTCTTGCCAATAAGCGAGGCCAGGTGCAGGCCGAAGTAAAGGAAGGTGACCAGCGCGCCGAACCGGTGCAGCGTGCGCGCCGTGTCCGCGCCGCCGATGATGGCAAAGAGCACCTTGGCCCAGTCGGTGTAATAAAACTTGAGCGGCATGCCGGTGATGACCAGCAGGAGGAAGCTGGTGACGACGAGGAAATGCAGGAACCGCTCGAACGGCACGAAGCGCGTAAACCATTCGTCGTCCACCTGGGTCTTGATCTTCGCCTCGCGGAATTTCTTCGAGTCGTGCAAATACAGCCAGATGGCGCGCACCAGCCACAAGAGGGTGTGCAGTCCGAAGAAGGCGAACGTGCCCAGTAACAGGCCGGTCATGCCCAGGAAAACGGCGTGGAGCAGCGGATAATGTTTCGCGTCCAGCGGATTGGCGTGCGGTTTGTATTCGGTGAAACCGATGGTGGCGCCCGGATGACATTGCCGGCAGGTAGCGAGGATGTTGGTTTTCGACAGGTGCGATGCCGGATTGGACGGCGGCAGCACGTCGTGATGGCCGTGGCAATCGTAGCAGGCGGCCACGGCCGGGGCCGCGTTCGGTTTACCCAGCGCCATGGCCTTGCCGTGGTAGGTGTCCCGGTAATGGGCCAGCCGGTCCTCGTGGCATTTGCCGCAACGCTGGTCGCTGATGGCCTTGAAGTTGTTCCCCTCCGGCTTCTCAATCTGGTGCGCGGTGTGACAATCCGTGCAAACCGGGCCGCGCTGGTCGCCCCTGGCCAGCAGTTGGCCATGCACACTATGAAGGTAGGTTTCCTCGATGCCGACGTGGCATTTGCCGCAGGTTTTGGCGACGTTGGCGTGGTTGATGGGCGAGTCGCGGTCCACCCCGCGCTTGATGTCATGCACACCGTGGCAGTCGTTGCAGGACGGCGCGACAATCAATCCCATCTTCAGGAGCGCGCGGCCGTGGATGCTTTCCATGTATTGCGACGCGGCCTCCGGAAACTTCATCTGGTATTCCTTCGTCAACCCCGGGTTGCTGTGGCACCGGGCGCAGGTTTGCGGGAGGTTCAGCTTGAAAACCGGCGACGACGGGTCCTTCACCGGTAGAATGCCATGCGAGCCGTGACAATCCCAGCAATTGGCGGCGCCCGAAGCCCCCATCCTGTGACTCAGGCCGTGGATGCTCGTGGCGTAATCTTTCGTCTCCTTTTCATGGCAGCCGGCGCAATCCGGCGGTGGCAGTTTGCTCTCGTGCACCAGGTCCTTGATGCCGGCGTGGCAATCCACACAGTCGAGCATGGAATGAACGGATTTCTGAAAGGAGTTGGTCGGAAAAAGCAACGGAACGATTTTCCCGTCCACCTTGCGGGTGGTGGCGGGATCCAGATGGCAGTCGAGACAATCGGTGTTCTTGAATTTCTCGGCCGCGCTGGCGGAAAGCAGGCCCAGGCAAAGGCAGACAAATAAAACAACGAACCGCAGTTTGGGGAGAGATTTTTCCGAAACAGAAATTCGCGTTTTAAACCCTTGAACCGTAGCCGCCGACGTGAGTCGGCGCTGATCTTCACCCGTTAAAGAATGCGCGGACTGACGTCCGCGGCTACAAGGTTCATGGAGAGCGAGCATCCCCGTGCCTGTGCCACGTTCCGGGCAATCCAGCGTGTGGCGGTTACAATCCTCCATTGTGGCAGTCATAACAGGTCAGGTCGTAGTCCCCGCCGGGATGCTTGAATGCCTGGCCGGCGGGCGAGAGTTGCAGGAGTTCCGGCCCATTGCCCTGCGCCAGGATGGTGTGGCAGGCGTTGCAGTCGTTGGCCTTGATGGTTCGTTTGCCATCTTCAGTCTTGTGATTGCCGTCGTGGCAACGGAAGCAGCCGGGCCAGTTTTTGTGGCCGATGTTGTCGGGATAAATCTTCCAACTCGCCTTCATCTCCGGGAAGAAATTGTCCCGGTACAGTTGTTGGACGACATCAATGACCGGGCGGATGCGCGGCTCGTTGGGATAGCGTTCAGCCAAATGGGTCGCGATGCCCTGCAACGCCTCAGTCTCGGTCTTGAAGTCGCGGGTCAGCGCGTAAACCGCGTTGGTCTTAATCCACGGCAGCGTGCGGTCGATGTGGCCCAGGCTGATGGCGAGGTTCACGGCGTCGTTCGGTGTTTGATACTTGTGGGCCGGCCGGTTGTGGCAATCCATGCAGTCCATCGCGCGGATCGTGAAACTGGCCGGGTCGTTCGTAAACCCCTTGGTCCGAAACTCGGTGACGACGCCCTGCGGGTCCACGATGCGGACCCAGGGGATTTTCTGCCGCGCCACATCGGTGGCGACATACTCGACCTTGTTCTTGACGTTCATGTGCCAGTGGATGCCGCCTTCCGGCCCGTGCGTCGGGTCGGCACCGCCGACTTTCATCAGGAGACTGAGCGTGAAGGGCGTGTTGGTTTCGTCGCCGAGGAAGTAGTTGTAGGTGCGTTCGAGGTTGCCGACGAATTTCTTCGGCCAATGGCATTGCTCGCAGGTTTCTTGCGCCGGGCGCAGGTTTTTGATCGGCGTGGGGATCGGTCGCGGGTATTTGTCAAAGGCCGTGGCGTAAAGCTGGTAGGTGCCGGAAATCTTGGCTTTGACGAACCACGTCGCTCCGGGGCCGATGTGACACTCCGTGCAGGAAACGCGGGCGTGCGGGCCGTGCTGGTAGGTGACCAATTCCGGCTGCATCACCGTGTGGCAGGTCTGGCCGCAGAACTGGACCGATTCGGTGAAATGATAGGTGTGGTAGCTGCCCATGGCGCTGAGCAGCAGGAAAATCAGGCTCCCGCCGATGAAGAAGCCGAGCACACGGCGGTCGCGCGGGCGCGTGAGATCGATGACCACCATCGGCATCAGCCCGCGGGCGCCATGCAACTGGCGCCGTTCGCGCAGCGCGCCGATGATTGTCAGCACCAACCCCATCATCGTGAACCCCGGCGTCACGATGTACGTCAAAATGCCGACGTACGGGTTCGAGAACGTCGCCATCGCGTCCAGCAGGAACAACAAGAAGAACGAAAACAGGCTGCCGATGACGATGACCAGCCCGGTCAGACTGAGCCAGTTGCGCAGCAGCGAGGGCTGTTGGCCGGAGGGCGTGGGATTGTCCGCGCTCATGTTTGAATTTCTCTGCTGCCAATCAAAAAAAAGATTTGCCGAAAGGGTCGGCTGCCTTGCGCCGGGAGCCGGCCCCTCGGTCAATTCTATATGGGCAGTGACCGGAACAGCCGTCTGCCCGGAAGACCTTCGCTATTTCTTGAATGTCCGCATGTAAGCGACGAGCGCCTTAATGTCGTCGTCCGACATGCCCTCGGCCGGCTTCATGAGGGTCTTGCCGTCTTTGTCTTTCAAACCTTCCTTGATGGCCTTGATCGCTGCGTCATCCTTCAGATCGGCCTGCACCTTGGCGTCGGTATAATCCTTCACGCCAAGTTTCTGGCCCATCTTGGTTTGTCCCTTGCCGTCCGCGCCGTGGCATTTGGCGCAGTTGCTTTCGTAGTTGGCTTTGGCGTCCGCCGCGCTGGCGGACAGAGCCGAAACCGCGATGATCGCGATGCTGAGTGTGAGTAGTTTTTTCATATACGTTTCAAGTTACTGGTTATGGATTAATTCAGTGCGGGTTTTCCTTAAATTGCGGCTTGAGCGGCTGCCCGCCGAATGACCGGCCGGGTGAACGCCAGCATCAATCCACGATTCAAGTTTCGCGGCGGCAACGGTAGAGCGCGAGGCCCCGGTTCGCAAGGGCTAAACAGGGGTTAACGTTGTTAAAAAGGGCAACTGATGCTCTTGCCATGCTTGCTAATGGTCAGGCGGCCGGGCCGCAAATTCGTAGCAGGCGAGCAGGGGTTCTTGATAATGGCTACTTCCCGCCAGACTTCCTCTGGCGATACAGCAGGCGGTTCGCAGCGCAAGCGGATGGTAAGCGGATGGCAGATCGCGCCGGGAGACTCGACTCTCAGCTTGCGGGCCATGACGGGTGAGTGGCCCGCGCCGCTTCATGTGCCAATATCAAAAACCAACCCCTTTGATGCCCTTTCGAGGTCGAGTTGTCGAAACTAAGAACCCCTTCAAGAACTGACCCTTCACAACTGCGGATTTTAGGCAATCGTTCGGCTCAGTTCTCACGGTAGCGGCGGGCCGAGTTTGACACGGTAGAAACGGAGCGGCGAGTTGGTCGCGGCATCCGTCCAGTTGAACGGCAGCGCGGGTGAATTGGTGATAAAGACGCTGCTCCACTCCGTGAGATTGGTCGAAGTTTCAATCGCGTAATTCGGTCCGCTCTGGCCGCTGACTTTGAAACTGAATTGGCCGCCGGCAAATGAAATGTTGCCGATGCCCGGCGCGGAAAGCGGATTGACGACAACGGAAAAACTTTGCGTGGCGCTCATGCTGGGCGTGCCATTGTCGGAAACTTTCAATGTGAAACTGTTCGTCGAGTTCGCCTGCGTAACGAGCGGGCGGAACGAAAACCCGCCGCTGTTGGTATTGAGCGTGGCGTTGGTCGCGCCGGCCAACAGCGCGAAGGTCAGCGTCTGCGGCGGCTGGTCGGTGTCCGTGGCGCTGGCTGTAAAGGCCACAGTCTGGCCAACGTTCACGGTTTGGTTGGCGATGGGGACCAGGGTCGGCAGCGTGTTGGCGGGGAGGGTGAGGGCGATGGTAGTCGTGTGGCTGATCGATCTGCTCGTGCCGGTGATTGTCACGGTCGATGTGACGGTGGTTGCGGTGTTGGATGCCGTGAGCGTCAATACGCTCGTTCCGATAGTCGGGTTCGTGCCAAATGTCGCTGTTACGCCGCTCGGAAGGCCGCTTGCGCTTAACGTAAAACAGCTGTTTAAGCCATTGGTCGGAGCCACGGTGATTGTGCTTGTGCCGTTCGACCCGCTGTTCACTGTCAGGCTGGTCGGATTCGCCGACAGGCTGAAGTCTGGCGAAAGGGTATTCCAGGCGACGGAATCAATGCAGCAGGTGCCAGTCCAAGCGGCGCTTGTGGTAAACTGAATGCCCAGTTGCTTCAATGGCGTTATGGCGGTCGGCGGCACCGTCAGGGTGATTGTGTTCCAAGCGTTGGCAGTCAGATTCCCATACCAGCCAGCGGTCCATCCCCAATTGTAGTCCTGGAGATATGGCTGGAGCACGGTGATCTTACTACCGCTCGGGATCCAGACATGGAAGGTAATCGTCGCGCCAGCGGTTACAACCACGTCGCCCACAGACACGGACGATGAGCCCGCTGCCGTGCCGTTGAAGTTCACAGCAAGCGACTGCCTGCCCGCAAAGTGCTGCGCGGTTGAAGCCGCTATTCCAGCGATTGGACTGCCGCCTGCCGCCCAACGCTGCGGGTCGGTTTCGAAGTTGAATTGCGCCGGGTCCGGGTTGACGCCGGGTGTCGTCGCGTGGGCCTCGGGTGAAAAACCTGACGGCCCGGAACTGTTGACGGCGACCACCTGGTAGTAATAGGTAGTGCCGCTATTGAGATTGGTATCGGTATAGGACGTGCCGGTTATCCCAGTGACGACCGGTGCAATGGGACTCTCGTAGCCGGATTCCGCTGCCCGGTAAAGATTGTAGCTGGTAGCTCCGCTGCCGGCAGTCCAGGACAAGGTTACCTGGCCAGTGCCCGCCGTCGCGGTGAGGCCGGATGCAGCGTAAGGGGCGCCGTTCGGAGGCGGAGGCGCGATTCCACCGGTCAACACAGAAACAGCCTGCGGATCATTGACCGCGCCCGTGGTCCAGTCGAATGGACTGCCAGGGGTGCTCCAATAAAATGGACTCAGTCCGTGGGCATGGGCGGAATCAACAAGATACTTGTTCCAATAGTGCGCGGAAGCACTATTATAGGTTGCCTCGATTCCTGTAAGGAACGATTTCCCCGCAGCCTGGAATTCGCCCACCATGACAGGGATGCCACGGCTGACGTATTGGTCGGTCAGTTGTTGGAATCCCGAGTCTATGTAGCCTTCTTCGGGCGCGGAGGCGTTGCGAGTTGGGTCGCCGGAATAATGGTAAGCCGGCCCCCAGAAATAATACATATCGCCCCACGATGCATCACTTGACAGTTGCGTGAACTGAAACGGGGTGTAGCAATGATATTCGACCATCAGACGATTGGGGGTTGGGTCCGTCGGCAGGGAATTCAACCACGAAGTGTCCCCGCTGCCTTGCAGCACCAGCCAGCGATTGGTGTTATTGCCGCCGACGCCGCGAACCGCGTTGACGAAAGTCTGATAGTAAACCATCAACGTGTTCACCTCAGCGGGACTGCTCGCGGGTGGTTCGTTTGCGGCGGCAAAGAGCAAATGGTTGTCATAACCGGCAAAGGCGGTTGCGATCTGTGTCCAGTAGGAGTCCATCTTCGCGTTGACGGTTGGATTGACCGTTGTCCCAAGGTTGCTGTCCAGCCAGCCGCCGTCCCAGTGATCGTTGATTACGACATACATTCCCGCGGCGATAGCCCAGTCAACCACCTGTTTGACCTGCGCCATGTAAGTGGGATTGATTTGGTAGTTGGTCGGGTTGGAATTAAAGTCCCACGCGCAGGGGATGCGAACGGCGTTGAACCCGGCGTTGGCGGCGGAGTAGAACGGCGGCTGGCTCGGATACGGCACCCCCCACGTAGATTCCATCGTATTTCCGAGGTTCCAGCCATAGGTTGGATTCGGCAGCGGCATGGCGGCGGGCAAGTTGGTGACCGCTCGCAGACCCAGTGCAAAAACCGCATCAAACTTGTGGCTACCACCGGTGGTAATGGTGCCGCCGCTGATGGGAATGATCGCGATTTCGCCGCCGGCGTAGGTGTTCGTGGCCACGGCCAGCGCCGCCCAGCCGCCGCCGGTCGGCTGGATGCCGAAAGAAAACGCGTAGGTTTTGTTCGTTGCCAGCGGCACGTTCAGCCCGCTCCATTGCAGCCAGTCGCCGTCGCTGAAGCCGGGATTCGGCGCACTGAACGTGATGAGCAACGTCGCCGTGCTGCCGCTCATCGAATAAATGCGCAGATAATACGTCGGCGTGTTCGTGGGTGTGCCGTAGCCGTTGCCGGAATTCAATCCTGCCGTCTTGATGGCGACCGACACGAGCTTCATCGGGTTGGTTCCGGTGGTGAATGTCTGACCGACGGGCGGATTGTTGTCGGTGAAATAATTCAACCCGTCAGGCCAGGTCTGGTTGCCGCTGGTGGAGAGTTGGTAGATGTCGTTCGTTCCCGGACTTGGCGCGGCAGATCCGATGTCCGTAAGCGTTTGCGCGTGTAAAACACCCGCCAGCCCGATGGCGAGAAGTTGCAAATTAAGACTGCGAATGGCGATGTTCACACTGCCATTATAACCGAAATGCGTCTGGAACGATAGTCGTTAGTTCTAACGAGGCTGAAAGGGGTCGATTCTTGATAATGGCACATGCTCTTGGGAAGTGAAGGGTATGAAGCAGCACTTCGCAAACAAGCGAGAGGTGATTTTCTACTTAAATCGTGGCAGGGT
>PMOA01000146.1 GCA_003161635.1 Limisphaerales bacterium
AGGCTGAAGGCTAAAGGCTGAAGTAAAAACGAAAACCAAATTGACGCCAACCGCCACGTGCGCGATAACCCCTAAACAACACGGGGCAGGAATTCGTCAGCAATTGCAGGTATTGCGCGACCTCGGTTTGCTGCTGCACATCGGGCGCGGCATCTGGCGTCTGCCGTGATTTCTCCCCGAAAGCGGTGCTGAAGCCACCGCACTCCAAGACGCTCCGCGTGGCTCGTGAGTCATGCCCAATCGCGTCAGCGTTTTGGACTTCCGCCTTCGTCAGACTTCGGCGCGACGCGGCGGCGCGTTTACCGCCGCTCTACAACGAATTCCATTCCTTCAGGGAAACTGGATGTCCAAGGATGGATTCCACCTGCCGGAGGAGCATGCGGATTTGAGGCACGGAGTATTCGGAATTGGTGGGGATGGTCTATCGATGCTGGCCCAAGACCATGAACTGGTGGCGGGTGCCGGAATACGGGCCGTCGAAGCCGAGCGCGCGGAGTTTGCGGATGAAGTCGCGCCGTTTAAGTGGTCGCCATCCGCCCATTTTGGACCTTGTTCAAATCAATGCCGACGAGCACCGGCAGTTTGTGCCCCAGTCTTAACCCGACAAGAATCCAATCCTCCAAGGTTGAGCGGAGTTCGCTTTCACATTCGCGCAGCGAATGGCCGAACGCGGCCACGCCTTTGAGTTTGGGGATTTCGCCTGCAAACGAACCGTCCTCCAGCTTGTCGTAACTAGCCAGTTCCAAAGCGGCTTCAATGTAAGCAGTGAGCGGAAACGCCATGAGGAAAAACTAGATGATTTTTGGAAGAAAACAAGCCCGAGATTCGTTCCCGCCGAAGCCCGCATCGCCGGTGTGACCACAATTCAATAAACGGGTCATAAACGGGGCAGTCCTGAGTATTGACACAAATGGGCAGCCGGTTCGTTGGCCGGACCAACGCCATCCCAAATTCTTAAACCGACTCTTCATTTTCGCACTCGATTTTCAGTGGATTCCACCCCACATTGCCGCGGAATCAATCCTTATTGATTGGCAATGGAAAGAAAATATGAAAACAAGAGCCGCATTTTTAATCATCTTGTCCCTCGCAACGACCCTTTTTGGGTCTGCTGGGTCGCAAACCCGAATTGAGATCAAGGACAATTGGTATTATCTCAATGGCCAAAAGTTTTTTATCAAAGCCCTTGGGTACGAAATCGGTGCCCGCCCGGGGCAGCATCCCTATCAGGGCGTCAGGGCCGACGATTTGGATTTGATGAAATTCGACCTGCGAGTAATAAAAGAAGCCGGTTACAATGCCATCAGAACCTGGAGTCCATTCTCGGAACCCCAACTGAAACTGGTACAGGATTCCGGTCTAAAACTGATAATGGGTGTTGATGTTAATCCGGACAAAGATTATGGCGACCCCCAATTTATCAGGGATTGCGAGGATACCCTCAAAAAGGTGCTGAGCTATGCCAAAAAATACGATTGTATCATCACCTACCTCATTCTCAACGAACCTCAAACGGACCATGTGCACAAAGTGTCAGGGAAAGCCTTTGTCAACCTCATGCAGGACTTGATGAATATCATTCACAAGGAGCATCCGGGCATCCCGGTAACCATTTCAGCCAATGCGATGATCAGCGATTACCTCGACGAGAACATCTTTGATGTGTATGCCTACAATTGCTATGACCATTCTGAAGCCCAGACAGCCACCATGGGCTTCAAAGATTACATCAGAGGGTTGTATGAATTAAATGGCTTAAAGAAGCCATTGATAATCACTGAGTTTGGTTATTCTGTTTCTCATAGTGGCCACGGCCGGTATGGCGGAAACACCCTGACGCAACAGAGCGATGGCATGATCGCCAATTATCGCGATCTGATTGATGCCGGTGCGGTGGGGATGTGTCCCTTTTATTATGCTGATGGTTGGTGGAAAGGGGGCGATCCGTTGCATCACAACCCCGAACAACCTGAAGAATGGTTTGGCTTCTGGGGATATAGCGACGGCAACGACAGGTATGGTTCACCACGTCCGGTTTGGTTTGCCATGCGTGACTACATGAAAGCCCTGATTATCAGCCCGAAAAACAATACTATTTATACAACCAACAAAATTCCGCTGGAACTTTATACCGATCCAGAGGCCAAAAAAGTGGTGGTAAAAGTGAATGACAAAACGGTCTATTCGCACAACCTGATCAGGGAAGGTTATTTTGCCGATCAATTATCTCTGGCTCCAAATGGAATTGAAGACATGGAGCTTGCCTTTGAGTTTTACGATAAAGACAACAAAATCATCAAAACGGAATCCATTCTGATATTGGCTTCCAGCACAGTGTTTGAATTGCCTAAATTATCGATTGAAGCAACCCCGGCAGGCGATTTAAATGCCACAACCAATGCGAGTATCAAAACTAAAATTGAGGCCAGGAAGAATTTCAAAATCAAAGATGATTTAAAAGTCAGCTTTAATACGCATCTTGGTTGGGAAGTTGGCCCGCAGACGTCGGTTTCACTTAAAGATCAATTGGACAAGGAAACTATTTATTCGGAATCTTTCTTCTCCATTCCTGATAATTGCTGGGTTGTAAATACATCGGCAGGAGTCACGGTTCAATACGGGAAATTCACCTTCAAAATTCATGATCAAAAAATAATTTTCCGGGGCGATTGGGCTAAAGAGGCTGGCCGTAAATACTGAGAGCCCCTAAACGGGTCATAAACGAAAACGGATCAGTCCTGAGTATTGACACATCTGGTATCAGCTCAAAATGGGGAGCGCAGCCGCCCCCGGCTGCGGTTCGACGCGCCCCCGCGTCGAACCGCTTTCCTTGAACATTCGCGACGGGGCGTCGCGAATCGCACGCGAGGTGCGTGCGCTCCCTGCAATCGCGCCTCGGCAATCAAATCAGCGTATATGGCTGAGGCGGCACGTAAGACAAGTGCCGTTGCTCCCTGAAACTGTGGTTGCTACACTGGGGCCATGATCGCTCTTGTCGCCGCCCTCGACCTGATGCTGCAGACCAACTCCGGCTTCCACCCGAACCAGAAGGTGGACGCCACCACGCTGCATAAAAAAGTCCTCGTCGGCTATCAGGGCTGGTTCCGCGCGGGCGGGGATGGCGGCACGGAATGGGATCATTGGAACCGCGATTGGAGCACGCCGCCCAGGACGAACAAGCTGGACTGGATTACGTTCGAGATGTGGCCGGACGTGAGCGATTACACCAACAAATATCCCGTGGCTGGTTTCACCGGTCCGGGCGGCGCGCAGGCGTATTTGTTCAGCTCGCAGGACCAAAGCACGGTGGATTTGCACTTCGACTGGATGGAGGAATATGGCATTGACGGCGTAGTGGTGCAGCGGTTCGTGACGCAGACGCCGCCGGACAACATCCAGAGTTGGAAGACAAACGTGCTGCTTCACGTGCGAGCTGCCGCCAACCGCACGGGCCGCGCGTTCATGATTCAATACGACATGAGCGGCGCCAACACGAACACGCTCTTCAGCCAGTTGACTAATGACTGGATTTGTCTCGTGGACAATCTGCACATCACGCAAGACCCGCGTTACTTGCATCACAATGGCAAACCGGTGTTGATGATTTTTGGATTTTATCCCGAACGCTTTTCCGGCACGGCGCTTCCCAAACAAATCATCGCGTGGTTCAAAACCAATGCGACGTACGGCGTGACGCTCATTGGCAGCGGGTGGTGGGATTGGCGCGCCAGCGCGACCGGCGACTGGACGAACGTGTATCGCAGCTTCCACGGCTATTGCCCATGGAACACGGGAAATTGTTATTACGCCGGCACAAACAAATTCGCTTATACCGCTTATTGGGCGCAGGATCTGGCAGCGGCGACGAACGCGGGGATGTTTTATTTGCCTCAAGTTTATCCCGGATTCAGTTGGAATAATCTCAAACACCTGCCGCCGGGCACTTCCAAAATACCACGACTCGGTGGCGATTTTCTCTGGAAACAATTCAACGCCGTTGCGAATCTCGGCGTGGACATGTGCTATGTGGGCATGTTCGACGAAGTGGACGAAGGCACGGCCATTTTCAAGGTCAGCAACACGCCGCCGGGGCAGGGCTATTTTGTGACCTACGAAGGACTGCCGGCTGATTGGTATCTGCGCCTCACTGCCGAGGGCTCAAAAGTTATCAGCGGCGAACGCCCGAACAGCCAGAGCATTCCGATTTCACCGTAGCGCGGCATGCTGAAATGTGGTCGAGCTTTGCAGCTTTCAGAAACAAAAACGTAACGGGTTCTTGATATTGACACACATGGGCATCAGCTCAAAGGCCAGCAATCGCGCATCGGCAACCACGTGGCCGACGGCGCCATTCTGAAGGTCGAAGGCTGAAGGCTAAAGGCTGAAGTAAAAGTGAAAACCAAATCGGCGCCATCCAAACCGACCGGACGCCGAACTTTTATTTCATGCACTACGAGCTCGCCACGTGGCGGGTAAAAAATCTCCCGACTGCGTCACCCATAAAAGAGAAATGGATTTGTCGTCACTGCTGTTTTGGAAGCCTCACTTCAAATATGCCGGCGACGCAGCTTTTTGAATCGTCAGGAAAACACAAATAGATTTTCGCGGATACCGTGCGGTTTATGGCTTGATCGAATTGCAGCTTCATTCCATAGCCTTTGCTAAACGTCGCGGTCTGAATCGCTCCTCCTTCATTCCAAGTCATCTTGACGTGCGGATTGGCGTTGCCGCCGTCAGCGGGCTGGATTTCATAACTGTGGCCTTCAATGGATGCACCTAAACGAAAAATGTCCAGTTGCATTCCGTTTGCAGACCTTATTTTAAGGTCGCCATTTCTGAACGACACTGTCTTGGCGGCGAAATCGATTCCATGAAGTTTCCCGCTGGCCGGATGGTCGGGGAAGGAAGCTTTGCTGATGTCGGATGTCCACTCGGATTTGGCGGGTTCGATTTGCTGGTTGCCGGTGGGAACGGTCTCGGACTTGACGGGTTCCATCGGTTTATTGTCATTGGAAACAGTTGTGGATTGAGTTTGCGTGACAATTACATTGTTCGTAGTCAGGTCTTGCCGGACATTTTCGTATCCGTGTTTCAATGCGGCAGAAAAAGACCATATGCGGACTGCGGCGGTGCCCACTTCAAGCATCAAAATCAAATAGCCGATGATGAGACCCGCCGTGGCGAAACCACTTCCTTTGAGCGTTGGATTCCGGCGAATTCGTGATTTGGCCAGATGCCCGCAAATGATTCCCGGGAGCCATCCAACGCACGTGATCAATGATGACAGGGAACAAACAAGCGAAGCGATGGCCAAACGAGAAGTCCGTTGAACGGTTGTTGCGATGTTGCCCGGCAACGCCGGCGGGATGCCCGTCTGGGTGGAAACATCGGCGGTTCCGGCAGTTTCTTTTGGCACAGCGATGGTAGCATTACAACCCGGACAGGCGATCTGCGTTCCCACATGAGTCGTGTCACACAAAATGTCTTGGCCGCAAGCAGGGCATGAAAATTTGAATTCACTCATAGAGGTTCCCGTTTATTGGACGTTAAAACATATCGCGTTAAAAATTTTGATTCAAGCCTTCGCCACATGTTTCGACACACATTCAACGTGGTTATTTGTTGGCACGAATGGGTCGGATGCAACACCCCGATAAACTCCGATCAACTCCGTTTCCGCGAGCACGCGACAAAGTCGGTGTCGCGAGCGGGCAGCACCGGGGCAGGTCGTCACGTTGACCCGCCTTCAAGGAGTTACGGTGCGGCAAGCTCGGGTCCCCGCCGAAGCCCGCATCGCCGTCGTCACGGAGAGCCAGATTGCCCCCAGACCCCCATTCAACCTTGCCGTGTCCTTCGACAATTTTTAACGCTCACGAGTTCAAAAGGGTTAAAGCGTAAAAGAGCAAAAACTAAAGCCCCCTCACACACCGAAACCCAATGTCGAAGTAGGCGAGGCTCGGGTTGCTGATGACGCGATCGGGGCACCGCTCGTTGTTGGCGTAGGCGTGCCAACTGCCGCCGCGCAACATACGGTAGCTCCCAGATGCCGGTCCGCGTGGATCACTACCTCCTGCATACGTCCCATACCAATCCCCACACCACGCAAATACATTCCCAGCCATGTCGTAAAGTCCATATCCGTTCGGCGCAAATGATCCCACCGGACTCGTATAGGGAAACCCTCCGGTCGCATAGGTTGCGTTGTAGCCGTTCGGTCCCAAATCGTAGCTGTAACCGGTGTATCCGTAGTAGTTGGCCTGGCTTTCGGATATCGTGTTGCCCCAAGGAAACCGTTGCCCACTCAACCCACCCCGCGCCGCCTTCTCCCACTCCGCTTCCGTCGGCAACCGATAACCATTGGCCGCCCAATTCACATAAACGGTGCTAAATCCCCATTCGTATAAACCTGCGTCAATCCCGCATCCGTATAATACACCGGCGTCAAACCCGCTTGCTGCGACCGTGCATTGCACCACTTCACCGTGTCAAACCAACTCCGCCGTCATGCACCGGATGATTCGCCGCCTTGCCCGCACCGGCATTGTCAAAGCCATATCCGTGGCTCGCAGCCCAATTATAGACCGGCTGCCATTGACTGTAGCTCACCAGGTTCGTGTCCATGTAAAACGCCGACACCGTCACGCTAACAGTGGGGGTGGCATCGTTCTCGCCATCCAGATTGTCCCCCATCGTGAACGCACCGGCGGGGATGAGCGCCAGGCCGGCGGGCGGGTTGGTGTTGTACAAACGGAAGAACCTTGCAGGCAAGGCGTTGCTGACGGTGATGGTGACGGCATTTTTGACCGTCACCGGGACGGCATCAGTGACCAACCCCCAGTTTGGCGAGGCCAGGTTGGTGGTGCTTTGCAAAACGTAATTTGTAAACGTAGTCGGCCAAAAGAGAACAGTTTGATTGCCCGCAGGCGCAATGCCCAGCGTCGGTTGCGCTAGAATGGGATGAACGACGGCAATCAACGCCAGCACGATAAATAGGGAGTAAAGTTTGGTTTTCATATAAAAATTCGGGTGTGGTTTTCCTTACTTCGATGATGAAGTGATTTACAGTGCCGTTTTTACGCCTCGGCCAAAGGGTATGCAAATTAAAAGTGGCGTCATCTATTCGTCGAAGCGCTGACACAAAAAACGGGTCTTGATATTGTCACATATGATATTCCGGCAGCCGCACGCACGCCGTCGTCACCGAAAGCCGGATTACTCCAGCAGCCGAAGTCCGCGAAACTTGAGCCGTTTGGGAAACGGCGAAAGGAATTCGACCGAAGGTGAAGGCCCGCGAGGGCCGAGCGAGCGGGCGCGAGCGAGTCCACTTCCGCCGCGTCAAACCGTTGTCGGAGATTTCCGTCGCCGAACGCGGCTGGATCGTAGCGGCTTTCGGGAGAAAGCCGCCATCTTGGAGTCTCCGGTCATGTTTGCGGCGCTCTGCTCCCGCAGTGCGGGACCGCTACGTCCGCCTCGTTTCGGAGGGGCGAGCTCCGCGAGACCCAAACTTTTCCGACGAGTCAGGGCGTCGTAGAACTCCGCCCTCCGGTGAATTCACGACCGCTGATCCCGCAATGCGGGACCTTCACCCGTGAGTTGGAACAGTTGCATCCCGATAACCCCGTAAATAACAACACGGGGCAGGCCGTCACGTCAGGGATAACCCCGTAAACAACACGGGGCAGGAATTCGGCAGCTACGCAATGCTGGTTTACTGCTGCACGTCGTCCGTCTTCTCCCGCCTTGCGGGATTCGCCGCGACAAGAGCGCGGTGTCTGGCGTTTGCCGTGAAGCGAATCGGCGAAAATCGGTGAAACCTATGGTTTGTTATTGGGTTGAGCCGGGTGTCATTTCGACAGCGTTTTTACGGGTGACATCGGCTATAACAATGTGCATCCACCCTTGATCGCGTTCTTGAATATAACCAAGGTCCCAGTTTTGCCAGCCCCTGCGTTTGGCTTCGGTTGCAGCAACAGTTGAGGCCACTTCTTTCACAAAAATGATGCGCTGCGTTCCCGGCAAAGGAGAACCCTGATGGACGATAACGTGAAAATGTGTGTCATCAACATTCTCAATGGTATAGTTGGGTGAGGTTGGAAGGTTTTGATTAAAATCCTGATTGT
This sequence comes from Limisphaerales bacterium, assembly GCA_003161635.1. GTDB lineage: Bacteria > Verrucomicrobiota > Verrucomicrobiia > Limisphaerales > UBA11358 > UBA11358. Next base: position 8,121 of record PMOA01000146.1, read on the forward strand.
AGGATCTCTCATTGTGTGTGGCGCAACCAGCGGCTAAAACCACAAGGGTCACATTTAATAACAGCAGCCGGAGCGTCCGGCGTATTCGATTTGTTTTCATGCTGCCAAATTAACCGATTCTGGCTGGCTGGCCATGGGGTAAACACCCCATGGCGCGAGCGAGTCCAAATCCGCCAGCAGTCCCGCAATGCGGGATCTTGCGCGACGTCCGCCTTCTCCCGCATTGCGGGATTCGGCGCGACACGGGGTTGTTGATTCATGTCGGCAGCGGCGTCTGGCGTCTGCTGTGACGTAGCGCAGACATTCCTGTCTGCGGGTTCTGGCGACTTTCCAGTCGCGAGTTGAAAACACCGGACAGGAATGTCCGGCCAACCGGCAGGCTGGAAAGCCTGCCCTACAAATTCTCCGCGACACCGGTCTATTGTTGCACGTCGAGCGCGGTTGCTGGCGGTTGCCGCTTAACGAATGCTCAAGGCGGTGGAAATCTGACTGGCGGCCTCGTTCACGTGTTTGAGCGCCTTGCCCGTCA
>PMOA01000144.1 GCA_003161635.1 Limisphaerales bacterium
ATCAAATGCGGCGTGAACTGGATGGTGACTTTGGTTCCGGCGGCGAATGAAAGTTGTTCCTCGATTTCCGACAAATGCCGGTGCTTGGGCACGCCGTAAGGCCGCACGCTTTCATTGCATTCGCAAAACAGGTAATCCAACTCGGCCTTGCGGCCCGCGCCGCTCACGCCGCTCAATGAGTCGGCGATGATGCCGGCCGGCTTGATCAACTCCGCTTGCAACAACGGCATCGCCGGCAGCAGAATGCTCGTCGGGTAACAGCCCGGTGATGCAATGAGCAACGATTTCTTGATTTCATCGCGGTAAATTTCCGGCAAACCATAGACCGACTTCCCCAGCAAATCCGGCGCGGGATGGTCATGCCCGTAAAATTCCCGGTAAACCTCGGCGCTCTTGAGCCGGAAATCGGCGCTGAGGTCAATCACGATGCAGCCCGCGTTGAACAACGGCACGGCATATTCCGCAGCGACGCCATGCGGCAACGCGAGAAACACCACATCCGTCTGCTTCGCGAGCAGCTCGGCGTTCGGCTCGGTGAAACGCAACGTTTTTGACTGCGAGTGGCTCGCAAATTTGGAGAACACCTGCGCGAGCGTTTTCCCGGAGTTTTGGCGCGAGGTCGCGGCCACCAATTCCACGTGGGGATGGTTCAGCAGCAACCGGACGAGTTCCTCGCCGGAGTAACCGGACGCGCCGATGATGGCGACTCTCTTTAAGTTCATTCTGCCTTTCTATTTAACGCAAAAACGCAAAAACGCAGAGAAAAAAATTGCACTGCGTTGGAGTTCACGCTTCAGCGTGTCACTCGGACAAGCTAAAGCTTGAACTCCAACAAAAAACCCCGCCGGATTGAACCAGCGGGGCTTGGAAATTTCCAGTGCGATCAACGCTTGCTGAACTGGAAGCGTTTGCGCGCGCCCGGCTGGCCGTATTTCTTGCGCTCTTTCATGCGCGAATCGCGCGTGAGGAAGCCCTCGGCCTTCAACGCACCGCGCAGGGTCGCGTCGAATTGCAACAATGCGCGGGCGATGCCGTGCCGCACCGCGCCGGCCTGGCCGTTCGGCCCGCCGCCGCTGACGTTGATGCGCACGTTGAATTTTTCCGCCGTGCCGGTCAGGGTCAGCGGTTGCGCCGCGGTCACGCGCAGCGTTTCCAGCGGGAAATAATTTTCAAACGGGCGGCTGTTGACGGTGATTTTGCCATTGCCGGACGCGAGCCGGACCCGCGCGACGGCGGTCTTGCGCCGTCCCGTGCCGAGATATTCGGTGATTTTGGTTTCAGCCATCGGTCAGTGGAGGGTTGGGAGTTGAAAAATCAGGCCGCGACCTTGAGCGGTTCAGGTTTTTGGGCGGCGTGCGGATGTTTCGGGCCTTTGAAAACTTTCAGCTTGGTCAGCAACTGGCTGCCGAGCCGGTTTTTCGGAATCATGCCTTTGACCGCGTGCAGGATGAGTTTTTCCGGTTGCCTGGCGCGCAATTGGGCAACGGTGGTGTATTTCTCCCCGCCCTTCCAGCCGGAATAGCTCATGTATTCCTTGGCCGTTTCCTTCTTGCCGGTGACCCGGACCTTCTCGGCGTTGATGACAACGACAAAGTCGCCGGCGTCAAGGTGAGGCGTGAAGATGGGCTTGTTTTTGCCGCGTAAAACATCGGCAACTTGCGCGGCCAGCCGGCCAAGCACCGCGCCATCGGCGTCAATCACATGCCATTTCCGCTGGTCCAAATTCACTTTGGGTAAATACGTTTTCATCTTAAACCTGAGCAAATGAGCGGAAAAAATACCAAACTTTCGGACGAAGTCAACAGGGCATTTCGGCCTGATTTATCCGCCTGAAACGCCCTTTACCGGCGGACTTTGCCGCATTGATTTTCATGAAGCCGCCGCACTTTTTATCAATTAACCTCCTCAGCACCTCACCCGCTATGGTTGTGGCGTGAAAACGAACCGGAATCAACGCCGGGCCATCCATTGCGCGGTTGTCAGACAAGCCGGGCCATTCCTGCTTGCCACGACCCAGCACCGAAGCGCAGACTGCGTTCAACCAAGCCGTTCCGCCCGCAGAAAGGAAACTTTATGGAAATGATACCTATCATCGTCTTGGTGGTTCTCGGTGTTCCCATCGCTCTGGCCATCTGGCTGATTGTGCGTGCCGTGAAGGCCAAGGGGCGCATCGAGGAACTTTCCTTTCGCCTCAGCGAACTGGAGTCGGAAGTTATCCGGCTGAAACGGGACCATACATCGGCAAAACCGGCCGAACCGGCGCCAAAGCCGATGCCGGCACCGGTCGCCGCGACGATAAAAGTTGCCGAAGTGCCGCCGATTCCGCCGTTGCCCAAACCGGTCGCCGCATCCANNCGCCGAGGCTGGCGCCGGCGGCTCCGCGCCCAACCGGCCCGGCCATCAATTGGGAACAGTTCATGGGCGTGAAGCTGTTCGCGTGGATTGGCGGACTGGCGTTCTTTCTCGGCATCGCCTTCGCCATCAAGTACTCCTTTGATCACAACCTGATTTCGCCGGAACTCCGCATGGCCTTCGGGTTCCTCACCGGCGTCGCTTTGCTCATCGTGGGCTCCTGGTTGCATCGGCGAAAGCAATATACCGTCGGGGCGCAAACCTTGTGCGCAACGGGCGTGGTGATTCTTTATGCCGTCACCTTTGCGTGCCGCTCGATCTACCACTTTGAATTTTTCGGACCGCTCCCGACTTTCCTGCTGATGGCGCTCATCACCACCACCGCCTTCCTGCTCGCCATCCGGCTTGATGCCATGGTCGTTGCCATCCTCGGCATGTTGGGCGGTTTCCTCACACCCATCCTGCTTTCCACCGGCCAGGACAATCCGC
>PMOA01000091.1:0-126 GCA_003161635.1 Limisphaerales bacterium
CCGACCACGTCATCACCGGCGAGGCGGATTTGAAGTTTGCGGAGGTGTGTACGCAGCTTTTGGAGCGCCGGTCTCCGACCCGGCTCGATGGAGCTTGCGATTCCGAACACGCCGGGTCGGAGACCG
>PMOA01000091.1:224-5746 GCA_003161635.1 Limisphaerales bacterium
ACCGCACGTTCAATCTCAACGTGGATATCAGCAAAGCCATTCTCGAATTCTTTCTGGAGCGCTATCAGCCCGGTCATTTTTTCCACTTTGAAATGATTCCCGACCGCCTGCCGGAATCGCTGCGCGAAATCATCGCGAAGTTCCCGCCGGGCGCACTGCAATTCGAGGTCGGGGTCCAGACGTTCAACGAGGCAGTCGGCGCGGCCATCAAACGCCGGCAGAATTATGAACGGCTGGAGGATAATTTCCGTTTTCTTCGAAGCCAGACTGGCGTTCACATCCACGCCGACTTGATTGCCGGTCTGCCCGGTGAAACGCTGGAAAGTTTTGCCGCCGGATTTGACCGGCTCATTGCGCTCGGCCCGCAGGAAATTCAGGTGGGCATTCTCAAACGGCTGCGCGGCACGCCGATTGTCCGGCACGACGCCGAATGGCAGATGATTTACAACCCGCATCCGCCCTACGAAATCTTGCAAAACAAGCTGATTGATTTTGCAACGATGCAACGGCTGCGCCGCTTTGCCCGCTATTGGGATTTGGTCGGCAACAGCGGCAATTTTGTCGGGACCACGCCGCTGATTTGGAACAACGTAGCGCAGGCGTCCCGTCTGCCAGGGCCTGTCCGCAAAGAAAACCTTGCAGGCGAGACGCCTGCGCCACATTCCCCCTTCCACGCCTTTCTCCGTTTCAGCGAATGGCTGCACGCGCGCACGGGCCGCACGGACAGCATCGCGCTAGTACGACTGATGGAACTGCTCTTTGAATTTCTCACCGGCGAACTGAAGCTGGACGCGAAACCGGTGGCTGAAACGATGTGGCGCGATTACCAGCGCGGCGGACGCCACGACAAACCGGCTTTTCTCAAGGATTTTCTGCTCACGGAAGAAACGATGATGCCGCTGCGCAAAGCCAAAACCGCCCTCCCCAAACGTCAGGCCCGGCATTTGGTGTGAAATAAATCTGCGCAATACGCGGTTAAAGCCCGTTCCGCGCCGTCTTGGACAAACGCTGTCGTCGTGACTGCCTGAAGGCGGAACTCCAAACCGTCGCGGGCATTTGCCGGGACAGTGTCAAGCCGCGCCTCACAACAATGCGTTTGAGTTAAAGACATTGTCAACGCGCTGTCACGCCGATAGCTTTGGGCCGGGCCATATATGACACCCAATCAACAACTGGCCACGTTGAAGGCGGCGGTTTGCGACGTCGCTTTTGACAATTTGACGCGTCAACTCTACGCCACGGATGCGTCCGTTTACCAAATCGAGCCGTTGGCCGTGGCGTTTCCCGCCAGCGCGCACGATGCCAGCGCCATCATCCAGGCGGCGGCGCAGGCGGGTGTATCGGTCATTCCGCGCGGCGCGGGAACGGGTCTTTCGGGCGGAGCCATCGGCGACGGCCTCGTCGTTGATTTCGCGCGCTACAACCGCAACATTTACGATCTTAACCTAGAACGCCGTACCGTACGCGTCGGTGCCGGTGTCGTGCTGGACCAGTTGAACGATTTTCTGCATCCGCACAAATTTTGTTTCGGCCCGGACGTGGCGACCAGTTCGCGCGCGACGCTGGGCGGCATGATTGCCAACGACTCGTCCGGCGCGCACGCACCGGTTTATGGCACAACGGCGGATCACATCAGCGCGCTGGAAATTTTAACCAGCGACGGGCGCGTGGCGAAAGTCGGTTCCGGCCAAGACTCGCTGCCGAGACAGCGCGACTTGCTGGAAAGCCTGACTTCGTTGAACGAGCTGCAAATTACCGAGCGCTTTCCGCCGGGTCTCCTGAAACGCTGGCCGGGATACGCGCTGGCCCGGGCGATGCGCGAGCCGGGCAATCTGGCTCAAATCATCGCCGGCAGTGAAGGCACGCTCGCCGCAATCATTTCCGCCGAACTGAAAATCGTCCCGTTGCCGGAGAAGCGCGGGGTGGGATTGTTGTTCTTTGCGTCCGTGGCCGAGGCAATGCAGGCGGCGGCGGCATTGCTCGATCTGAAACCGGCGGCCGTGGAACACATTGACCGTCTGCTGTTGGACCAAACCCGCGGCCAGCTTGAGTTTCAGGCGGCGCGCGATTTGCTCGAACTCGACACCAAGCCGTGCGAGGCGATTTTAATCGTCGAATTTTTCGAGGATGTTGACGAGCGGCTGGCGCTGCTGGAAAAACGCAAATTGGGCCTGCGTCAACGCATTTTGCAAACACCGGACGAAGCCGGCCTCGTATGGTCGCTGCGCAAGGCGGGACTGTCGCTTTTGACCGGTCGCCAGGGCGCCGCCAAACCCGTGACCTTCATCGAAGACACGGCGGTGCGGCCGCAGGACTTGCCGGCATACGCCGCCGAACTGCAGAAGCTGATGCGGCGGCTCGGATTGAATGCCTCCTATTACGGCCACGCCGCGGCGGGACTGCTGCACGTGCGTCCGGTGCTGGATTTGCGCCGCGCGGAGGACTTGAAAAAATACCGGGAGATTGCCGACGAAGTGGCTGCGCTCGTGTTGCAGTTCAAAGGAACGCTGTGCGGCGAACACGGCGTGGGCATTGCGCGCACCGAGTATCTCAAGGAACAGGTGGGCGAAGAAGTTTACCAGCTCATGCGGCAAATCAAGCAGTGCTTCGACCCGTTTAATTTGTTCAATCCGGGCAAAATTATTTCCGATGGCCGCTATAAAATTGATCATAACCTGCGCCGGGGCGCCGGCTATTCCCTGAAACTGCCGTTTGAACCGGTGCTTGCGTTCGCGGCCAGGGACGGGTCGTTCACCGCCAACCTGGAACAGTGCAACGGGTGCGGCGGCTGCCTCAAGCTGACGCCCAGCATGTGTCCCACGTTCATGGCCACCGGCGAGGAAATCATGTCCACGCGCGGGCGCGCCAACGCAATTCGCGCCGCGTTGGAGCTGCGCGGCATCAATGGCGATCCCCTCCGTTCGGAGGAACTCGAAGCGGCGTTGAGCAATTGTTTGTCCTGCAAAGCCTGCACCGTGGAATGCCCGTCCAACGTAAATCTGACGTTGTTGAAAGCCGAATTACAGCACGCGCGCATCCGCCGACGCGGATTAACCCTGCACGAACGGCTGTTCAGTTCGGTGGATCAGCTGGGCCGGTGGGGTTGTGCGATGCCGCGCGTGGCCAATGCATTTTTGAATACTCCGTTTCTGAGCCGCGTGCTGGGCATTTCCACCAAACGAGTGTTGCCGCGTTTCGCGCAGGAGCGGTTTGATCATTGGTTTTCCAAACGTCCGCCTTTCCGGGCGGCCTATCGTGGCCGCGTCATGCTTTGGGACGACACGTTCGTACGCTATTACGAACCTCACGTCGGCATGGCCGCCGTCAAGGTACTCGAAGCCGCGGGCTTTGAAGTCGTGCTGCCGAAACTACGCAAATGTTGCGGCCGGCCCGCCTTCAGCCAGGGCAATCTCGACGAAGCCGCGCAACTGGGGCGGCACAATCTCGCGCTGCTGAACGCGGACACAGGCAACACGCCGGTTATTTTTCTCGAACCCTCGTGTTACTCGATGTTTGTGCAGGATTATCGCGAGTTAAAACTGCCGGACGCGGAACGCGTTGCCGCCCGTTGTTTTTTATTCGAGCAATTTATTGAAAACATGCTGGATCGGGAACCCAATGCGCTGACTTTTAATGACAAACCCGCGCGCATGATGATTCATGTGCATTGCCACGCCAAATCACTTGCCAATTCAGATTACATGTACCAACTGGCCACCCGGCTGCCGCAGCGAATGGTGACGATGCTCGAAGCGGGCTGCTGCGGCATGGCGGGTGCGTTCGGAATGTTGGAATCGAAATACAAACTTTCGGTGAAAGTCGCGGAACCGCTCATTCAAGTAATCCGGAGCCAGCCCTTTGGAAACATCGTGGTGGCGTCGGGGACAAGCTGCCGCCGTCAAATCCAGCACCTGGCGCCTGTCCGCACCCTGCACATGGCGGAAGTGCTGGCCGAAGCGCTGGTGTGACGGGGCGTAACCACTGCCATCATTCTTCTCCCTCCTGGGAGCGCTGGCGTCCCGCCGGCTTATTGCTTTGCGACAGACGGTTCCGCTTGCCGACGGGACGTCGGCGCTCCCAGGCCGGAAGTTCGTGGCGACGATAAAATGTGCCCGGGCAACTGGCAACTATCTATAAATATCTTTCAACGCGCCGCGCAAGTCCGGGAATTGATACTCGAAGCCGGATTCAAGAAATCGTTTTGGCGCGCAGCGGCAACCGTCAAGCGCGAGCGACGGTTCGGTCTGCGTCAGCCGGGAACCCAGTTTTACCGCCCAGGCCGGGGCCGGTGGACACCACGGACGATAAAGGGTGCGCCGCAGCGTACGCATGAATTCCGCATTGGTTGCCGGATTGGGGGCGACGGCGTTATAGGTGCCATCCAGGTAATTCTCAGGCTCAATGGCTTGCATGAACATTTGGGTCAAGTCCGCGAGATGAATCCAACTGATGTATTGTTTGCCGCTCCCGGCCGCGCCGCCGAGAAACCATTTCGTCAGATGGGCCAGGATGGGCAACGCCCCGCCATCGCGACCCAGCACCAGGCCGATTCGGAACAGCACGCGACGGGTGTGGAGTGAGGCGGCAGCGTGGCAGGCCTTTTCCCAAAGCCGGCAGACTTCCGCCAGCGAATTCTGGCCGTTGGGAGTCGTTTCGTCGCACCATTGGTCACGGCAATTGCCGTAGAAACCAATGGCGCCCGCCTGCACCCAGACGCGCGGCGGTCGTTTGACGTGGCAGATGGCTGCGGCGATGGCGCGCACCGGGTTGACGCGCGATTCGGTGATTTCACGGAGGTTTTCCGGCGTGTGACGACAATTGATGTTGCGTCCGGCGAGATTCACCACGGTTTCCGCTCCATCTAAAAATTTTATCCACCCGCCGATATGTTCACCATCCCACTCTACTTCCTTGACCTCGTCATCTTCGTCACGTTCGCGCAGTGCGCGGGTCAGAACGACGACTTCGTAATCGCGCTGGAGCAATTCCTTTGCGAGCGCCTGACCCAGGAACCCGCTGCCGCCGGCCAGCACGACGCGTTTTTTGCTCATGTTCAAACTTTAACGGTGAGGCAGATCCAGTGCCAGTTTTGGCGCGTTTCCACTGGTGAATGGATTTTTTTCAAAATGCGCTGCTTCCAGACTTCCGAGCCAGTTTCGGATTAACCCGCATACGGCGGCGGCATTCAAACGCTCGTGTTTATCCGGATATTTTTCGAGATTCGCCAGCGCGAGCTTGAACAGCGCGGCGGCGGGACGCAGACGGTCCTTTTGCAGATGCACGAACGCACCGGCGAGCTGGATCAGGCCCTTGTAAAACGCGCCGTTGGATCCGTGTTTGTCCTTGAGCCATAAATCTTCGAGCACGTCGTGCGCCTCGTAAAAAAGCTGGCGGTTGAAACAATCGAAATAACCGAGGTAACGGGCATCGAGGTCCTGTCCCCGGAAAGACTCGATCATGGCGGCGATGCGGGCGCTCTTGTGACTCATACCATTTCCCAATAATAATCGGCATCTATTCCA
>PMOA01000109.1 GCA_003161635.1 Limisphaerales bacterium
CGGCCGCTTTGCTGCCAGATTTCCGGCGGCTGAAGCGCGGGCATGAGCATTTCGAGCGCGCCGGCACGGTCCATTTCCTCGCGGACGATTTGCTCCACCTTGCGCAGCGCGCGCAGGCCGAGCGGCAGGAAGGTATAAACCCCGCCGGCGAGCTTGCGGATGAGCCCGGCGCGCAGCAGCAGTTTGTGGGAAAGGATTTCCGCGTCCGCCGGAGCTTCGCGGAGGGTTGGAATAAATGCTTGGGACCACTTCATGTGGCGGAAAGATTAACCACAAAGGAGCGAAGGAACGAAGTTTTTTTATGCGAGATACACAGGAATTTCTACAGAAGGCAACGAAGGAAACAAAGCGAAAGAAAACCTTCGTTGCCTTCGTTTGCTTCTGTTACCGGTTTTTCATTTCGCACTCCACGGGCTCACTTCACCTGGTTCACCAGCGGCGCGAGTCCCTGAATCCGCACTTCGAGCCGGTCGCCGGATTGAATCGGGCCGATGCCGCTCGGTGTGCCGGTGAGAATCACGTCGCCGGGCAGCAGCGTCATGTTCGTGGAAATGAAACTGACCAGTTCGGCGGGTTTGAAGATGAGCTGCTTCGTGTTCGAGTTCTGACGCAACTGGCCGTTCTGGAAAAGCTGGATGGTCAATTCATTCGGATCAATTTTCGTTTCCACGTAAGGGCCGAGCGGCGTGAACGTGTCGAACGATTTGCAACGCGCCCACTGGCTTTCGGAATTCTGGATCGTCCGGTCGCTGATGTCCTCGGCCGTGGTGTAGCCGAAAATGTAACGCGGTGCTTGCGTAGGCGAGACATTGCGGATTTTGCGCCCAATGACGATGGCCAGCTCGGCCTCATAATCCGTGCGATGTTCCCGAAAAGGAATTTCAATTTTTCCGCCGTCCGGCAGCAGCGACGTGGTGGCTTTGAGCCAGAACAACGGCTCTTTCGGCAGCGCCTTGTTCGTCTCACGCGCGTGATCGGCGTAATTGAGGCCGACGGCGATGATTTTGGACGGCACAACGGGAACCAGCGTGCGGATGCCTTTGCGCGGAGTGGGCTTGCGGTCAAAGGACGGTGAGCCGAAAACTTCGCCGCGCAGCCGGAACAATTCGCCGTCCACGACTTTGGCGTAAAAAATTTCCTCGCCCTTTTGAAATCGGCCAATGGCTGCCATAAAGCGGGTGCAAATTAACAAACTCCGCAAAGCCGTCGCAAGATTAAAGCCGGTCTTCCACTGTAGCGGCGTCTCTGTGAGCGTCGCCGTTTAGTTGGGAAATTTAGCGGCGGTCACAGCCCGCCGGGCGCATCTCGACGCTGTTCTTAACTGGGGACTGGAAAGTCCCCAAAACCCGCAGGCTGGAAAGCCTGCGCTACGTGTAGCGCGGACATTCCTGTCCGCGGGTTCGGGCGACTTTCCAGTCGCCCTGCGCTCCCGACCAGATTTCCCGCTCAAGAACATGTCAAGATGCACCCCAGCTCGCCGCTACAGAAACGCCACTCTTGCCGGAACGCTTTTGTTTCGTTACATTGCCCTGATGAATCTTCTGACGAAACAGGAACAATTGGTTCTTTGTATTGTCCTGGGTTTGCTGCTGACCGGCTGGGCTGTCAAAACGTATCGAGCCGCCCATCCACCCCAGACAGTGATTCAGTCGGCGAAACCTTGACATGCAAGAAATCAATTTTGACGAAGCGGTGGAGCAAATCCTGGCCAAGGATTCGCGCTACACACGCGACGCCTACCTGTTTGTCCGCGAAGCGCTCGACTACACGCAGAAGGTCGTCGGCAAGGAAACCCGCGGCGCCATCCGCCACGTCAGCGGCCAGGAATTGCTCGACGGCATCCGACGGTTTGCGCTGAATCAATTTGGACCGATGGTGGTGACCGTGTTTGAAGAATGGGGTGTGCACAATTGCCGGGACTTCGGCGAAATCGTTTTCAACATGGTGGAAAGCAGCCTGCTCGCCAAAACCGAAAAAGACACGCGCACCGATTTTCAAAACGGCTACGATTTCACCGAAGCCTTCCGTAAACCGTTCTGGCCGGCGCAAAAGTCCAATCCCGAGACCAAGCCGATTGTTGGTTGAAAACGCCAACCTGCGGGGCGCATCTCACTTTTTGTGCAGGTTTATCTGGCTCTCATTAACATCCTGCTTTAGCGGGGTGTTAATGAAATGGCCGCAACGGCTGCGGTTTCCGATTATGGAGGCCTGCTCATAAATTGAGATGCGCCCGACCGAACGCCACACTGGGAATTGAATTGCCCAAAACTCATTTCTCAATACCTTTCCGTCCGACATAAATCTGTAATGGCAAAACGATTTCAACATTTAAATTTGTGTGCCCCGGTTTCCGGCTAATTTGATTTTATCAAATGAGTGACACCACTTTTTCAACCAGAATTTCGGCGATGAAAATTCCGTCGCTACCGCCCGGGGTCACACTGACCACGCTCGAAAACGGGCTGATCATCATCGTGCGCGAAGATCACAGCGCGCCGGTCGTGTCGGCGCAGGCGTGGTGCATGGCGGGCAGCATTCACGAAGGTAAATGGCTCGGCGCCGGCCTGTCGCACGTGCTCGAACACATGCTGTTCAAGGGCACCACCACCCGCCCCGGCAGCCGCATTGACCAGGAAGTGCAGGAAGCCGGCGGTTACATGAATGCCTACACGAGCTTCGACCGCACGGTGTATCACATTGACGTGCCCAGCACCGGCGCACGCACGGCGATTGACATCCTGTGCGACATCATGCAGCACGCCACCCTGCCCGCCGATGAACTGGCCAGGGAACTCGACGTCATCCGCCGCGAAATAGACATGGGCCAGGACGATCCCGGCCACCGCGCCAGCCGCCGCCTGTTTGAAACCGCCTACACACGCAGCCCGTATCGCTTCACCGTCATCGGGTACCCCGACATTTTCGGCGAGTTGAAACCCGACGACATCCGCGGTTACTATGCCGAAAAATACACGCCGAACAATGTGTTTTACGTCGTCGCCGGCGACGTTAAGAATGACGAAGTCATCGCGCAAATCCGCACCGCCTACGAAAAAACCAAGGCCCGGGCGCTCCCATCAGTCGTGTTGCCGGAAGAACCGAAGCAAACCGCAGCGCGTGAAATCGTCGAGGAAGCGCCCATTGAACTCGGTCATTTTCATTTTGCCTGGCACATTCCCGAATTGCGGCATCCCGACATGTCGGCGCTCGACGTGCTCGCCGTTTTGCTCGGCTGCGGCCGCAGTTCGCGCCTCTACCAGCAGGTCCGCGAGAAGAAAGGTGTCGTGCACCACGTTGACGCGTGGACTTACAGCCCCGGCAATCCGGGTTTGTTCGGCATGAGCGCCATCGTGGACGCGGACAAATTCACCGCGGCGCGTGACGCGATGCTGGCCGAGGTTGAAAAAATAAAGACGTCGCCGGTTTCCGCCGGCGAACTCGGCAAAGCGGTGAAACAATTCATTGCCGCCACGCTGGCCGTGCGCAAGACGATGGAAGGCCAGGCGCAAAACCTCGGCGCAAACTGGCTGGCGGCAAATGATTTGAATTTTTCCGAACGTTACCTCGCCGCCGTCAAACGCGTCAGGCCCGATGACATCCTGCGCGTCGCGCGTGAATATCTCACGGCGGAAAACCGCACACTTTACACGCTGTTGCCCGATGGCACCGCGCCCAAATTGTCCGTCGCCGTCGAAGAAAAAAACGAGCACGCGATCCGGAAATTTGAATTGCCGAACGGCCTCCGCCTGCTCGTGAAGGAAGATCATCGCCTGCCCTTTGTCGAATTTCGCGCCATGTTCAAAGGCGGCGTGCTCGCCGAAACCAGGGACAACAACGGCATCACCCAGTTGACCAGCCGGATGCTGCTCAAAGGCACGTCGCAGCGCAGCGCCCGGGACATTGCGACAGAAATCGAGACGGTCGGCGGGAGCATTGACAGTTACGGCGGCAATAACAGCTTCGGCGTCAACCTGGAAACCATGAGCAGCGATTTTGCGACCGGCCTCGATTTGTTCGCCGACGTTTTGCTGGACCCGGTTTTTCCCGCCGACGCGCTCGAACGCGAGCGCGAGGTGCAAATTGCCGACATTCACGCGCAAAAGGACAACCTGCTTAAAAGCGCCAGCGTGGCCATGCGCCGCACGCTTTTTGGCAACATCGGCTACGGTCTGGATTCAACCGGCATGGCAGAAACCGTCGCAAAACTCAAAGCCGCCGGCTTGAAATCGTTTCATAAGAAGCTGGCCGCGCCGAACAATTGCGTTCTCGCCATTTATGGCGACGTGGAAACGGCGGAGGTTAAATCCGCCGTCGAAAAACTTTTTGGCCATTGGAAATCCAGCGATGCGGCGAACGAACTGATTCGCACTTCGCCCGACACACCTCCTCCTTTGATGCAGCGAGTTGAAGAAATCCGCGACAAAAAGCAGGCGGTGATCGTCATCGGTTTTCCCGGCACGACGATGCACGACGAAAACCGTTACGCGCTCGATTTGATTCAAGAATCGTGCAGCGACCTCGGTTCGCGGCTGTTTCTGCGGATTCGCGAGCAGCTCGGCCTCGCCTACTACGTCGGCGCGCAACATTTCGCCGGACTGACGCCCGGCTACTTCGCCTTTTACGCCGGCACCGAGCCGTCGAAGGCCTTGTTGGTCGAACAGGAAATTCTCAAGGAAGCCGGACTCCTGCGCACTGAAGGTTTGACCGCCGAGGAACTCAAACGCGCCAAGGCCAAAATCATCGGCCAGAAAAAAATCGCGCGGCAGGACCTTGGTCATCTGGCATCCACGACCACACTCGATGAACTTTACGGGCTGGGCTACCAGCGCGCGGAACTCGACGACGCCAAATTCGAAGCCGTCACTCTGGAACAAATCAAAGCCGCCGCGCAGAAATATCTGAAGCCGGAGGCGGTGGTCGTGGCGGTGGTGAAGCCGGAGAAAATCCAGGACTGATTGGAGCGCCGGCCTCCGGCACGGCTCGTTGCTGTTCATTTTACCACCGCGCCGTGCTGGAAGCCGGCGTTCCGGCTGGAATCAACACCCGCTGAAATTCATCCCGAAACTTGGCGCTGCTGAAAGGCCACACTTCCGATATTCGGCTGAGTTTTGCTTTAATCGGGTTGCTTTCAATGTAACGAATCGCGATTCTTTTTTGTTCCTCATCGCGCATGAAGTTGTCCCAGTATTCGCGCTGCCAAAACGATTGGAGCGCCGAACTCCGATTCGGCGCGTTGCCAGGCATCAGATTCTCACGCCGATTCGGAGATCGGCGCTCCGTACGCAACAGTTTCAACGCCCGCGTTGCCGAAAAACGCTTCCAACTTTGGATCATCTCGTCGAGTGGCACCCTCCACACATGTACCAGCACATGGACATGATTCGGCATCACGCACCAAGCGAGCAGTTCGTAGCGTTCGTTATGAAAATGAAGCATGGCGTCTTCGGCAATTTTGGCGATTCGCGGATTACGCAAATGACATTCACCAACTCCGCGATCAAGATATTCCTCCAGCCTCGTGCGCTTCTCCCGGCCATCTTCAATCTTGAGCAAATGTTCCCACTCACCACGCCGTGAAACAGGCATGGAATCGGCAAGGCGAAACGTGACGAATTGAACGAGACCAGGATAATTGCAATGCGGCAGAGAACCGCGCTCATGCCAGCCGAGGAAGCCGAGGGCTTTTTCCTCATCCGTAAGCGGACGGAACGCTTTTTTCTTCCCCTCAACAAGTTGGCACAGATATTCGCGCTTGGTCCGCGGTGGGACAGGTATATTCGAACACTTACCAAACTCCGGTCAAGGAAGCCAACCCATTGGAGCGCCGAACTCCGATTCGGCACGTTGACATTATTTGGATCACGCCGATTCGGAGATCGGCGCTCCAATTCATGCCTTCGCCACCAATTGCCGCAACACAAAAGGCAAAATGCCGCCGTGCTGGTAGTAATCAATTTCAATCGGCGTATCAATGCGGCACTTGACGGAAACATTTTCAGTTTGGCCGTTCGCGCGTGTGATGCGCAAAGTCAAATCCTGCTGCGGTTTCAAATTCATGCCGAGGCCGACGATGTCGTAGGTCTCCGTGCCGTCGAGTTTCAACGTCTGCGCGTTCACGCCGTCCTTGAATTGCAGCGGCAGCACACCCATGCCGACGAGGTTGCTGCGGTGGATGCGCTCGAAGCTTTGCGCCACGACCGCTTTCACGCCGAGCAGATTCGTGCCTTTTGCCGCCCAATCGCGCGAACTGCCGGTGCCGTATTCCTGTCCGGCAATCACCACCAGCGGAACGCCGGCAGTCCGATATTTCATGGCTGCGTCGTAAATCGGCATCGCCTCCCCCGTAGCGGCGCTTGTGAAAGCGCCGGGCTTTTCACCTGTGGCATCCGCATTCTCACGAATGCGGCCACCAAAAAACCTGGTCACCCCACCTTCAACTCCGGGCACCATGAGATTTTTGATTCGCACATTCGCAAACGTGCCGCGCGTCATCACGCGGTCGTTGCCGCGGCGCGAGCCGTAACTGTTGAAGTCCTCCGCCGTCACACCGTTTTCGATGAGATATTTTCCGGCCGGCGACGTTTTCTTGATGGAACCGGCGGGCGAAATGTGGTCGGTCGTCACGCTGTCGCCTAAAATCGCCAGCGCGCGGGCATTCTTGATTTCGGCGATGCTGCCGGGCTGCAACGAAAAATTCGTGAAGAACGGCGGTTCCTGGATATAGGTGGATTTTGCATCCCATTCATACACGTTGCCGGTGCTGGACGGGATTTCGTTCCATTTCGGATTTTGCGCGGCGAAATCCTTGTAAAGTTTGCGGAATATCTCCGGCTGCAACGCGGTCTGCATGAGGTTGCGGATTTCGCCGAGGCTCGGCCAGATGTCCTTCAACAAAACCGGCTTGCCGTCCTTGCCGGTGCCGAGCGGGTCGTGGGCAAGGTCAATGTCCACGCGGCCCGCGAGCGCGAACGCGATGACGAGCGGCGGCGACATGAGAAAATTCGCCTTGATGTTCTGGTGAACGCGCGCCTCGAAATTGCGGTTGCCGGACAAAACCGCCGCGGCGACGAGATCGTTTTTCACGACCGCGTCTTCGATGGCCGGATGCAGCGGTCCGGAATTGCCGATGCACGTCGTGCAGCCGTAACCGACGAGATTAAATCCAAGCTGGTCGAGATATTTTTGCAAGCCGGCCTTGTTCAAATAATCGCTGACGACGCGCGAGCCGGGCGCGAGCGACGTTTTGACGAGTGGATTCACGGTCAGGCCGCGCTCGACGGCCTTCTTGGCGAGCAAGCCGGCGGCAAGCATCACGCTCGGGTTCGACGTGTTCGTGCAGCTCGTGATCGCCGCGATGAGCACGCTGCCGTGGCCGATTTCACCATGCACCTGCGGCGCGGGCGCGGACAACGGATCGGGCGTCGGATGATTGTTGGCCATTTCGCGCTCGGTCGTGGGATTCGTGCCCGCCGCCGCCGAGTGTTTGGCAGAAACCGGTTCCTGGCTGCCGCCGCCGGGATGAAACTGGCCGCCCGCCGCAGCGACGCACACACTTTTGCCAAGCTCCGCCGCGGGTTTGCCGAATCCATTTTCCGTGACCGGCTTTGAAAATGAGGAAATAAATTCCTGCTTCAGTTTCGGCAGTTCGATGCGGTCCTGCGGACGTTTCGGCCCGGCGACGCTCGGAACAACTGAAGCCAAATCCAACTCCAGTTCCTGCGAGTATTGGATTTCGCCACGCTTCGGAATGCCCCACAAACCCTGCGCCTTGTAATAATTTTCGTAAGCCTTGCAATGCTCCTCGCTGCGGCCCGTGGCGCGGAGATAATTCACGCACTCGGCGTCAATCGGGAAAAAGCCCATCGTCGCGCCGTATTCCGGAGCCATGTTCGCAATCGTCGCGCGGTCCACGACCGGCAACGCCGCCGCGCCGGGGCCGAAAAATTCGACGAACTTGCCGACGACCTTTGCCTTGCGGAGCATTTCCGTGACGGTGAGTGCGAGGTCTGTGGCGGTGACGCCCTCGCGCAACGCGCCGGTCATGTGAACGCCGACAACATCCGGCGTGAGAAAATAAACCGGCTGGCCGAGCATGCCGGCTTCAGCCTCAATGCCGCCGACACCCCAACCCACGATACCGAGGCCATTGATCATTGTCGTGTGCGAATCCGTGCCAACCAGCGTGTCGGGATAGTAAATGGTTGAGAGTTGAGTGTTGAGCGTTGAGGGAGCAGACAGCACGCCTTTGGCGAGGTATTCGAGATTGACTTGGTGCACGATGCCGATGCCGGGCGGCACAACCTTGAACGTGTCGAACGCCTGCATGCCCCACTTGAGAAATTGATAACGCTCGCGGTTGCGCTGGAATTCGATCTCCAGATTCTTCCGCAATGCATCCACGCTGCCCGCGAAATCCACCTGCACCGAGTGGTCCACAACCAGATCCACCGGCACGAGCGGTTCAATGATTTTTGGATTTTTGCCCAGCCGCTGAACCGCGGAACGCATCGCCGCCAGGTCCACCAACAGCGGCACGCCGGTAAAATCCTGCAGCACGATGCGCGCGACGATAAACGGAATTTCCTCCGTGCGGGTTCCGGTTGGCTGCCAGTTGGCTAGCGCGCGCACGTTTTGTTCGCTGACCTTTTTGCCGTCGCAATTCCGGAGCACGGATTCGAGCACGAGCCGGATGGAGACGGGCAATTTGGAAACCGGCCCGACGCCGGCCTCTTCCAGCGCGGGCAATGAATAAAATCGCCCCGGCTGGCCGCTGCCGGGATCAAATTTTTGAAACGTATTGAATAGATTGTGCGGTACGCTCATTTAATCCTCAAAATAACCTCAAGAAAATGAAGTTTGCGCGCGGACGTGTCAAGCGAAGCGCGGCGTCCTGGCTTGGTAGGGCGGTGTTGCTGCACCGCCGTGCGCCGCAGCAGCGGCGCACCCACCAAATAATCAATGGGCGCGGTGGGCGTTGCCAAAAATCTTGTTTGCTGCAGGCAGGTGTGGGATAAGTCCGCGCGTCATGCCAACCCATCGAGGCTCCATCCGGTTGTTCCAACTCTTCGGAATCGAAGTCTATCTGCACTGGTCGTGGTTTGTTGTCGCGATGTATG
The DNA here is from genome assembly GCA_003161635.1 of Limisphaerales bacterium. Taxonomy (GTDB): domain Bacteria; phylum Verrucomicrobiota; class Verrucomicrobiia; order Limisphaerales; family UBA11358; genus UBA11358. The sequence continues at coordinate 9,117 of PMOA01000109.1, forward strand.
GCATCCAAAGCCGGGGACACCAATACCATTCCATTGGCTGGAACGTGCTGGAATATCTCACACTTTTTTTAATCGTGCTCATGCACGAGTTCGGCCATTCACTGGCCTGCCGGCAGGTCGGCGGCCGGGCGAACCAAATCGTGCTCTGGCCGCTCGGCGGCGTGGCGTATGTCTCCCCGCCCCAACGACCAGGCGCGATGTTGTGGAGCATCGCGGCCGGACCACTGGTGAATGTCGCGCTCTTTCCTGTTTTTTCATTGATCTGGTGGTTGGGTCATTCGGCGGGTTGGGTTGAATCCCTGCCGGATCTTTATCGTTTCGTCGTGACCCTCTGGTATATCAACACCATTTTGCTGATTTTCAATCTGATGCCGGTCTATCCGCTCGACGGCGGACAAATTTTGCGGTCGTTACTTTGGTTCGCGTTAGGCCGGGCGCGCAGTTTGCTCATCGCGAGCAGCATCGGCTTTGTGGGTGTGGCCGGCCTGATTCTGTTTGCCATTTGGGCGCAATCCGTCTGGATCGGCATTATGGCCGCTTTCATTTTGATAAATTGCTGGGGCGGTTTGATGCAGGCCCGGGCGATGGCCCGCGTCGCCAATGCGCCGCGTCACGACGGATTTGCCTGCCCGGTTTGCAAAGTCGCCCCGCCCCGCGGCACATTCTGGGTATGCGGAAAATGCCGGAAAGCCTTTGACACGTTTGAAACGCAGGGCGTTTGTCCAAACTGCGGAGCTCAATTTTCCGCAACGTCCTGTCCGGAATGCGGCAATCTGCGCCCCATGAGCGAATGGACTTTCTCTTCAAACGTTCCGCCAAAGCTGTAACCCGTAAATTAAATACCGTTGCTCCGCTCCATCGGATGGAGAGGAAAGATTCCACGAAATTGAGGATTCGTGATTTGTGCCCTTGAACCGTAGCCGCCGACGTGAGTCGGCGCTGATCCTCACCCGGAAAAGAATGCGCGGACTTATGTCCGCGGCTACGAGATTCATGGGAATGCTCAAGGTTCGCCATATTCTCACCCCGCCCCTAAAAAAATCAGGCCGCCCCAATGGGTGGCCTGAACGGGTCCGGTCTGGTTGGTAAATTATTTCAACTTCGCCAGCGCCGCCTTGATGGCGTCAAAGTTCGGCAGGTCTTTCGGCGTCGGCGTCTGTTCGCTGTATTGCACCACGCCGTTCTTATCAATCACGAACGCCGCGCGCGCTGCCGTGTCGCCCACGCCCGCGAGCATCGGGAACACGACGTTGTAAGCCTTAATGGTGGTTTTGTTCAAGTCGCTGGCGAGCGTGATGCCGATTTTTTCCTTTTGTGCCCACGCTTCCTGCGTGAACGGGCTGTCCACGCTGATACCGATGACGTCGGCGCCGAGGTCTTTGTAGGCGTTGAGACCGGCGGTCAGGTCGCACATTTCCTTCGTACAAACGCTCGTGAACGCGAGCGGGAAGAACAGCACGACGGTGTTCTTCTTGCCGAAGTTGTTGCTGAGTTTCACGTCCACCAGGCCGGACGCCTGCTTGGACTTGAGGGTGAAGTCGGGAGCTTTTGATCCAGTTGGAATTGGCATAATCGTTTTTGGTTATCTGGTTAATTCCTTTTCGTTACGGACATTTTCAGGATTTGCCGCGTCCATGTCAAACCAGGATTGCGCGTCCGGCCGCAGCATGGCCCCCGGTTATTTCAACCTGATGGGCAAGTTGAATACGTATGAATAAAGCCGGGACAAGGTGTTGCCGGTGTGCTGGGCGCGCACATCCGGTCCAAACTGGAAGGTCGCCGTTGCCATGAAGTCATGCAGCATCAGGCAATAGGTGCTGTTGGCCATGATCCCCAGCAACTCTCCGGTCCGGCTGAAAACCAGGTCGCCGCGCGAGGGATTGAATTTTCCGAACAGCCCCTTCAAAAGGTTGCGGTCCAGTTTGACGTATTGCGGTGTGTTCAAATCCATCTGGAAACTGCACTGACCATAGTAGCCTTCCTGCGCGCCCACCAGCACTGCATCCTGGAATTTATACGGGTCCGACGAAATCGGATAGATTTTGCAGCCGAGCTGGCGGGCTTCCGCCTGTGTGACCGGTATGAACACCACGCGCGGATCCTGAATGTGAAAGGACAACGAATGGATGGGAACCTGCGCTGTGTTGTGGTCCAACGTTCCGCTGAGTCCGGTCCAGTCCGTGCCGGGATCCCACAAAGTCAGCGGGGTGTCCTGCACGTGGCATAACGCGAAAATATTGGTCCCGTCGGTGACCAGCACTGTTTCGGCGGTCTTACTCTTGCTGGCGTCCATGCCGAATATGCCGGATCGGGAAGCCAGGAACCGGGTCTGGACCCGGTTGCTGACAAACTCACTGAAGATGGTGTTGGGAGCCAAAGCCCGGTTCTCACGGATTTCCCGGGTCAAGGCGCCGGAATTGGTCGCCAGCGCCTTGAAGCCTTCGGCCAATTGGGCTTTTTCCGCGCGCTCGGCCTGCACCTGTTGCAGCATCAGGGCGGCCCTTTCGGTGGCGGCGCGCTTCTCAACTTCCGCCATCTGGAGCTGGCCGGCCAGCTTCTGCTTTTCGTCCTGGGCGATCTGGTTGTTTTTTGCGAGTTGGGCGAGTTGTTGCTGGAGCGCGGCAGCCAGATCCGACTCTTTTTTAACTTCAGCTTCCATCGCCGCGAGTTTTTCCTTCGACATCAAGGCTTCCGCAGAATTGCTCTGCAATTTCTGGTCTAGAATCTGGATGTTGGCCTGGGCCGCGGCAAACTGCTGCTGCAAGTCCGCTTGTTGTTTTTGCGCGGCCTCACGGACCTTCGCGAGTTCGGCCTGCAACTGCTCGCGATTTTTTTTCTCCTCGGTGAGCGCCAGCTTCATAACCGCCGCGAGGTCCTTCCCGCCGGTGTCAGACGGTTTGGGTGCGACGTCCACCTTGACGCCCGGCTGCGCGCCTTCGTTCTCGCCGGCCATTTTGCTGAGATCCGTCGAGAACGTCAGCAGGCTCAACAGCAGGAAATCGCAGATGACGATAAGGATGCTGCGGTTCATGACGGCGTGACGAGCGTTGGCGCGGCGGCGGGCGCGGAGGGCCCGGCGACTTCGGCTTCGGCTTCAAGCAGCAATCTTCGTCGCGCCGGGCGCAGATTGAAGATTTTGAACACGCACACGAAGATGATGCCGAACGACGTGGACGAGTAGGCCGCCATCAGGCTGAATTTGATCATGCCCATCGAGACCAGAATGAGCGAAATGATGGTGCCGACGAAGCCCAGGTAAAGGCCGGCGTCGAACAGGTGGTCCTCGTTTTCGAGCAGTTTCAGCTTCATGCGCGGGGGTATTTTCTGCCGGCGGATTTCCGCCAGCTTGACGAGGCAGGCGATGTAGATCAGACCCTGCAGCACGAAGAACAGCAGCAGTGTCAGCAGAATTATGTTGTTCATAATGGTTGGATGAGCGCGGGCGAATCCAGCCGGGACCACATTGCCCATTGTGGGCAGGTGCAGTCGAAAGGGAAACTCCTCTTTCTGGCTCTCCTGGGCGAGAAACGGCTCGCTCAGAAGCAGCACCACCAGCAGGAAACCCAACGCAAATAAAATTTCGCGGGCCACGTGAAACCCGCGCACCTGCAACGGTCGTTCCAGGGAGGATACGGCAGGTCTTGCAAAATGCAAAGCCGCGGCAAGCAAAAATCCGCTCAACAGGTAGAAAAGCCATTTTATCGCCATTGCCAGTCCCGGCATCCGGAAACAAAAGCCCGTCGCAAATTGGAAGCTCGAACGGTACAGACTTTGGTCACGCTGCAAAAGCTCGTTCACCCCGCCCGCGCCGAAGCGGAGACTGGAGCCGAGGTCCGTCAAACCGGTTTGTTGGAAGTCCGCGAAGTATTTCGCCACGTCCGCCGGTTTGCCGGAAAGCAACACGGCGGAGAAAAGCACGGGCAATTGTCCGCTGGTATTGCGGACTTGATCGGCCAGCAGGTGGAGCGTCCCGGCATCCTCAATCCGGCCGATAAACGTCACGAGCTGGCTCCAGTTGAATCGCTGGCCCAGCGACATCAGGTCCATCAGCATCTGTTCCAACGGCAGTGAACTTCCGCCGCGGTTGGCGGCCGAGGCCAGCTGAAACACACTGTCGCTTAAACCCGTCGTCAAATGCCCCCCCTCCAATAGAAGTCCGCAAACCGACAGCGCCGTATCGAAGGCCTGGCCCGAGGCCGACTGCGACGGCGGGAAAAGGACGGGGTTGTTCAGCGCGCGGCATTGCAGCAACTCCTGCACGGCGGGACGCGGCGAGCCATGCAAAAGCTCAAGTATCAACCCCCGGTTTTCCTGTCGGACAACGAATTCGGTAAATGGCTCCGGGCCGGACTTCGGCAGTCTGGCATCACTTTCGAAGAGACGCTCCAAACGCAGGTCGCTGTCACCACCCCAAACCAGCCAGTCGGGATGCTGCCGCGCCGAATTGTTAATCGCCAGGCCGAGTTTCTCCCAGCCGGAAAGTTTCTCCGCCTGCGCCACCGGCAAGAGCAACTGGGCCGCTCCCAACTCATTTTCGTTCACGAGCGCCAGCCCTTGTTCGATCAAGACCGGCGTGTTCCTCCCGGCCCTTTGGATGACGCTGACATCCACCGCCCGCAGGTGCGCCGGCACCAGCAAGCCGCAAACGAGCATCACCAAACCGAGGGTGACACAGGCCAGGAACCATAACCAATTCTTCATCGCAAATTCATTCGGACGTATGGGCTTTAGACTGCACGTTCCGAATCCATGTTCAAGCGGCAATTAACGATGGGTGCAGTCGAGCTCGATGTTACAACGTCGCCAGCACTTCCTCCGCGTGCTCGTCCGGTTTCACTTGCGGCCAGATCTTTTTGATGCGCCCGTCCGGCCCGATGAGAAAGGTCACGCGATGCGTGCCCAGGTATTTCCGGCCCATAAAACTCTTCTCGCCCCAGACGCCGTAAGCCGCGACAATCTTTTTGTCCTCGTCCGCCAGCAACGTGAATGGCAGCTTGAACTTCTTGACAAATTTATCGTGCGACTTCACCGGGTCGGTGCTGACGCCGAACACGACCGCACCCTTCTTCCTGAACCCGGCGAAATGGTCGCGGAACGCGCACGCTTCCTTCGTGCAACCCGGCGTGTCGTCCCTCGGATAAAAATACAGCACGACGTTTTTGCCTTTGAAATCCGCGAGCGAAACTTTTCCGCCGCCGCTGGTCGCCGCCGAAAACTCCGGCGCGGCATCACCTTCCTTTAATTTCAATTCCAGTTCCTTTGCCATAAATTTCGGTTGAAGTATCGGAGTGTTGGGATTTGAGTCGTGCCACCTTTTTCCCCCAGCTCTCCATTACTCTATCACTCCACCGCCCCATTCTTCACCGTCGGCGAACTTGCCGGATGCGAGCCGAGCTGTTTCACGCCATCCCAGATGTAAAGCAGCCCCGACACGCCCGTGCATATCGCCGCGCCAAACGTCCAGACCTTGAGCCAGCGCGCATTCAAATCGCGATCCCAGTCCAGTAAAATCCAAAGGACCACGATCATTTGCAGCACCGTCGCGATTTTGCCCATGAGGCGCGGGTGCACGACAACCTTGCCGACGATGAATCGAACGACGGCAATGCCGATGAGCACCAGCAAATCGCGTCCGAGGATGGTGCCCGTAAGCCAGAGCGGAATCTGCCCCAGATAAGGCCCGTGGCTGAAGCTCAATGTAATGATGCCCGACAGGAGCAACATTTTGTCCGCGAGCGGATCGAGAATCGCGCCCAGCTCGCTTTTTTGGTTGTAACGCCGCGCGATGTAACCGTCCACGCCGTCCAGAATCGCCGTGACCGCAAACGTAAGGATTGCCAGCAGCCGGTGAACTTCGTTGCCGGTTTGGAGGTAATAAATCAATTCGACGACAAAAAAAGGAATCAGCAGGATTCGCAGGATCGTGATTTTGTTGGCGGTCGTCATGGCCGGAGACAACGGAGTATGACACGAATCCCGCGGATTTGCACCAATTCAATTCGGAGCATTTCACCGCCACCAAGGTAGGGCGGCGCTGTGAACGTTCTCACCACATCGCTGACACTTTAAGGTGCGAACACCAACAGCCCCAACCAGAACAAACAGGTTTCAAGTTTGTTATCAAAGGCCCGCAAGAGCGCATGCCTAGGGTCTTTGATAACGAACTTGAAACCTCCCAACGATGTTTTCGTGCCCGTAAACTCGGAAGAACTCAAATCAAAAAGTGTAAGCTATGTTATGAGACCGTGCCCTGCCGCGCCGCCCAAACTTCCAACAGAACGAGCGGAGCGATGTTCTGACGTGCGTAGCCCATGGTTCCGCCAGCATCGCTGCGCTTGCTGGCGGTGAGATTGGGGCAAACCGGCAGGTTTGCCCTACCATCGCTGGGGGCAGTGTCAAGATGTGCCCCGCTTGATTGCCGCCAATTTTCAAATGATGACTTTCGGTTTTGAAATGGATAATTTGTCCGCAAATGAAAGCGAGTGAATCCAAACCTTTGGTCGGAATTCTCATGGGCAGCGACTCCGACTGGCCAACGATGAAAGCCGCCGCCGATGTGTGCGCGCAATTCGGCATCGCCAGCGAAGCGAAGGTCATTTCGGCCCATCGCACGCCGAAGGATTTGGAGCAATACGCCGGCAAAGCGCACGAACGCGGCCTGCGCGTCATCATCGCCGCCGCGGGCGGCGCGGCGCATCTGCCGGGCGTGACGGCGGCGTTCACGACGTTGCCGGTCATCGGCGTGCCCATCGAAAGCAAATCGCTCAAGGGCCTTGATTCGTTGCTCTCCATTGTGCAAATGCCGCCGGGCGTGCCGGTCGCAACCGTTGGGATTGGCGCGGCGAAAAACGCCGGGCTGCTGGCGGTTCAAATTTTGAGCGTGGGCAGCGAACGATTGCAAAAGGCGCTGGTGGAATTCAAACAAAAGCTTGCCGAGGAATCGCGCGCGAAGAATAAAAATCTATCCGCTTGACTGAAGGGCGACCGCTTCGTTTGGACAATCGCGCTTCCGTCTGCTAGCCTGCGCGCGAATTTATGAGTCTGGAAAACAAAGAAATTCCTGCCGCTCCGTCCGATTTTATCCGCGACATCGTCGCGCAGCACGTTGCCGAAAAGAAATATCCGCAGATTCACACCCGCTTTCCGCCCGAACCGAACGGTTATCTGCACATCGGCCACGCCAAAAGCATCTGCCTCAACTTCGGCATCGCCCACGAGTTCGGCGGCGTCTGCAACCTGCGCATGGACGACACCAACCCGGCCAAGGAAGACGTCGAATACGTGAACTCCATCATCGAGGACGTGAACTGGCTTATCGCCGGCTGGGCCGATGACAAGCTCGGCCTGAAACCCAAAGGCAAAACGCCGGAGACGGTGACTAGTAACGGCAGGCCGGACTTCTACCTCGGTCACTCAACCCTCAACCCTCAACCCTCAAACGGCCTGGAGCCTTTCTACGCTTCCGACTACTTCGACCAGCTTTACGAATACGCCGTCGCGCTCATCAAGAAGGGCAACGCCTATGTCTGCGACCTGACACCGGACGAAACCGACGAATACCGTCGCAACGCCAAGGAAAGCCCGTTCCGCAACCGCAGCGGGGAGGAAAGCCTTGACCTCTTCACACGGATGAAGAACGGCGAGTTCCCCGACGGCAAGCGCACGCTCCGCGCCAAGATTGACGTTACCGCGCCGAACGTCTGGATGCGCGACCCGCTCATTTACCGTATCCGCCATGCAGACCATCATCACACCGGCGGCAAATGGTGCATCTACCCGATGTATGATTTTGCGCATTGCCTGAGCGATTACATCGAAGGCATCACGCACAGCATCTGCACGCTCGAATTCGAGGTGCACCGCCCGCTTTACGATTGGATCCTGACCCACCTCGACCTGCCGCGTCCCCTGCCCCATCAATACGAATTCGCGCGTCTCAGCCTCACCTACACCGTGATGAGCAAACGCAAACTGCTCCAGCTCGTGGACGAAAAACTCGTCACCGGCTGGGATGACCCGCGCATGCCAACGATTTCCGGCATCCGGCGACGCGGCGTTCCGGCGACCGCGCTGCGCGCCTTTGCCTACAACATCGGCATCACCAAATACAACGGCCTTACCGACGTGGCCGTGCTCGAACACGCCATCCGCGAAGACCTGAACAAACGCGCCCTGCGCCGCCTCGCCGTGCTGCGCCCCATCAAGGTCGTCCTCACCAACTATCCCGAAGGCAAAACCGAGGAACTTGACGCCGTCAACAATCCCGAGGACGAAAACGCGGGCAAACGGAAAATTCCATTCAGCCGCGAACTGTTCATTGAGCAGGACGATTTCAAGGAAGTTGCCGTGCCGAAATTTTTCCGATTGAAACCCAGCGGCGAAGTCCGGTTGAAATACGCCTACATCATCAAATGCGACGAAGTGGTGAAGGACGCCGTAGGGAACATCACGGAATTGCGCTGCACCGCCGACCTCGACAGCAAGACCGGCGGCCCGACGGCGAACCGCAAGGTCAAGGGCACGATTCATTGGGTAAGCGCCGCGCACGCCATTGACGCTGAAGTCCGTTTGTATGACCGCCTCTTCACCGTCCCCGAGCCGGACAAGGCGACAGCCGCAGCGGGGTCGGAGCTGTCAGCGGAGCCTCGTGCCAATGACTTCAAATCCACGCTCAACGCGCACAGTCTGGAAGTGGTGACGGCGAAATGTGAGCCGAGCCTGAAAGACGCGAAGCCGGAGTTGCGCTATCAATTCGAGCGCCTCGCCTACTTCGCGTTGGATAAAGACGGCGCCCCCGGCAAGCTTGTTTTGAATCGGACGATTACATTGAAAGACACTTGGGCGAAGGAGGCACAGAAGGGATAGCCTTTCTAACGAACGCGCGCTCGACCTCACAATCGCGAGAAGTTACCCTTTGCGACGTGGGACCAGCATTACTATTAGATAAATCCGCAATTCACGGAATGCCGAACCGGCTACTCGGAGCACTTTACCGTCATTATCTTTTGATTGTCCCTCCCGTCCTCGTTGCAGAAATTGGCGCAGACCTTACAAAGAAACGTGATGGTGGTCCCGACCATTGGCCGCCTAGAAACTCTGGGTCGTTCACATTTCAACGTTGGAATGCAACTATGGCAATGCCAGCAAGAAAGCCCAAGGCAGTGAGATGTCCCACTCCACCACCTGGCTATAGTCGGGAGCTAATTGATACCTTTGGTGAAGCTATGAATCAAAAACGACGACAGTCAAAAATTTAACCTTCAAGTTAGTTGCCTCACCCCATGAGCAAAAGAAAGCAGAATAAGGCGCGCGAACGACGATTCGTTGAATTATTCAAAAGTGCTTACAAAGGCTTTCCGGCAGGGACAATTCTTGCTGATGAAAACCAAGAACGGCCAGATATTGTCGTGACGACATCTCAAGGCAAAATAGGGATTGAAATTACAGCACTCTACAACGACAAATTAAAGCGAGCAGAATCTGAGTGTGAAAAAGCTGTTTTAGAATCTCGACGAATTTACGAAAAACATAATCTGCCTAAACTTTATGTAAGTGTTCACATCGGTGGTGAAAATTCATTCAACCGAAAAAACCGAAGTAAATTTGCGGCTGTTATCGCAAAATTGGTTGCTGCAAATGTCCCATCTGTGGATAGGTATGTTGCACTGGAAAATGATTTCAATGACCCCGTCCAATTTCCATACGAAATAGATTCAATATATATTTATCGCCATTCATGGCCTGAAGAAAATCGTTGGTCTGCCCCTTCTGCCGGTCTTTATAGAGAACATTTTGTTGATGAGCTTCAAAGCGTCATTTCTGAAAAAGATTCAAAGCTCTGTGGTTACGCGCGCGATTGTAAAGAACAGTGGCTTCTCATAGTTGCTGAACATAGCAGTCCTTCGACATTCTTTGATCCTTCTCAAAGGACAACAAATCATTGTTACAAATCTTCATTTGACAAAGTTTTCTTGCTCGAACTTTTTAAGGTCAAGTTGTTCGAGTTAAAACTTGTTCAGAATGCCTGACGATTTCTTCAAAGAATTTGTCCTCGACCAGTTGGGCGCGTTGCCGGAGTAGCACTGTTTCATTTTAACGCAAACACGCAAAGAAAGCACAGCCGGCGGGAGGAGGCTGCCAATGTGTCAAAGTTATTGACGCCATTCATGCCGGCGACCTGCCGGGCGCTTGGCCTGAGTTGTGCTGATTTATGACACGCGGAGGCACTATGACTGGAAAAAAAACAGGCCAGGACAGCGATTTTGCGGATTTGCGCCCCGGCGCCAAATTCTTCCCCCTGCTGCGGGGTGGGCCGGTTATTCCGATCGAAGTTGAAACTCGAAATATCGCTTCCCCGGTTCGCATACAAAACCAGATTGACATCGTCCGTGACCTTTCCGCGCGGCTCGACGCGGCGGACATCGGCTACATGCTCACCGGCTCGATGGCGATGAATTGCTACGCCCTGCCCTGCCTGCCCCGCAACCTCGACTTCGTCGTCGCCCTGCGCCCCGCCGACACCGAATTCATGGTCCGTTTGTTCAGCCCTGATTTCGAAATTTCCCGCGAAGCGGCGGACAGCGCCATTGCCCAACAATCTTTCTTCAACCTCATTCACCGGAAAAGCCGCATCAAGGTGAATTGCATCATCTGCCAGCAAATCAAATATCGCCTCACCGAATTCAGCCGCCGGCAGCGCATCAACTTTGAAAATTTCAAGACCTGGATCGTGAGCAAGGAGGACCTCATCATCTCGAAACTTTATTGGGCGCGGAAATCACGTTCCCAACGGCACCTGCGCGACGTGAAGAACCTCGCCGCCACCGACTGCGACACCATTTACGTCGAACGCTGGACCCGGGCACTCGGAATTTTCGAGTTGTGGGAGGAATGTTCGCACGGCTGATATGACAACAAGGTTGTTTTTTAGACGCTGGAACGGTGTTGAATTGCGCCTTTGCGCCTTCGCGTTAAATCTTCTCCCACGTTTGCATCATGCCTGACGACTCCTTCAAAGAATTTGTCCTCGACCAGTTGAGCGCGTTGCCGGACGTACGCGCCAGGGCGATGTTCGGCGCGCATGGGTTGTATTCGGGCGGGCGGTTCTTCGGGATTTTGGACGAGGGACGGCTGTTTTTCAAAACGGACGCGCAGTCGCAGGCTGACTATATTGCGCACGGCATGGGACCGTTCACCTACGAGATAAAGGGGCGCGTAATGACAATGAGTTATCACGAAGTGCCGCCGGACGTGTTGGAAAACCGGGAAGAGCTGGTGGCATGGGCGAACCGCGCAATTGAGGTGGCCGCCCGCGGCGGGAAATCTCCCAAGTTGTCCCGGCCAAATCGCGTCCCGCGCAAGTCCGCAAAAGGCGCACGCTGCCCCCGACTTTGATGGCAACAGCGGAGCGCCGATTTCCGATCCGGCGCGTTTCTATTGGAATCTCAACACTCGCCGGGCCGGAGGCCGGTCGTCGCTGAGCTATGCCCCGGCAAGCCGGCGCTTCGGGGGCAGTGCCCGTCCGCAAGGTTGTGATCCGTTTTTGATTTGGGAAACACGCCTGACCGCCGCCATCTTCCGGCGCTCACAGAGCGCCGCTACAATCTACTTTTTGTAATAGCAGAGGTAGGCCACGTCCGCTGCGGCCTCGACATCAAAGGACGCCTGCGCTGGGACCACAAAGGACTGGCCCCTGGCAAACGCCTGCCACGCGGCGCCCGGCAGTTTTGCCTTCAACGTGCCGGCGACGACGTGCATGTGTTCCTCCGAGTCGGTCTTGAAGGTGTATTTGCCCGGTTCGATGACGCCCACCGTGGCCGGGCCTTCCGATGTGTTCACGGCCAGACTCTGAACTTTTCCGTCAAAATATGAATTGTGTTTCATGGGCGGATATAATTGCCAGTTCAGTCACATTTGGCAACCCGGCAGCCGGCGGCGGAGGGCGCATCTCAATTTTTGAGAAGCTGCCCGGACCGCTGGAGTTCAAGCTTTAGCTTGCATCGGGGGCGCAAGCTGAAGCTTGAACTCCAACGCGGAGCGACGCTTGAATCCTTTTGCCGGTGTTGATTTCAACCGTCGCTCCGCGACGNNAACCGTGGCTTGAAAGCCACGGTTACCCTCGCCGGGTCGCTCCGCGACTGCACAAAAACTGAGATGCACCCGGCGGCGGGCTTGTGTTTCACTGACGGTACGCGTAGAACACTGCGCACATGACGCCAAATGACAAAACCTCCGGTCCCCATTCGTCCTCCAGACGCAGTGCGCGGCTCAGGACAATTGGCATCATCGTGCTGGTGCTGGGC
>PMOA01000023.1:0-185 GCA_003161635.1 Limisphaerales bacterium
GCGACAAGGGCGGCAAGCGCGAATACTGTAAAAAAAATGGCATTCAATATCTGGTGCTCAAGCGCACACCCGCGCCCGGTCTGCCCAAACGCTCCAGCACCAACCTGAGAGGTTTCTAGCGTGTTGTCCCGGGTCTTTCTTTCAAGGGCGTAATTTGGCACTACCACCGATCTGTAGCGGCAGGC
>PMOA01000023.1:199-58363 GCA_003161635.1 Limisphaerales bacterium
AAGCCGGGCGATACGGCAGCCAGGAATGGCTGCCGCTACGGGGGCAGTGCCAGGCTGCGTCCTTTTTTAACTACAGTTGATTTCGAGCTTGTGTTTTTGAGCTTCGGACGAAAAACTATTCATTCATTATGCAACTGCAAGACGCACCGGCGACTTATTTTTTTAAACTGTGGCCTTGGTTTGAAGCCAACCGGATTCGGATTATTTGGGGCGGCGGCGTTATCGTCGTCGCCGCCGGGCTGATTTCGTTTTATTCCTGGCAGCGGGATCAAAAGGAGATCACGGCGGGCAAGGCGCTGACGCAAGCGATGAAGTCCATTCCGCGCAACGCCACCGCCAGCCAGCAGGCCGACCTTTATTTGAAAATCTCCACGGACTATCAGGACACGTCCGCCGGGCAACGGGCCTCATTGCAAGGCGCCGCGATGTTGTTTGCGGCGGGAAGATATGCCGACGCGCAAGCGCAGTTCCAAAAGTTTCTCGATGCCCACCCGGGCAGTTTCTTTGCCGCCCAGGCTGCGCTTGGCGTGGCGACCAGTCTTGACGCCCAGGGCAAAACGGATTTGGCCGCCGGCGTTTACCAGCGGATCATCAACAGCTATTCCGACGCGACAGCGGTGGACTCCGCAAGATTCGGCCTGGCGCAAATTAACGAACGTCAGGGCAAACCTGCCGAAGCGGTAAATCTTTACGAAGCCATCGTGCATTACAACCCCAATAGCTCGCTGGGTTCGGAAGCCGGGTTGCGCTTGATGGAATTGAAAACGAAGCTGCAATCGGCTTCGCCTGCCACCGCCCCGGCGGCTCCGTTCAAGCCAAACCACTGAGCCATGAAGCTCACCCTCATCGGCACGGGTTACGTCGGTCTGGTCACCGGCACTTGCTTCGCCGAAGTCGGCCATCAGGTCGTGTGTGTGGACAACGACGCGGCCAAGGTCAAACTGCTCCAGTCCGGCGGCATTCCGATTTATGAGCCGGGACTCGAAGAACTCGTGAAGAAAAACATGGCGGCCGGACGGCTCACGTTCACCAGCAGCACCGCTGAAGGCGTCCAGAAATCCGACGTGATTTTCATCGCCGTGCCGACGCCGCCGCGGCCGGACGGCTCGGTGGATTTAAGTTTCATCGAACGCGTCGCGCGCGACATCGCCGCCGCCATGACCAGTTACAAGATTGTCGTGGACAAAAGCACCGTGCCGGTCAAAACCGGCGAAAAGGTCACGGAAACCATCAAGCGTTATTGCCCGGCCAAAGTTGAATTCGACGTGGTGAGCAATCCCGAGTTTCTGCGCGAAGGTTTTGCCGTCGGCGATTTGATGAAGCCCGACCGGGTCGTCATCGGCACGCGCTCACAACGCCCGGTTGCCGCGATGAAGGAAATTTACACGCCATTCAATGCGCCCATCATCGTCACCGACATCAATTCCGCCGAACTCATCAAGCACGCCGCCAATTCCTTTCTGGCGCTGAAAATTTCCTATATCAATGCCATCGCAAACGTCTGCGAGGCTGCGGGCGCGAACGTGCAGGAGGTCGCCCAAGGCATCGGTCTGGACGAGCGCATCGGACGCCGCTTCCTGAACGCCGGCATCGGCTTCGGCGGCAGTTGTTTCCCGAAGGATTTGAGCGCGTTCATCAAAATTGCCGAGCAAATCGGCTACGATTTCCGGTTGCTCAAGGAAGTCCAGCGCATCAATGCCGATCAGATGGACCGGTTCGTCAAAAAAATCACCGACACGCTCTGGGTGTTGAAGGACAAAAAAATCGGCGTGCTCGGCCTCGCGTTCAAGCAAAACACCGACGACGTGCGCTCGTCGCCGGCGATTGACCTTTGCCAGCGCCTGCAAAAAGAAGGAGCAACGCTGCGCGTTCACGACCCGAAGGCAACGGACAAAGCCAGGTCCATCTTGAAAAACGTGACTTACGTGGATGACATGAATGCTGTCGCCGAAGGCTGCGACGCGATTGTCATCGCGACGGAATGGGACGAGTTCAAAAAGCTTGATCTCGAACGCGCCCGCAAGTCACTCACGCATCCCATCATGTTCGATGGCCGCAACCTTTTCGACCGCGAGGAAATGGAACGGCTGGGCTGGATCTACAAAAGCGTCGGGCGGTGAAAGAAGAGTTGGGGTAATGGAGCATTGGAGCAATGGAGCCGAACAAAAAATCAACACTCCACCACTCCCTTGCCGCGCCGAAGCCGGGCGAAGGCGGGATCACTCCAACCCTGCAAACCATTGATGTTTCCGCCGCCCTCATCTTCCGCAGCGGCAAACTGCTCATTACCCGGCGCCACTCCGATGCGCATCTCGGCGGGCTGTGGGAATTCCCCGGTGGCAAGCGCGAACCGGACGAAACCTTCGAGCAATGCCTGGTGCGCGAAATCCGCGAGGAGCTCGGCGTGAGAATCTCCGTCGGCAAACTTTTTGAATCCGTCACTCACGCTTATCCGGAGAAAACCGTTCGCCTGAAATTTTTTGTCTGCCGGTTGGAACGCGGTGAACCGCAGATGCTCGGTTGTCAGGCGGTCAAATGGGCAGGCAAATCAGAACTGGAAGATTACGAATTTCCGGCGGCGGACACAAAGTTGCTGGAAAAATTAAAAAGCCCACGCATGGTGTGGGCTTGAAGTTCGTGGTAGGGCGGCGTTGCCGCGCCGCCAACTCAATGAAAGGCTGCGCGGCAGCGCAGCCCTACCAATTCAGATCTTCCCGTAAGTCTCTTCAATGATCTGGCGGAAGTTGTTTTCGCCGACGTTGACAATGCCCATTTCGCGCCGGGCGTTTTCCGGCGAGTCGCTGGCGTGCGCGGCGTTGACCATGATGGTCGAGCCGAATTCGCGGCGGATGGAGCCGGGCGGCGCCTTGGACGGATCGGTCGGTCCCAGCACATCGCGGATTTTGGCGACGGCATTCACGCCTTCATAGACCAGCGCGATGCACTTTTCCGTGCCGGGCTTGGTCCACTCCTCGCGCGGCAACTCCGACGGCGCATGGCCGGACATGAAACGGATGATGTTCTCGAATTGATTGTCGCCGAAGGTCGCGCAAAGGGTTTCTCCCAGTTGTTTTTCCTCGGGGGCGGGAATTTTGAAGCCGAATTCCTTTTCCAGCGTGGCTTTGGCCTTGGCCCCGATCATGTCTTTGAGCTTGGTGCGGAGAACTTCGCGGACGGGACCATAAAATTCCATCGCCTGGGCCACGCTCATGCGGTGCACCTTGATTCCCACAATGAACAGGCCGGCGCGTGAAAAAAAGTCAATGACATTGCCGGGGCGTCCGGTCGGAAAACGAAAATTATCCGGTTTGATGAGCACCAGCGTGCGCTGGCCGGTTTCGCCGGGCTGGTAGGCAATGACATTTTCCAGGACCCCGCCGTCTTTGTCGGAAAAGCGCGCCCACAATTTGAGTTTCACATCGGCTTCTTCCACGTTTGGCGCGGCGAGCACCGCCGGTTCAAAGTACCGAATCTGCCCGTCATCGTCCGTGATCAGGTCGCCGTAAGTATCACGAATGGTTTCCCCCACACGACGCTCCGGACTGAGATTGCCGACGACGGAACGAACCTTTCGCACTGCGTCATCGCCACGGAACAGGAGCACCATCACCCGGCGGCGCCGTCCGGTCTTGGGGTCGGGTGAGAAATTTTGGATGACGTATTGGCAAAGCAGTTCCTGGATTCGCCGATCCTGCGGGTCATGGGCGGAGACAATAGTTTCGGCATATTGCCTGATCAGCTCGGCGCTGGGCGCGAGCATGCGCATGGCTGCCAGATCCAAACCCGTCCGCGAAATCAACCGGGTTAAAATTCCGCCCGTGCGCGACTTGTAAAGCGAATAGGGCGTGATGATGACATAAGCGAGTTGTTGCGGCATAATCAGTTCGGGGTCGGCGGATTGGCCGGCGTCGCACTGGTAGCGGCTTTGCCGCCCAAAATCTTGAACATCACCGTGCCACAGGTCGGGCATTTGCCCTTGATCGCCTTGCGCCCGTTTTTCATCGTCTCTTCAACGCCGTTGGCGATTTCCTTCTTGGCTTTGCACTTAACACAATATCCTTCGGCCATAAAATTTTCCCGGCCACGCGCTTCATGCGCCGGACGGTTATGCACACAGTTTAAAGAAGGCCATCCACCAACGCAACTGCGAAAAGCCTTCTGACATAACAGGCTGAATACAAATAACTTATGCAAGTCGGTCGCCTTGTTTGACGCACCAATCAGTTTAAGCCAACGATTGCTGACGGAGTGTGGTTTTAAGGATTTTTCCCGTTGCGTTTCGAGGCAAAGCGGGCATGAAAACGATGCGTTTGGGCACTTTGTAGTCGGCCAGTTTGCCGCGAACAAATTGAAAGAGGGCCTTTTCATCAACGGTTTGCCCTTCTGCCGCAGCGACGAACGCCACCGGCTGCTCGCCCCTGCGCGCGTCCGGCACGCCAATGACCGCCACCTCTTTGATGCCGGGAAACTGGTAAATGACCTCCTCAATCTCCCGTGGATACACATTGTTGCCGTTGACCAGCAGCATGTCCTTTTTGCGGTCGGTGATGTAAAAATAGCCGTCGGCGTCGCGATAACCGATGTCGCCGGTCAACAGCCAGCCGTTGCGAAACGCCCTGGCCGTTTCTTCCGGCTGGTTCCAATAGCCGAGCATCACGTTGCCGCCGCGCACGCAGATTTCACCAGCCTCGCCGGCGCCGAGAATTTTTCCCGAATCATCCTGCGCGCTGACTTCGACATTCGGAACCGGCAATCCAATCGAGCCGGGCTTGCGCACGCCGTGAATCGGATTTTTCGACACCACGGGACTGGCTTCACTCAGGCCGTAACCTTCAATCAGCGGAATTCCATATTTCGTCTCAAAATCTTTCAGCACCTGCACCGGCAACGGCGCCGAGCCGCTGATGCAAATGCGAAACGGCAATTTGAGGGGCACCGGTGAACCCGCCAGCATGCGATAAAACGGCGGAATCGCCGGCAGAATCGTCGCCTGCCGCGCGCACAACTCCTGCAAAATTTGCCGTGGTTGGTTCAGCGATTTGACGAGCACCAGCGAACCGCCCACGATCAGCGGCAGAAAGATTCCGACCGTCAGCATGTAGCTGTGGAACAGCGGCAACAGCACCGCCATCCGGTCCTGATCCACCGTTTCGAGCACCAGCCGGCAGCTCTCGACGTTGTGCAGCAGGTTGCCGTGCGACAGCATCGCGCCCTTCGGCCGGCCCGTCGTGCCGGACGTGTAAATGATGACGGCCAGGTCTGACTCGTTACGAGTCGGAGGAGATGGGAGATGGGAGATGGGAGATGGGTAAGCGGGAAAATTCTCCACCTTGAAAATCTTGAGCTGAGGTCGTGCCGCGAGAAGCGCGGGCGCGTGAATGGCGAGTTCATCGTCCGTGATGAGCACGTCAATGCCGCCATCCTTTAAAATGTAATTCACCTCGTCCGGCTTGAGGAAATTGTTGATGGGCACGAGCACCGCGCCCGCGCCAAGAATGCCAAAGACCGCCGGGATGAATTCCGGGCGGTTTTTGAGCCAGAGCGCGACGCGGTCGCCGGGTTTGACGCCGAATTGGATTTGCAGATGTGCAGCAACTTTTTGCGACTGCGCGAGGAGTGCGGCGTAGGGAATTTCCGTTTCGCCCCAAAAGATGGCGGTTTTGGGCGCGTGCTTTTCCGCGCAATTGGCAAAGGCGGTGGCCAGGTTCATGGCAAATGTTAGAAACAAGGAACGATGTTTAGCAAGCGGGCAATCTTGCCACTCGCCACGTGTCACACGCCGCTTTGTTCCCGGTCGCGGAACTGCACCTGGTCAGCGATGTAATTCAATCTTTTTCGCGCGCGGCAAGTGTCGTCGTGTGGCCACTCGGAAAAATTCAGCTTTTCGCGGCCCTCGTTGAATTGGCTAACAAGCCACCAGGACACGGGGGCGACATGGATGTACCACGGCCAAACTGCGATTAAAAAAGTTAATCAAATCAATAAAATATCTTGACAATGGAACGGCAGGCTGCATAATGGGGGCAAATCAATGCGAAAAACCAAGTTCGCATAATGAAAGGAACCTGTTTATGAAAATGTTTCGTTCCGTCGTATCGGCGGGCATACTGGCAGCCGCAGTGCTGTCGGCCTTCTCCTCGCGCGCCGCCATCTACACCTTTGACGCCAACCTTGACGGTCCATCCCAGTCCCCACCCAATGCTTCACCGGGGATAGGGTTTGCTGATGTGATTTTTGACACAACGGCGAATACGATGCAAGTGGAGGTGACCTTCAGCGGTTTGTTGGGACCCACGACAGCGTCGCACATTCATAGTGCCACCGCCGCTCCCGGCACCGGGAACGCGGGTGTCGCCACCACGACACCGTATTTTGCCGGCTTCCCTATTGGTGTGACGAGCGGATCGTACAGCAACACGCTCGATATGACCTTGGCCTCGAGCTACAACCCCGCCTATGTCACCGCTAATGGCGGAACGACGGCCAGCGCGGAAACGGCTCTCTTGGCGAGCATATTTGCCGGGACAGCCTACCTGAACATCCACACGAGCGTGTTTCCGGGCGGCGAAATTCGCGGCTTTCTGACGCTTGTCCCCGAGCCGAGTGTGGTGACGTTCCTGGCGTTGGGCGCGGCGATTCCTGTAATCAGTCGCATTCGCAGCAAGCTGCGTCGTTAGAAAACGCTCAACCTTTGCAACCGCCGCCTCGTCAGGCGGCGTTTTTGTTTTTCTCCGCTGCGCGCGAAGTCTGGCGCTTCACCTGACCGGGCATTAAAAGCGCCGGGCAAAACCCGCGTGCAAAACATAATCGGGCACGTTTTGAAGGCCGTTGATGGCGACCCGCAACGGAACGTCCACACCGGCGTTGACGCTGAAATGCTCGCCGCCGGTCAGGGCGAGTTGCGGTCCCAAATACCAAGCCGTCCACCCCGTCCGATGGGAAACCCGGCTGAGAAGCCGGTCGAGGGCCAAGTATTCACGCGGTCGCCGGGTTTCACTCCGAATTGGGTTTGCAGGTGTGCGGCAACTTTTTGCGACTGCGCGAGGAGTGCGGCGTAGGGAATTTCCGTTTCGCCCCAAAAGATGGCGGTTTTACCAAGCCGCTTTTCCACCGAAGCGGCAAACACGCTGGCCAAATTCATCGAATTCAACATGCCGAAAAATTTCTTCGGGGGCAAGGAGCGACGGCGGAAACAATTTTTTTCTCGCCCGGCAACGGGCCAATAAGACGATGAAGAAGTGAAACCCATTGGCACCTTGCTGCAAACCATTTTAATCGCGGCGCTGATTCCGGTTTTGCCTGCCGCCGCGTCAAGCACCGAAACCAATTCCCCGCTTTGTCTGCTGACTTACAATCACGGCGGGTTGATTCTTTGGGGCACGGATCATTTTGCCGACCGTTTGCGCAACGCCATGACCTGGCTCGACCGTTATCCGGGTTTCAAAATCGGCCTGGACAATGAAGTCTGCGTTTATGACTACCTTGCCGGGCACGATCCAGTTCTGCTGGGGGAGCTGCGTGGCGATTTAAAAAAATACGCCGGGCGATTCGGCATCGGCACCTGCACTTATGGCCAGCCACTGTCCACTTTCATCAACGAGGAGTCCAACATCCGCCAGATTGGTTACGCCATTAAAACCGACCAGAAGCAACTGGGTTACACGCCCGTGATTTACCCGATGAGTGAACACGCCATGCACAGCCAGATTCCGCAAATCCTTGCCGGCTTCGGTTTTCAAGGCGCGATCCTGCGCACGCATTTCATGATGTATGGCTACAACCCGACTTTCGACACGCCCATCGGCTGGTGGGTCGGGTTGGACGGCACACGCATTCCCGCCGTGCCGACTTATCCGGGCGAGGGCGGCGCGTTTTTCAAAACCACCGTGGACAACTGGTTTTTGACCCGCTATCCCGGCCCGGACGCAAAGCAGTCGCCGGAGGATTTCCGCAAGCAATTCGAGCACATTAGTCCGCTGCTGGCCACGCGCGCCGACGACGCGGGACTTCGCAAGGAAGAACTTGTGAGGCAATACGACGGCAATCCCGATTACCACTGGCTGCTGCTGGATGAATTGCTTCCGCTTTTTCCAAAGCCGGCGGTGGAGATGAAAACTTTGCCCAACGACTTCACCGTGGGCGATGGCGCGTGAATATGGATTCATCGGCGACATTCCTTACACTCTGGAAATTTGCTTCCGCGCCGACACGCCGCGGCTCGACTGCCGCGTCAGCTTCCATTTCGAGGATGAAAAAATCGGGCGGGTCACGGACGACACCCGCGATGCGTGGTCGCCGTTCATTCACGAAGACAAACTGCGGTTCAAATTGTTTCCGGCAACCGGCCCGGACGCCACCGGCGTGCGCGATTTGCCGTTCGCGGTTTCGGAGACGGCCAACCGCTATGTTGACGGCATTTACTGGACGGCGCTGGCCGGGCGGCAGGGCGGCGTCGCCTTTTTCAACCGGGGAACGATGGGCGCGGTGCGCGAGAGCGACGGCGGCTTTTCACTGCCGCTGGTTTATTCAATGTATTACATTTGGGGAACACGGATGTTGAACGGCGATTACGCCTGCGAATTCGCTGTCCATCCGTTCACCGGCGAATGGCGTCAGGCCGATTTGCACCGCCAGGCCATCGCCTACAATTTTCCCGCCGTGTCCGCCACCGGCAAACCGGGCGGCGGCGCTTTGGGTGAAACGGTGCAGCCGTTGGAACTCGGCTCTGAAAACGTCATTCTTTCGGCGCTGTATCCGGAAAACGGTGGCGTTTTCGCGCGCCTTTACGAATGCGCCGGACGCAATGGCGAAACTTCCATCGCATATCGAGGCAGCCCGGCGCGGGTTTTGCCTTCGGATTTGCAGGGCCGTGTCGGAGAGCCGCTCTCAAATCCGCCGGCCTTTCATCCGTGGCAGTTCCGCACTTTTGAAATTGAGGCGGCGAATCGCTGAAGCCGGTTCGGGGCGGATCACTTGTCCGCCGCCACAACCTCGAGCCGGAGCTTGCCGCGAATATCGCGCGAAGAACTGCCGACCATGATGTCAAACGCGCCCGGTTCCACAACAAACCCGTGCGTTTTCACGTCATAGAATGCCAGTTGCCCGGCGGGCAGCGTCAGACTGACAGTTTTCTTTTCTCCCGGTTTCAGGCTCACGCGTTCAAACCCGCGCAATTCCTTGGGCGGCCAGGGCACGCTGCTTTTGACGGGATGGACGTAAAGCTGGACGATCTCGTCGCCCGCGCGTTCGCCTGTGTTTTTGACTTCGACGGTGACCGTCACGGATCTGTTTGCCGGAATTCGGTTGGTCGTCACTTCCAATTTGCCGTATTCAAATTCCGTGTAGCTCAAGCCGTGGCCGAAGCAGAATTGGGGTTCGATGTTTTTCTCGTCATAGCCGCGGTAGCCGACAAAGATGCCTTCGGTGTAAGGAGTGGTGTGATTTTCGCTCAAATGGTAATACGGAAAAGTGGGATTGTCTTCCGCGCGTTTCTCGAAAGTCGCTGGAAGTTTGCCGGAAGGATTCACGTCGCCGAACAGAATTTCGGCCACGGCGTGCCCGCTTTCCTGGCCGGAATACCAGGCCTGCAACACCGCCGGCACACGGTCCAGCCAGCCCGCCCAGGCCACACCGCCGCCGGAGTTGATCACGACGATGGTATGTGCATTCGCCGCGGCAACAGCGGCGATGAGGTTCATCTGGACGTCCGGCAGATCGAAGGGGCGGTCGTGTCCTTCCCCTTCCATCAAACCCGCGCGGCGGTTACCCTCCTGGCCCCGCGGGCGCTGATTGAATCCGACACAAACCACCGCGGCATCCGCCTGTCTGGCCAGCTGCACCGCTTCTTCCGCATTGGTGCTGTACAACACTTTGATCTGCCCGTCGGCGATCTGCGTGATGCCATCCAGAATGCTGATGGCTTGAAACACCCGGGTGAAGGCGCTGCCGCCACCACAGTAAACCGCCGGGTCTGCATTCGGCCCCACCACCGCGATGGATTTGATTGTCTGGCGGTTCAACGGCAGTGTGTGCTTGTTGTTTTTCAGCAGGACGATGGATTCACGGGCGCCTGCCAGGGCCGTGCGATCGTTTTCGGGGTCATTCAGCGGGATGTCCTTCCGGAGTTGCGGGCGATCGAAGAAACCGGCGGCAATCACCGTGCGCAAGATCCGCCGCACTTTGTCGTCGATGACCGATTGCTTGACCCGCCCGTCCTGGATGGCCGGCAGCAGGTTCGTGGCGTTCATCATTCTGGCGCTGGGCATTTCCAGGTCCAGCCCGCCATTGGCGCAGGCGACGCCATTGTAAGTCGAGGTCCAATCCGACATGACGAACCCTTGGAAACCCCATTGGTTCTCCAGGGTCTGATTGATCAGGTAATCGTTTTGCGAGCAATGCACACCGTTGACGAGGTTGTAGGCGGTCATGACGCAACCGACTTTGCCCTGTTGCACCGCCGCCTTGAACGCGGGCAGATAAATCTCGTTCAGCGTTCGCTCGTCCACCTCCGAACTGATGTTATGGCGGTCCCATTCCTGGTTGTTACAGGCAAAATGCTTGACCGTGGCGAGCACTTCCTGGGATTGGATGCCTTGGATAAGCGGCCCCACCATCTGGCTGGCCACGAATGGGTCTTCGCCCATGTATTCGAAGTTGCGGCCGCAGAGCGGCGAACGATAAATGTTCACCGCCGGTGCCAGTAAAATATTCACGCCGCGCGCGCGGCAATCACGGCCCAAGCCCACGCCGATTTTCCGGGCCATCTCGCGGTCCCACGTCGCCGCCAGCACGATGCCGCCCGGATAACAGGTCGTCGGCCCGTCATTGCGGCTGCCCATCGGGCCATCCGACATCTTGATGGCTGGAACGCTCAGCCGTTCGATGGCCCGGATGTAGAAGCCGTTCGTGCCGCCGATGTAGTTGAGCTTCTCCACCAGCGTCATGCGCGCGAGCAGATCGTCAGCCCGTTTTTCCGGCGGCTGGGACGGATCAAGATACAGTGGCGGGGCGTTCAGGAGACCGGCTGCGTGGAGCGGCAACGCGACGAAGGCAATGAAAATTGAGGCGGCACAAACAGCCGGTTTCAGAGCATGACGAAACTGGGGGTAATTAAATAAATATTTTTGCATCTCGCCCGTCTAGAAGCAAAATATCGCGCGGCAAGTCAATAATAAATTTCCCAGGCCGGTTTCGCTTTCCGATGGGCGTTGCCGCAAATATATTTCCCGGATTATTGACGCGGAAGAAAAGCTCGCCACGTGGCATAACTGAATTCGCCATCACCCCAATACAAGGCGATTTTATCCGGCCGTCCTTTCACCGAGGCGGCAAACGCAGTGGCCAAATTCATGGTGCTAGACATTACGAAAAATGTTCGCCATCCCGCGAGGGATGAAACCGGATGGTGTAGCGTCGGCACTATGCGCCGATCAAGTCGAGCCACAGGCTCGACACTATACAAGTTTGCTTTTGCGGATGATTAATTTGGGCCGGAGTGAGAATTTTCCGAAACATTTTATTCGCGCCTTGAACCTCTGAACCGTAGCCGCCGACGTGAGTCGGCGCTGACTTTCATTGGATTCATAGTGCGCGGACTGACGTCCGCGGCTACGAGGTTCAAGGGGAGGACGGATGTTAAACCTGCCGGGATGAGGGTGGGCGTGCCACAATCTTGGGAGCCAAATTGACATGGACAGGCCGGAAAGCCGGGAATAGAGTCCAAATCGTGAACCGGGATATACAACAGTTTTGTTGCATGCTTACTAGTTAAGCCACGAAGTCCGTCTCATGAAAGAGCGAGCCTTTTGCTTTGCATCGTTGGTCTTGGTAGCATTTGCTCTTTGTGCCGATTTCGGGGCGAAGTGTCAGTTTTCTCAAGGCATCAGCCTGCGTGCCCACAGCGTTACAGCGAGTCCTGAGCAGAAGCAGCAGATGAGAGTTGAGGCAACGTCGTTTGTGAAAAGAGGCGCAGTCTTTGGTCTTTTTGGTCTGTGCCTGGCAGTCTCAAGTTTGGTTTGCTTGGTCGTGTCGTTTCGAAGGCATGAGCCAGCGTGGTGGCGGTCAGTTCCAATCGCACTTTTGGTGGTTTATCTGATGTTGCAGTTTACACTTGTGTGAGCTTGAGGTCGTGGCCTCCTATGAGTGTTCATCGGTCAAGGAGGCGGCGCGAAATTTAATCCCCGGCGGTTATTTTACTTTCTTCAGCAAATTATTCAGCAGGTTGCCCACCTGCGATGTGCCATTGGTGCTCGTGTTGATAATGCCGCCGCCGAGGGATTGTACCGCCATCCCGCCCAAAGCCACCTTGTTGATGTCCGCCTTCGGAACGCCAATCGTGCCCTTCATCGTCAAAAATTGCGGCAAAGGAACATAGGTTGCGTTGGCTACCGTGTTGGCAGAAGCAAGATTGAGTTGTTTGCCAATGGACTGGCTCACGAAAACGGTAACCGGGATTTTGATGGTGGAGTTGGTCAGCACCTGGGCTAGGGCGATGCCACCCTGGGCGTTCGCTTTGAAGGCCGTGCTTTGCACCGAAGCCGATGGTAAATCAATCCGCCCGCCGCTTGCCCTGATTTGCGCGTTGATGACCTGGATGGGCGACTTTTTAAATTCATCCATCAATCCGCCGTCTTGCCCGGTCACCTGGCCCAGCAGCGAAGCAAGGGCGCTTTCCGGACTGCTCAAAAGCTGGGGGATGGTGGCAATGACATTAATCAGTGTTTTAAGGATGGCACTATGCACATCCATCACAGACAGGTTCAAGTTGGTAACGCCGCCGGCAAACTGCCCCGTGAGGTTCCTTTGCAAACCCGCGCCGGTGATGCCCGCACCGCTGAACTTTGCCTGGGCCGTAAAGGTTCCGCCCAACTGACCTTTGCGGCTGGGTATAAAGGTGTTCACCAGCGGGGCAACCGGAACCCGATCGCCGCCAAAGGCCACGTCGTATCGGTAACCCGGCACGCCCAGGTTCAAATCTGCCGTGCCGTTCACCGGCGCGCCGTTGAGCGCGAATTTGAATGGTTTCATCAACACATGGCCGCCGTCCACGTTCACCGTCGTCTGCCAATGCGTTATCTCGATTTCGCGCAGATAGAACCGCCTGATGTCGGCAACCACGATGAAATTTTTCAGCGGGAAATTTTTTGCCGGCGGTTCCTGGCCAGCGTCGGTGGCGGTCGCCCCGGCCGGGGAAGCCGCGGCCGGTTTGTTGCCACCCTTCGGACCGCCCGCGAATAAATCGTAATAGCTGGTCACGTCAAGCGAATCGGCGGTGAGCTTGAGGTTCCCGCGGACCGCGTTCGACTGCGAATAATCCACCTGTCCCTGCAACCGGACCTGGTTTTGCGCGCGTTTGGTGGGGGTGAGCGTGATTTGAAACTGGCGGATGTCCGCCGATTGCTTTTTCACGTCAGTGTCAATTTCCAACCTGGCCTCCAGCGGCGTGGCGGGAAGTTGCCGCTGCGGGTCGCTCACGACGAGGTTGGCCACCTGCAGCGAGGCTTTGATGGCGGAGCCGCCCTTCGGATCATATTGCACGGACGCGTTGCCGTTGACGGCGATGGAGACGAGTTTCTTGTCCGCCAACAGCGGTTCAAGGAATGGGCGCAGGCCGTTCTGATTGAAACCCGACAGGCTGGCGGTCAGTTGCGCCGATTCACGCGCGGTGTTGTATTTGCCGGCAATCTCAAAAGTGCCGCCGTCATTTCCGTCCTGGGTCAATTTGCCAGTGATTTTGTTGATTTGGATTTGCTCCGGCATTTTGCTCACGTCGAGGTCCATCGTGCTCCCGAAATTGCGGAATTGGTTTTGGCCGGCCTGTCCCGTGAGATTGGCGAGCACCAGTTTGCCGGTGATGGTTTGTGTGTTCTGTTTTTGGGTGACGCGTCCATTCCATTCAATGGTGCCGGATGAGACGGCCATCGGATTGCCACCGAGGGTCGCCACGAGATTTTTAATCTGCGAATCCAGGTCGAACCCGAGTTGCTGGCCGCCCTGCTGCGATGACAATTTCAATGTCAAATCCACATTGCCCGCGGCGGCGGCGTTGCCGGGGAACGGCTTCCAATCCGCGAGATTCAAATTCGTGACGGCCAGGTCGAGCGCGGAATCCCCCATCCCATTTGCGCCATTTCCCCAGACCAGGTTCATTGGCCGGGACAGGTGCGCGCTCAACAGCGGATTGCCGTTCTGCGTGCCGGCCAGGTTCAGCCCGCGGAGCAGCGCCGTCTGCGCCGGGCGGTCCACCGTGACGTCGTAGTTGGCGCTGAAATCGAGCGTGGGCGTCGTTTGCCCCGCGCGAGTCAATTGAACATGGCCCGCGTCGAACCGGCCCGTGGCGCTGATGACGGAGCCTGACTTGGTTAATTCGATTTCGTTGGTGGAACTGATTGTGGTTGTGCCGAAATCAATCCCGCCCGCGGCTCCGGCCAGGTTCAACAATCGCTGGTCAATGCCCCGCAGTTCCACCTTCAACCGGCCTTCCATTTTTTCCATGTCCAGCGGTCCGCTGACGGCCAGTTCGCCCAGCGGCGTCCCGCCCCTTTGAAAATGCAGCATCGCTTGTTTGATTTCCGCCGGGGTCACGTCGCAATCCAGCACGGCGCTGAACCCGGAAAAGTCGCTGAACACGCCGTCGGCGCGCGAAACATCCAGGCGTGTCTGGCCGGTGACGGGTGCAGACTTCAAATCCGCGCTCAACGTAAAATTAAAATTGCCATTCAACGTCGCGGTCAGGCGCCCTTTTGCCCCGGTGGGCGGGTTGTTCACAATTTGAATGGCGGCGCCCAACTGAAATTTGCCGGACTGCCCGTTCTTCACGTTGGCCAGCAACACGTTCACGTTTGTCAGTTCAAGGGAATCGCAACGGCCACCGGGATAATTTTTTATTTTCCGGATGGTCGCGTTGCTCAAGGTGAGCTTCCCTAAATCAACTTGCAGCGGCTTCGCGGATTTGCCGGGTCGCGGCGGTTTGGATTCAGACGGCTTTTTGTTTGATGCCTTCAGCGCATCCAGGTTGCTGCTGCCGTCCGGGTTTTCGACCAGCGCGACCGTCGGCGACACGAGCGCGGCTTCATACACGCGGAGGTTTCCGCCGAGGATGCTCCAAAGACTGTAGCTCACGCTAACTTCCGGCGCGGTAATGAACGGCTCCTGGCCTTTCGCCTGCACTTTCAGGCCGCGCACCGTGATTTTGCTGAACGGATGAACCGAGATGTCAGTGACCGTGACATCCGCGTGAATCGCGGCGCTCACGCGGGGCAGAATGACGCGTTTGATGAAACCGGAACTCGTCACGACCGGATACGCCACGACCATCACGACCGCCAGCACGCCGGCAACCCACGCCGCAATTGGCAGCGCGCGCTGCAGCCAGTTCCGCTGCTTTTCGATGGTCAGTAACTCAATCGTTGCCATAAGACGTTACCTTTTAACGGCCTGGGGCCATTGTGTTTCAGGAATGACCCGCGCTGCGGTCTCCGCCAGCCATAGTTTTACGTTTTTACACTGTCATCACCGGATTATTCAATTCAAATCAGAGCCAAAGGGGCGCATCGGGCGCATCTCAATTTTTGAGCAGGGCTATATAAATCGGAACCCGCACAAAAAGTAAGATGCGCCCGAACCAAAGACTCCGGCAGCATTTTCATTTTCTGATTTCACTCCATCGCTATACTGCCGGCGTGATTGACACCGACGCAAAGCTGGCCGCATTTCTGCCCGCGCTCCAATCCGCGACCTGGCTGGCCCTCGACACCGAGGCCGACAGCCTGCACGCCTATCCGGAAAAAGTCTGCCTGATTCAAATCAGCACCGCCGCCGGCGACGAATTGATTGACCCGCTGGCGAAAACAAACCTGGACCCTCTGCTCGACGCGCTGGCCGTCCACGAACTCATCATGCACGGCGCGGATTACGATTTGCGCCTGTTCCGCAAACATCACGAATTTGTCCCGCGCGCCATTTTCGACACCATGCTCGCGGCGCGGCTTTTGGGCGAACGGCAATTCGGCCTGAGTTCGCTCGTGGAAAAATTTCTCGGTGTGAAACTGGACAAGGCTTCGCAAAAGGCCGATTGGGCGCGGCGTCCGCTCACCGAACGGATGGAAACCTACGCGCGCAATGACACGCATCACCTCAAGCCGCTTTCCGACAAGCTGAAGCTTGAACTCCAAAATAAAAACCGCCTTGGCTGGCATCAGGAATCATGCGCGCGATTGATTGAGGAATGTTCGCAACCATCCGTCGTGGACGGGGATTCCGTCTGGCGCGTGAAAGGCAGCCACGTGTTGAATCGTCACGCGCTGGCCGTGATGCGCGAGCTTTGGCAATGGCGCGAAACCGAAGCCATTGCCGCAAACCGCCCGCCATTTTTTATTTTGAGCCACGAAAAAATGGTTGAACTCGCCGAAGCCGCCGTGGGGCGACAGGCGGTCGACCCACTTTTGCCGCCGCGGATGTCACCGCGCCGCCGCGACACCCTGGTGGCGGCCATTCGGGCCGGCCTGGCGTTGCCCCACGACCGACACCCGGAAAAAGTCCGGCATCATTCCACCCGGCCCACCGAAACCGAGATGCGCCGTTACCGCGAATTGGAGCGGCGCCGCGACGCGCACGCTCACAAGCTGTGCATTGACCCCACGCTCATCGCCAGCCGCGCCACGCTCGGAGATCTGGCCCGTGATTGGGAACGACACGCGGCGGAATTGATGAACTGGCAACGGGAGTTGATGAAATGATGGGTGAATCCCATTTTTTACAACTTCCTTTTTACATCTCTCATTAGCACCCGGCTTCAGCCGGGTGGAGTCGGTCGTCGAAGGACTCCAACCCGTTTTAACGGGTTTTCTACAATTGAAGAAGCCGTTGAAACGGCTGCGCGACTTTTCAGCGGTCAATCACCGGGCTGAAGCCCGGTGTTAATGAAATGCTCCGGGAGCTCCGGCTGCCTTGATGCAACATTCATTTGTAACTTGAACAATGGGACTGGCGCTGCTAGAAAAGGCTAATCCGAATCTTATGAAGCCCCAATGCCAGCGATTTGCGGTGGCTCTTTTGGCAGTCTTGTCCTTCCAAGTTTCCGCAACGACTCATTATGTGGACGTGAACAGCGCCAGCCCGACGTTGCCTTACACCAGTTGGGCCACCGCTGCGACGAACATCCAGGATGCTGTGGCCGCCGCGCTGGCGGGCGACATTGTGCTGGTGAGCAATGGCGTTTACGCCACGGGCGGAAAAGTGATGGCCGGAGATTTGACCAACCGCGTGGCTCTGGACAAAGCACTAACGCTTCAAAGCGTGAACGGTCCTCAAGTCACAGTTCTTCAAGGCCAGTGGGATGCAGCAACGACGAATGGTTTGGGAGCCGTGAGGTGTGCATGGCTAACAAACGGAGCAATTTTGAATGGGTTCACCCTGCGTAGTGGTGCGACGCGCGCTGTGGGTGACTCAGTCACGCTACGTAATGGTGGTGGTGTCTGGTGCTGGTCCACTACCGCGCTCGTGACGAATTGCATAATTACCGGCAATGCCGCCTCGTTTTCAGGCGGTGGCGCCTACCAAGGGCAATTCACCCGCTGCGTCTTCTCCACAAACCGGGCCGTGGCAGGTGACGGTGGCGGGGCCCAGAGTGGCACGCTCATCAGTTGTTCCCTCTTGGGCAATACCGCGTTTCACGCCGGAGGGGCCACTATGTCGGGAACAACTCGGGGAAGCATCTATATCGGAAACGCAGCCGGGGAAGGCGGAGGCGCGTATGGCGGCACGCTCGTCAACTGCACGCTTGTCAGCAACTCGTCGCCAATGGGGGTGAATCCCAGTGGCGGCGGAGTGGACTCGGCATCCCTAAGTAACTGCATCATCTTCTTTAACGCGCCGACTAATTGGCGCGGGAGTCAGTTCACCTACTGCTGCACCACGCCGCTTCCCACCGGCGGCTTTGGCAACATCACCAACGAACCCGCCTTGGTGGATCTGGCGGGCGGGAACTTGCGCCTGCAACCTTGGTCTCCGTGCATCAACGCAGGAAATAATTCCTTCATCACCAACAGCACGGACTTGGACGGTAACCCACGCATCGTCGGCGGCACGGTGGACATGGGCGCGTATGAAAATCAATTTCAAGGAACGGTTCACTACGTCAGTTTGAGCAGCACAAATCCCGTTCCGCCCTTCACGAATTGGATTACCGCCGCGACGAACATTCAGGATGCGATTGATGTGGCAAACGCGGGCGATTTTATCGTGGTCAGCAACGGCACTTACAATACCGGCGGTCGCGTCGTATTCGGCACAATGACCAATCGCGTGGTGATAAACAAAGCTGTGACAGTCCAAAGCGTCAACGGTTCGGCTGCGACAATCATCGCCGGTTTGCCCAACACTGGCGGTTATCTCTCTACGGGCATCCGTTGCGTGTATCTGACCAACGGCGCGGCATTGATTGGATTCACTTTGACCAATGGCGCGTCGCGGCTTTCGGGAAACATCACAAACGAGCAAAGCGGCGCGGCTGTCTGGTGCGAATCCACCAATGCGATCATATCCAACTGCGCGTTGATGCACAGCTATGCCAATCAGTTTGGCGGCGCGGCCTATCAAGGCACGCTGAACAATTGCATCATCACCAACAATCAGGCTTTCATCAGCGGTGGCGGAACTTATCTGGCCAATTTGAACAACTGTGTCGTCGCTGGAAACAAATTGATACAAGGCAGTGGCGGTGGCGGAGCATCCCTGGGAATTCTAAACAACTGTCTGGTGATCGGCAATTTCGCGCCCGGCTCTGGCGGAGGCACTTATCTTTCGACATTGAACAGTTGCATTGTCAGCAACAATTCCGCCGGTTTTGGCGGCGGAGTATGCCTTGGCAATGCGAATAATTGCCTCATTTCGAGCAACCGGGCGTCCAGTTTCGGCGGCGGCGCTTACTCGAACACGCTGAACAATTGCGTGTTGAAAAATAATTTTGCGGGCAGCGCTGGCGGCGGCGCTTACAATAGCATTTTGAACAACTGCACCGTGGTCATTAACACGGCTTCTATCGCGGGCGGCGGCATCTACGGTGGTGCTTTGACCAATTGCATCGTTTATGACAATGGAAGAAATCTTGATAACATCAAAAGCTTTTTTTATACGTGTACGACTCCAATTCTCGGCAATACAGGATGCTTCACCAATGCGGCGATTTTTGTAGATGAAGCCAGCGGAAATTTTCATCTGCAATCCAATTCTCCCTGCATCAACGCCGGAAACAACACGTATGTCACCAGCAGTACCGACCTCGACGGCAATCCGCGCATTAAGGGTGGAACGGTGGACATCGGTGCCTATGAATATCAAACACCGTCTTCCGTGCTTTCCTACGCTTGGGCGCAACAATACGGTTTGCCCACGGACGGAACGGCGGATTACGCGGACACGGACGGCGACGGCATGAACAACTGGCAGGAATGGCGCACGGGCACCATCCCGAACGACCCCACGTCCTTGCTGAAGATGCTCACGTCCACCACTGACATTTCCGGCACAACCATCACCTGGCAAAGCGTCAGTGGCATGAATTATTTCATCCAGCGGAGCAGCAACCTTGGAGCACAACCGCCTTTCTCAACGATTCAAACCAACATCGTCGGCCAGGCCGGCACGACGAGTTGGCTCGACACCACCGCCGTCGGACCCGGCCCGTTCTTCTACCGCGTCGGCGTGCAATAGTTGTGCCCACTCACGGCAACTCCTTCAACTGGAGGTGGCGATACTCCATCTGGCCGCGGTCGGCTTCGAGGCCGATGGGGCCGGTCCCGGGAACTTTGAGCGCGGCCTCCAGCACCTCGCCGTTGCAGGTGCAATGCGCGACGTTGTTCGTCACCGTCACCTCGATTTGATTCCAATCCTGCGGCTGGTATTGCTTGAGCAGCTTGTAAGGACCGGCGACGAGGTAATCGCGGCATTGCAGTTGCGGTTTGCGGATGAAAATGCCGCTGTCCGCGTTCACGGCGGCACGGAATTCCAGCTTGAGAATGAAATCCTTGGGGAACTCGCGCGTCGTGGACAACTGCCGCAGCCTCGGCCCCGCTTCCGGTTTGTGCGGGTTCACCACCAGAATGCCGTTCGTGGCGGTGTACCGACCGTCACTGCTCTCCGTTTTGCCGTCGAACGTGTTGGTGGGATTGTAACACCAGCCCGTGAGGTCCATGCCGTTGAACAGGCTGATGTAACCCGGCTCCGGCTTGAAATCATCGGCGCACAGGGCCACGCGGGAAGATGCGGCGATCAGGAAACCAACCAGTAAAAACAAAGCGGTGCGATTCATGGGGGAGATGTTAACCGCAAACCACGCGAAAAACACGCGAAATTTCAGAAGGCGGATCTCGCCGACAACCAATTCGATGTTTGGCGTTCGATGTTGGATGTTGAATGTTCCCCACCGCGTGAGGCTGAAAGCCTTTTTACGCGGCCCTTCAGCCTTCAGCCTTCAGCCTTCATCCTTCATCGTTCAACTTTCTGCCTTCACCCCCTTGGCGCGCCGTAGTGAACGAAGGCGGCTCTCCCATCGGACGAACAATGGGTTCGAACACCGCCGGGTCCAGCTTCGCCAGCACGGGCGCGACCGCCGCGCGCAGCCCGGGGATGGACCGGAAAAACAAGCCCGCAATGACAATGCAAATGACGCCGCTCGCCGTCAACGTCACCGTCGTACCCCATTTGGCGGCGAGGAAACCCGCGAGCAGGTTGCCCGCCGGCATGGTGCCGGTGAACGCCATCGAGAAAATGCTCATCACCCGCCCGCGTTTGTCATCGTCCACCAGCGTTTGAATCAGCGTGTTGCTCGACGCCATCAGCAGCACACCGCCCATGCCCGTCAACGTCAGGCAGCCCAGCGACAGCGGCAGCCAGCGCGACGACGCGAAACCAATCAGCCCCACGCCCATCGCCGCGCCGCCGAACGTGATGACCCGACCCAGCCCGCGAATCGTCGTGCGCGAGCCGAGATACAACGCCCCGCTCAAGGCGCCGACGCCCGAAGCCGACATCAAATAACCGAGCGTGCGCGCGTCGCCCAAAAACACATCCCGCGCGTAGATGGGCGTGAGCACCGTGTAGGAAAACCCAATCGCGCTGATGGCCGCCACCAGCCCGATCAACATCTTGATGGGCGTGAAACCAAACGCATAACGAAACCCCTGCCGCAATTCGATCCACGGATGCTGCCGCACCGGTCGCACCGGACGTTCGGGCAGACGCATCGCGAGCAGCGCGGCGATGACCGCCACGTACGTGAGGCCGTCCACCAGGTAACACAGACCCGGCCCGAATCCGGCGATGACGAACCCGGCGACGGCCGGCCCGATCAGCCGCGCGAGATTAAACAGCGACGAGTTCAACGCGATGGCATTGCCCAGATGCTCCTTGCGCTCGACGAATTCCACGACCAACGCCTGCCGGGTGGGCATGTCCACCGCGTTGATGACCCCCTGCACCAGGCTCAGGATGATCAGATGCGGAATGCCAATCGTATGCGTAAGCGCAAAGGCCGCGAGCGCGAAGGATTGGAGCATGGAACAAACTTGCGTGGCCACCAGGAGCCGGTGCCGGTTCACCCGGTCCACCCAGACCCCGGCAAACGGCGCGAGAAAGAAAATCGGAATCTGACTGGCGAAACCGACCACCCCCAGCAGAAACGCCGACGAACTCAGATGATACACCAGCCACAGCGACGCCGTCTGCGTCATCCAACTGCCGACCAGCGAAACAATCTGCCCGGCGAAGAACAGGCGATAATTCCTGGCCGCGAGCGCACTGAATAATTGCGTCAACCGCATGGCCAAAAATTAACCGAAAATCGTCCGGAACGCAGTTACACTTTTTTAATCTTCACCCACGCGAAATAAAGTAGGACAGCGCTTCCAGCCTGTCCCTGAATTACCGGGAAATGCCCGGCCTCAGCCCGCCCCACCTTAACGCCAGTCTGCGATTTATTGTAGTTGAATGCGGCTTTCAGAAGCCGTCCTGCTTCTTCGGAGTTCGATGTTTTTCCCCTCCGCCTCCGCTTCAACTCTCAAACTGGAAATGATTTTTGAGAACCACTCTATAGCAACGGCGCTTGCGAAACGAGGCCGACGTCGGGGCGGTTTCTGGCGTGACACGTTGGAGACGATTCCTCCGGCTTCCTCCAAGGCATGAATTACCGTTCCGACGATCCTCCTCGGAATTCAGGAAACGAACTCTCGAATGACCGAAACGGGAAAGCCGAATCAGTCTCCCCATACTTCCTTCTGTTTTTCCAACGGCACCTCACGGCCGGAGGAATCGATCAACCTCCGGCCCGTTTCCTTCCCGCTTTCATCGTAGGAATACACCATTTGCATGACTTCTCCGTTTGATGTCGTTCGAAACACAGCGGTCAGTTTGCCGGAGGCGTCATAGGAAAAGCTGTCCTGCGATTTGAGCTTTCCACTGGCATCAAAAGTCTGTGATTTATCTGGCCGCGCTCCGTTATAAGTGGTTTTACGCTTGAGGATCCCATCGTCGCCAAACTCGGTGCTTTCGGTGACGTTACCGGACGAATCCTTTTTCAAAGCCACTTTTAAGTTCGAATTTATGGGCCGAATGGAACCCGGTTCGGGGGGCGGCGCTTGCCGTTTCGGATATGAAACCAGGATTCCGATGATCAGACAGAAACCGAGCAGTACCAGCACTTTAGTCTTCATTGCCGTTTACTATTGCGAAGAATAGCTAATGGAGTCTATGTGTGCCGTCGCTCTTGTCAGCTTCTTTTTCAGGCTTGTCGGATTTTTCTTGCAAACATTAAATCCTCACATTAAAACCTTCAGTAACCTAGAAAATGTTTATGAATCCACGCACCGCCTCAATCGCGCTGTTATGCGCCATATCTGTCGTGTCCACTGCTCACGGGCAAGTCACCATTCCATTGCCGAATCGGACTGTGAACAAGCTTTTGCCGGACTATTTGCGGCCGTGCGTCTATGCGCTCAACCAGGCGAACGGCTCCGTGCCGGGAACCCTGCTGGCGCTCAATTCCACCAACGGCGCCATCCTCGGCGAAATCTCGGTCAACCTGAATCCGACCGACATGGCGATGACTCCGGCGGGTGATGCGATTTACGTCATCAACGCGGGAAGCCGGACGATCTCCAAGGTGGACCTGAACTCGTTCGCGGTCGTTGCGGAAAAAACCATTTCCACACCCAATACCTACAGCCTTTCCAATCCTCTGCATCTGGCGGTGGGACGATCCAATCTGGTCTATTTCACCGATGGCGCGTGGGCGCCGAGCATCACGACATTTGATTACGCGAACGGCACGAACGTGACGGTTTACGATGACGGCAACGGCGCCGGCGGAATCAACGTCACGCGGAATGGAAATATGCTGTATCGCTGGCGGCAGTATGGCTGGGGCGCGGGCAACGTGAACTCCTGGGTGACGCGGTACGACGCGTTGACCAACGTCAATCTCACGCCGTTGGAAGATTCGTTTATTTCCTGGCGGCGCGATCCGTATGACACGCCGATTCTTCTGGATGCCGCCGAGCGGTGGGTGTTCAACAAACAACAAATGTTCGCCGCCACCAATGTATCGGTTCTGCTGAATCAATTTGCCAATAACATTTACGGAGTTTCCCTGGATGGCACCATTGCGTTCGGCCCGACGGAGGTTTTCAACACCCAAACCAGCGCCACGCTCACCAACCTGCCATTTTCGACCACCGTCCAGACGTTGTCCGGCGATCAGAAAAAGCTCTTCCGCTACAACACCTCCACGACCAGCGTGGTGATTTATGACATGGCCAGCATCGCCTCGGTGAGCGGACCGGCGATCATGCCCACGCCCGCCGATGGTTCGGTGGTCAGTCTGCCGTTGACGAATCTCACGTGGACGGTGTCACCGCTGGCGCTGTCGTATGATGTTTTTTGGGGAACGAATCAGGCCGGCGTTGCGGGAGCAACTCCAGGTTCCGCGCAGTATCTGGGCCGCGTCACAACTCCCGGGCAGAATTTGTCCCAAGCGCTGCTGCCCGGGGCAACCTACTACTGGCGCGTGGACGTGGTCGGCTTCAATTCCACCAATGCCGGCAGCGTGTGGTCGTTCACCGCCGCCACCATTTCGGTCAATCCCTCGCAACTGAATCTGAGCGCGATCGCCGGGTTCAATCCGGCAGCGATGACGTTGAGCGTGACGAGTTCGGCGCCGGTGGCGTGGACCGCGGCAGTGACCGGACCGGGCTGGATGACGTTGAATCCGACGAATGGAACTTCGCCATCAACCGTCACCGTCACGTTTAACACGTCGGGATTGGCCGCCGGTCAGTACACGAACAACATCGAATTTACTGCCGGCAGTTTGAAACTGGAAGTGCCCGCGGCGGTAAACATCAAGGCGTTAAACATCGTGAAAATGGCGGCAGATCGCCAGCGTCCCTACATTTATGCGCTGCAGGCACCGGCGCTCTCCGGGCAGAATGGTTTGTTGCTCTTCATCAACACGACCAACGGCAACATAGACAAGGCGCTGACCATCGGTCTCAATCCCACTGACCTGGCCATCCACTATGCTGAAGGAAGGTTGTATATCGCGAGCTGGACGGAAACTTGGACCTATGTGGTGGACTTGAATACGCAAACCCTGTTGCCTTCGCTAAATCTCGGAACCGACATTTATAAAATCAACGCGGGCCGAACGGGCAGAATCATTACTGAGGGAGAAGATCAATGGATTGGCGTGAATCTTGTGGATACTTCCAATGGATCGGTCGTTGGGGCTTTTCCTTATCCCCAACGTGAAGGCGATGGTGAATCGGATCCGAGCGGAACGGTTTATTATCATAACGACAATAACATTTCCAACGCGCACATTCATAAATTCATTTGCACGAGCGACACTCCCGTGGAAGTGGCGGGCAGCAATCAACATCCCTATGGCACGCGAAATCTTGTCCTGTCTGCAGACGGCACCCGTCTTTTTTGGAACAGTTACATCTACGACACGAACCTTACCGAATTGGGAACGCTCGGCGCGGAGATCTATGCCTGTTCGAGCAACGGCCTCGTTGCTTTCGGCAGCAGCCAGGCGTTTGACACCACCACCCGCCAGGCGATTTATAATCTGCCCGCGTCGAGCACCATTTCCATTGTGGACGGACAAAACCGGCGTTTCTGGTATTTCAACAGCACCACGGCGACTCTGGGCAGCGTTCCGATGACCGCGATCCAATCTCCGTCCATCACTCAGCAGCCGGCTGCCAATACTTCCGTCCTGGCCGGCAACCCGGTTTACCTGACCGTAACCGCCATGGGTTTGGCGCCGTTGTCGTATCAATGGACGTTGTCGGGCACCAATCTGCCGGGATCAACAAATTATTTCCTGTCCATCCCCGGCATCCAACCCGCGCAGCAAGGCGATTATCAAGTCGTCGTCAGCAACCCGTTCGGTTCCACCACCAGCACGGTGGCGCACGTGACCGTGCTGTTGCCGCCCACGATTGTCAGCCAGAGCCAGAGCACCAATGTTCTGGCCGGCCGGTCCTTCAGCCTGTCGGTGACCGCAGGGGGGACGCCGCCTTTCACCTATCGCTGGATGTTTGAAAATTCGAACATCGGCGGCGCGACAAATTCCACGCTCACCATCGCCAATGCGCAGTCCATCAACGAAGGCATTTATCGCGCCGTCGTTTCCAACCCGGTCGGTTCGATTACCAGTGCGGTCATTTACGTCCGGGTCATTCAGTCGTCGCCGGTCATCCTGACGAATCCTGTTTCCTTGACGCTGCCGGCGTCATCCAACGCCACATTCACTGTCGCCGCCGCCGGCAGCCAGCCGCTCGCTTATCAGTGGTTCTTCAACAACTCATCCATCGCGGGGGCCACGACGGCGCAATACTCGTTGAGTGGCATTCAATCGAGCAATACCGGAAATTATCGGGTCGTGGTGACCAACTCGCTCGGAGCGGCCACGAGTTCCGTCGCCACCCTCACCGTGACGCCGCTCGCGCCGTATTTTGTCGTGCTACCTGTTGGCGCCTCGGTCAGCGCCGGTTCCAACCGCACGTTCACCGGTTTGGCGAATGGCTCGCTACCGATCACCTATCAATGGCAGCACAGCGGCACCAATCTGCCGGGCGCCACGCTCACTTCTTTGACGCTTTTGAACCTCGGCTTGGCTGACAGCGGAGCTTACACCCTGATGGCGTCCAATATCGCGGGGGTTTCAACCAGCGCGGTCGCGCAACTCACCGTTTACCAAAATCCGACCATCCTCCAGCCGCTCACGAATCAGGTCGTGGACATCAGCAACACCGTGACTCTGTCCGTAACAGCCCTCGGTAGCCCGACGCTTTCGTATTCCTGGCAATTGAACGGCGTGCCCATCGCTGGATCGAATCCGACTCTGATCCTCACCAACATTCAACTGTCACAATCCGGCTACTACAAAGTCACGGTCACGAACCAATTCGGGAGCGCTTCCAGCACGGCGCGCGTGAGTGTCTTGGGGCCGCAGTCGTTGGTCATTGGCTGGGGCGACAACTCCGGCGGGCAAACCAACGTGCCATCCAATCTGGACGACATCGTTGCCGTGGCCGGCGGTGACTACCACAGTGTCGCGCTTCATCATGACGGAACGCTGGTTGCGTGGGGATACAATGGCGACGGCCAGACTACCGTTCCCACAAATTCATTGCGTTTTGTTTCCATTGCCGCCGGTGCCGGGCATAACCTTGCCATTACTGAAAATGGGTCGGTGATTGCGTGGGGCAGAAACGACTACGGCCAAACGACTGTGCCTTCCGCCGCGACAAACGGTGTTCTTGCGGTTGCGGCCGGAGACGCCCATAGTCTCGCCCTGTTGAACTCGGGCACCGTCGTTGCCTGGGGCGACAATTCCCTCGGGCAAACCAGCGTGCCGCAAGGATTGAGTGGCATTCGCGCCATCGCTGCCGGGCGCAACCACAATCTTGCTTTGCGGACCAATGGCACGGTCGTGGCGTGGGGATTCAATGGTTACGGTCAGGCCTCTCCACCCGGCAATCTTACCAACGTGATCGCCGTTGCCGGCGGATATCTGCACAGCGCTGCGTTGTTTGCCAACGGGTCTGTCGTCGCCTGGGGTGACAACACCTTCGGCCAGACCAACGTGCCCGCCGGCGTCTCCAATGTCATTGCCATCGCCGCCGGCGATTTCCACACTTTCGCCCTGCGCGCAGACGGTACGATTATCGGCTGGGGTAATGATGCCTATGGACAGATCGACGTGCCGGCTGGTGTCACGAACGCCCTCAACGTCGCTTCGGGGAACTACCACGGCCTGGCCCTCGTTCCGGTCGTTTCCATGTTACAAGCGGCTATGAACGGTTCTTCGCAGTTGATCATCCAGTGGCATGGGTCTGGGGTCCTGCAATGGGCGCCAGCTCCGGCCGGACCGTATACCGACATTATCTGTTCGGAACGTTGCTACACCAACACCGACATGAACGCTCCGGCGAAGTTCTTCCGGCTAAGGCGTTAATCCTGAAGGCGGAGGCTGAAGCGGTCCCGCCCGTGCAGGGCCGCTTCAACTCTCAAACTGGAAATGACTTTTGAGAACCACTCTGGAGCCAGGGCGCTTCGAATGCTGCCCCTCGCTCGCGGGCGCGAGCGAGTCCATTGCACGAATTAACACGAATTTCGGAGGGCGGAACTCCGCGAGACTGGCTTGAAATCATCCTCGTCCCTTGGCGCGGCGAAGTGTAAGGGAGACGGCTCGTCCTTGCCTGCCCTTCATAGTTCCGCCCGGGGAACGACGGAGGGTTCGGTGTCCCGTCCCGCCCTGCGGGACGGTCCGGGGTGCAACTTTGCACTGTTCTTGAAATGAATCCCTGAACTCGGGTCACTGGCGACTGGAAAGTCGCCTGAATCCCGCCATGCGGGACTGGAAAGCCTGCGACGTAGCGTGGACATTCTTGTCCGCGAGTTCCGGGGACTTTCCAGTCCCCAGTTTAAGAACAGTGTCGAGTTACACCCCCCTTTGCGGCGCTCTCGCTGAGATTAACCTTGACGAGCCGTGTTTGTTGTGGAGTAATAACGCCATCGCCATGAGATTGGGCAAAGTCAGATTTGTTACGCTCCTCGGAATTCTTGCTTCGACGATTCTCCAGCCGGCTTCAATTTGGGGTGTCACGATCCGGGATGACCAGCCGGACAGCAGTTATTTAGCCCTTGCCGCCAGCATGGAATACGCTCCGGTTGGAACGTTTGTTAGCAATTGGGGCTATACCGGCAGCGCCACGCTCATCGCGCCGGATTGGGTGCTGACTGCCGCACACATGCTGGTTGTCGCCAGTTCCGGGACTTTCACCATTAACGGGACTTCCTATGCCTCGACCCAACTCATTGGTAATCCGGGCTGGAATAGCAGCAATCCGTCCGGCGGATACGACTTTGGCTTGGTGCATCTCAGTTCACCGGTCGTGGGTATTACTCCGGCGACGCTCTACACCGGATCATCGGATTTGGGGCAGATCGGAACATTTGTCGGATTCGGCCTCACAGGGACGGGCCTGACCGGCTGGCGAACCCTCGATAACCAGAAACGCGCATTTCAAAACGTCATTGATGGAAACTTCGGCAATCCATCCCTGGTGCTGGGCTGCGATTTTGACAACCCGCACACGACAACGAACAACGTTTTCGGCGACGCAACGCCGCTGACGCTTGAGGGCTGTGTGGCGCCGGGCGACAGTGGTGGCGGTGTGTTTATTACGATTGGCTCGCAAACCTATTTGGAAGGCGTGATCTCCTTCGTCGCTGCCACAGATGGCAATGCAAATTCCTATTATGGTGACACCAGTGGCTTCGGACGGGTTTCGGCCTTCATGCCTTGGATAACCAGCACGATCCCTGAACCCTCGGTATCCACGCTGCTGGTGGCTGGAGCTGGTCTGGGGATGCTTTTTGGGCGTCGCCGTCGGCAAGTAAATAAATAGCCGCAAAGCGGTCAACCCATCCTATGGATTGGCGTCCGCCACCCTCAACCCCCATGCCGCGTGAGACGACCTGTCCACCATAGCCCCTGTCCTCCGCAGCCTCGGGGCGTGTTGCCCAAATCAATTTCCGCTTCGGATGTGGGGCAGACATTCCTGTCTGCCGGTNNGCAACCGGCAGGCTCGAAAGCCCGCCCTACAAATTTGAGCAACACGCCCCTCGGCGAAGGAGGATTGGCGACGGTGGAGGTTTGTGAGTGAAGGCCATCTCCGACCTCCGCCCTCCCACTCAATGCTTTTGAATCAAGGCGGCGGCCTGGAGTTTTCGTGCCTCGATGGCTCTGGTTAATACTGCGTTAAGCGCACTCAATTGGTCGGGCGTGAGAAAACCGCCGGCCTGTTGCACAATGCGCTGGTTGCTCTCGGCCACGCGTTGCAGGAAGGCATCAATGTCCGCTTGCGACCCCAGAAACGCCTTATCCGGTGCACCGGTGATGCCCTTCGTCAAATCCGCCGGCTCCGCCTTCACGATTTGGAGCAGTTGGGCACTCTGCTCGGCGGTGAGCGGATTGTCACCCAGTTGGCCATTCAGGAGTGTGACGGTGGTCCGGGCGGGAATTTCGTCGCTGTACTCCTTAAACCGCGCCATCCCCTGATCCCCCAGCAATGTGTATAACTGACTTCCCAGACCGGCGAGCGCATCGATGGCGGACTGGTTCGGAGTCCCCGTGGACGTGATCCGTTCCATGCTCTTTGACGCCATATCACCCATTATCTGAAGGAACTGGTCCGTCTGCTCCGGCGTCAGCTTCAGTTCCTTGAATAAATCGGCGTACATGGACCTGAGTTTTTCCTTCTGCGCCTGGCGGATGTATTCCTTCATCGCGGGATCGTTCATCATTTTGTCCAAGCCGCTGGAAGGTAGATTGCTTTTGGCTTCGTTCGCCACCGCCCGCTGCCGGAGCGTTCCCACTTCACCGCGCAATTTCAACAGTTCGGTCGGGGTCGAGCCGGATTTCAACCGCGCGTTTTCCTCCCGCAACGTGGCCAGTTGACCGGCCGCCTGCTCGCGTTCACGTTGCAGTTGCTGGATTTGTGCGGTCAGCGGCGCCTGTTGGTCCTCGAGCGACTTGATCTGACCGCGCAATTGCGCGCCTTGGTGGACGGCGTAAATCCCGGTTCCGACCGCGGCGGCGAGGGCCGCGGCAACGATGGTTTTTTGCAAGGTGGTCATAGCTATGGTTTTGGTTGCTACAATGAGGGTTGAAGCCTGAACTGCGCTGCCGGCAAAGGCAGCGGCGGAAATCGTGGCGGCCAGACCGGCAGGCGCGGCCTGGACGGCGTTTGCGGCCACCACGGCCGCGAGCGCCGCCGCGGTGGTGGTGATGCCGTGGCGGGCCAGTTTCCCGCGCAGCTTGTCCAGCGCGCGGTCCACGCGCATGCGCGCGGCGTTTTCGGTGAGATTCAACTCCGCGCCCACTTCGTTGAGGGTCTTGTTTTGAAAATAGCGGAGCAGGACTGCATGGCGATCCCGGTCGTCCAGTTCGTGCATGGCGTCCTCGATCACCGGCCGGAACCGGTTCCAATCCACCGGCAGCGTGTCGTCATGGAGGAGTTGATTCATCATATTGGCCTCCTGTTCGCGCGCCTGGCGCCGTTGCTCGGTTCGATTCATCCGTAACGCCATCAGCCGGGTGGTGGTGTACAGCCAGCCGACCAGGGCGGGATGCCGGGCCAGCCGTTTCGCCTGCCGGGCGACCTCCGTGAAGACCTGTTGTGTCACGTCCTGGGCGGCGTGCATGTCGCCGTTCATCAGGCGCAGCGCGGTGGAATGCACGAGGTCCACGTGCCGCCGGGTCAATTCGGCGAAGGCGGTTTCCGATTGCTCCGCGGCGTAGCGGCTTAATAATTCGGCATCTTCAGTCATCACATTTCACAAGGTAATGCCCGCCGCCGGAAAAACCG
Organism: Limisphaerales bacterium; assembly: GCA_003161635.1. Classification (GTDB taxonomy): domain Bacteria; phylum Verrucomicrobiota; class Verrucomicrobiia; order Limisphaerales; family UBA11358; genus UBA11358. The sequence continues at coordinate 31,138 of PMOA01000023.1, forward strand.
CACAAGAAAAATTGCTTTGACGCGAAAAGGCGCAAAAAGGCAGGGCGAGAGCCTGTCGCGCCGGCTTGTCGCGTTGAAGCGATGCGAAAACGGAAGTCTTGGCGAAGGCTGATCCCCTGCGCGCCGCGGATTCAATTCGCTTTTACCGTATAGAACGCAAGGAACGCAAAGGTGGGGCGAGGCTCCTGACTCCCTTCTCTGACAATTCGATGTTGAATGTTGAATGTTGAATGTTCCCCACCGCGTGAGACGGAGTCTTTTACGCGGCCCACCGCGTGAGACGAAGCCTTTTACGCGGTCCACCGCGTGAGACGAAGCCTTTTACGCGGTCCACCGCGTGAGACGAAGTCTTTTACGTGGCCTGCCGCGTGAGGCAACGCCTTTTACGCGGCCCTTCAGCCTTCAGCCTTTAGAATTTAGCCTTTGTTGTTCCGCCTTTGGCCTTTATCTCACCGCCGCTTCTGCAATGCTCCCGCGCATGACACCCTCCTCGCTCGTGAACTCCGCGGCTGCACTTTGCTCTCTTCGCCGGATCGGCGCCTGCCTTGGCCTGCTCTGGCTGGGCTTCACGCTCACCGCCCTGCCCGCCGGCGCCGCCGAAACGCAACCCGCCAAACCCGCGCCCATCCCCGTCATCCTCGACACGGACATCGGCGACGACATTGCCGATACCTGGGCGTTGGCCCTGCTGCTCAAATCGCCGGAGTTGGACCTGAAGCTTGTGGTGGGCGATTACGGTGAGGCGCAATACCGCGCGCGGCTGCTCGCGAAACTGCTCGAACGCGCCGGGCGCAGCGACGTGCCCGTGGGTGTTGGCCTCGACATCGCACCGCACGGCGACGGCCGCCAGGCCGCGTGGGTCAAGGACTACAATCTCAAGTCCTATCCGGGCAAAGTCCACACCAACGGCGTGCAGGCGCTAATTGACACGATAATGAATTCGCCGCAGCCCGTGACATTGATTTGCATCGGTCCCGTGCCGAACATTGCCGAGGCGCTGAAACGCGAGCCGCGCATTGCGCAACATGCCCGGTTCGTGGGCATGCAGGGCAGCGTGCGCGTGGGTTACGGCGGAGCGAAGCAACCCCAGGCGGAATGGAACGTGAAGGCCGATCCCAAGGCCTGCCAGCAGGTTTTTGCCGCCCCGTGGGACATCACCATCACGCCGCTCGACACCTGCGGCCTGGTGACCTTGACCGGCGACAAATACCGGCGCGTCCGCGATACGACCGACCGCAACGTCGCCGACGTCATCGCCAACTATCGCATCTGGGTTGTCGGCGACGCCAAGTTGCCGGCGGACATGGCTGACAAGCGCAGCAGCACGCTGTTCGATACCGTGGCCGTCTACCTCGCCATCCGGCAGGACCTGTGCGTGATGGAGAAACTCGGCCTCCGCGTCACCGACGACGGATTCACGGTCATTGACCCGCAGGCGAAGCAAGTCAACGTGGCCACGAGGTGGAAAGACCTTGGCGCGTACGAGGATTTTCTGGTGGAACGGCTGGCCGGGAAGCGTTGAGGCCGGCGCGCGCAGAAACTTCTTTACGCGAATTTCACGAATTAACACGAATTGATTTCTGTTTGTGGTAGGGCCGTGCTGCCGCGCGGCCAAATTCCCCTGGCTGCAGAAGGCTGACAGGTGCAATATCGCGTCATGGCCGGCCGGATCCGGTCTGCTTTTTCCATGAATCCGATTCCGCGGCAACTCGTCATTGAAGTTTGGGAACGCCAGTGTGTGCTGGGCGAGAACGAGACCCTTGCGCTGATGAAGCAATTTTTCGATGAACAGCCCGCGCTGGGCGTTTATTTGCTCGTGTGCGACGAGCAGCTCGAGCAGGAAGCGGCGAAAAGCCAGCTCATTCCGCTGGCCGCCACGATTTGGGAGGCGGCGACCCGCACCCGGGGCAAACGACTGAAAGCCGTGCGCCCGAAAATCATTGAGCACGCCGAGGCAGCGAACACCCGGATGCTGGAAAAGCTGGAGGACGTTTCGGAATTCGAGTGGCGGGAGACGGTGGCAGGGATGTTCCTGGGATATCACCAGCAGCCGCTGCTCGCGTTTTGCATTGAAATTCTCAGGCCAATGACGAGGAGGTCCGGGAACTGGCCCCGCAACGGATTGGGATGGAACTGATCTGGCTTAAAACCGTCATTGATTGCATCGACCAATAAACCCGCCTCTTTGTGTTAAACCGCGTGAGACAGGGCCTTTTACGCGGCCTTTCGACCTCCGTCCTTCGCTAACTTCCATTTTCGATTGCAGTTTTCTTTGGCGTTTCTTTGTCACCTCTTTGCCTCGTTTTCAGACCTATGAGATGACATGATGACAACATCAGCAATGAAAACAACGGAATCCAGCGATGCCGAGTTGGTGGCCCAGAGCCTGGTTGGCAACCGCGACGCCTTCGGCCGGATTGTGGCCCGTTATCAATCCCTGCTTTGTTCCTTGGCTTACAGTGCCACCGGCAGCCTCAGCCAGAGTGAGGACCTGGCTCAGGAATCATTCATTACCGCATGGAAACAACTCGCCGATTTGCGCGAACCGGAAAAATTGCGTTCGTGGCTGTGCCGGATCTCCCGCAATCTCACCTATGATGCGTTGCGCCAACAAGGACGGGAACCGAGCCACCGGGCCGAATCGCTGGAAGAAATCTCTGAATCGCCCGCGCCGGGACCGTTACCCCTGGAACACCTGATCAGCCGGGAGGAGGAGGCCATTCTCTGGCGTTCGATTGAACGCATCCCGGAAATTTACCGCGAACCGCTCGTCCTGTTCTATCGCGAACACCAATCCATCGAGTCCGTGGCGCAGAACCTGGAGTTGAGCCAGGATGCGGTGAAACAACGGCTTTCGCGCGGGCGAAAATTGTTGCACGAACAGGTGCTCGCGTTCGTGGAAGGCGCGCTGGAGCAGACGAATCCCGGCCGGGCCTTCACGCTGGGAGTGCTCGCGGCGTTGCCGGCGCTCACCCTTTCCGCCAAGGCCGCTACCCTCGGCGCGAGTGTCGCCAAAGGCAGCGCGGCGGCCAAAGCTGCGGGCGCCATGGGATTGTTCAGCGCCATCCTGGGCATGCTGGTCGTTTTTTTCGGCAACTACGCCTGTTTTCGCATCGGCCTTGACAAGGCGGGGTCGGACGAAGAGCGCGGACACGTCAAATCCTTCCACCGGAAAATCATCGTTTTTTTCACGGGATTTTTCCTGACGTTTGCGTTGCTGTCTTTTTGGGTGTGCCGGAACCAACCGGACCATTCGTTACTGTTCACCATGTTGATCAACGGACTGATCGTCATTTATTTGGTCACGTACTTCGCCTTTGGCATGGGGATACTGCGTCGGCGTCGCCAATATCTTTCCGGAATTCTGGCGCGGGAATATGCGGGCCATTTTCCGAAGCCGGCTTGGGAATATCGCAGCCGGTTCGGTTTGTTCGGATTGCCGGCCATTCACATTTGTATTGGCGACCGGTTTGATGTCTTGAAGAAACCGGTAACGGCCTGGATCGCCGTCGGCAATTTTGCGGTGGGCGGCCTCCTCGCGTTTGGTGGAATCGCCGTCGCGCCGTTCAGTGTGGGTCTTTGTGCCGTGGGCGTGCTGCCCTTTGGCGCCCTTGCGCTGGGCCTGCTCGTGCTCGGCGGTTTCGGGCTGGGCGTCTGGACGTTTGGCGTCCTGGCCAGCGGCTGGCAGGCCTTTGGCTGTTGTGCGGTTGCCTGGAACACGGCATTCGGCGGCGTGGCGCTGGCGCACGATTTTGCGCTCGGCGGGATCGCGCACGCCACTCAGGTCAACAATGCCATCGCCCGGCAGGTTGTCGGGTCAAACCTGTTTTTCCATTGCTCGCAGATCATTGTCCGTTATTGCGTCTGGCTGAATCTGCTTTGGGTGGTTCCCGTGGTCGTCCAGTGGCGGGTCATCGCGCGCAAACGCCGCGGCCAGGCATGCAACAATTAAGGAAGAAAGGCAGTTTGGGTGGGGCGAGACTGCCGACGAGCCGATCTGCGAGGACTCTCCGCCCACCGAAATTTAAAACCAAAACACACCAAAAATATGAAAGCATCAACTGTCGCCTTGCTTATTCTCGGCCTCGGCATAATTGCCGGAACAATTTTTTATCTGGAGCGGCCAAAGGCATCACCCGTCCTGGCAAAACCAGTGGCGGCAGCGGCTTCGAACCGTACGCTGGCAGCTGCGCCATCCGTGACCGCCGCGGCTCCCCAGCCAACCCGGCCGCGACCGGTTCCTGAAGACCCGGGCGATGCCAAACCGGCTCCAGTGGTTGCTCCCGCTTTAGCTGATGCAAAAGCTGATGACTCCGCCGGCGCCACCGCTTTCAGCCGGGCCATTGACATCCTCGTTTCCAAGCAGTCCAGTTTCCAGCAAAGGCAGGCCGCGTGGAAACAATTGCGGGAGGCGGGCGAATTGGACCAGGCCATCGCGGCCTTGAAACAGGGCGCGGCGGACAATCCGGCTTCATCGGAATATCCCACGGCCCTCGGCGAGGCCTATGTTTACAAATTACAGACCGTCCGGGACTACCATAAAACGGCCATTCTGGCGTTGCAAGCGGATCAGAGCTTCAACACGGCGTTGGGCCTTGACCCGGCCAACTGGGAAGCGCAATTTTTCAAGGCCGCCTCGCTGGCCCATTGGCCTCCGGAAATGAACAAGGGTCCGGAAGTGATCCAACAATTGTCGAGCCTCATCGATCAACAGGAAGCGCAGCCGCCGCAGCCGCAATTCGCGCAAACCTACGTGTTGTTGGGTGATCAATATCAAAAGGCAGGCCAGCCCGATTATGCCCTCCAAACCTGGCGGCTGGGCGCACAAAAATTTCCCGGCGACCCAACGCTTCAAAACCGAATCAACCATCCACCCGGGCAATAACCGCCCCAGACCCGAAATCCGAGACCCGAACCCACCGCGTGGCGCAGCTTTACGCGGCCATCTCCGAACTCCGATCTCCGATTTCCTGCCGGAAATCTTGTAGCCGATAGTCCACAGACGCTGGGCTTGCCAACTGGCATAATCTCGCCGTTATGTCGTCGCAAGAATCTCCATCCAACGTCTTGACTCATCGTCCGTGGAAGAATCGCTCATCAATCGCTTCAATTTGACTCTGATGAAACTCATTTCATTTCTGAAACTCGGCGAGAACCGCGATAGCCCGCGCGTTTGGATTGAATCGCGGCGACTCAACTCGTTGGGTTTCACACCGGGAGTTGGGTTCACTATCGAACCGCGGCTGAATGGAGTACGTCTTCGTCCTGCGTTGTCGGCGGAGAATCATGTATCGAAGCGTATCTCAGCCCGTCAAGAACGACCGATCATTGATATCGCGAATCGGTTGTTGCTCTCGCCTTTGGACGGTTTTCCAGAAATTAAAGTCACGGGTGCTTTTAGACAAATCGACGTGGTGCCATCGGCGCGGGGGTTCCACATTCAACGCGGTCTCGCAGCCAAGCCACCTTTCAAGACGATTGAAGTTTTCTGTGGCGGCGGGACATTATCCACTGCCATTGCCAGCAATGCTGATTTTGCTCTGGTCGCGGGCGTTGAAGTCGAGCCGAAGTACGCCGATGTCTGGCAGCAGGCACATCCGCGAGCAGTTTTGTATCAGGCTGACATCCGGCGCATTCACGCCGGTGAATTACCTGCACATGATGTTCTGGTTGCTTCAATCCCCTGCACAAGCCACTCAACGCTGGGGCGAGCCAAAAAATCTTTGGCTGGAAAACCGGAGCTGGGCGACACCGGCGACCTGTTCCTCAGCGTTGCACACATCGTGGCTCATCATTTGCCGTCGGCATGCGTATTCGAAAACGTGCCCGCGTTCGGAAATTCATTGGCGTGCCTGAGCCTCGCGCAACATCTGCAAAAAATCGGCTACTGTCTCACGGAATCCATCATCGACCCGCTGAATGAGTGGAACGAGCCGCAGGACCGAAAGCGATGGATCATGGTTGCCACATTGAAACCGGGTTTTCAAATCCGCTCGCCGCAAATTCCTTTTACTGGAACAGTTGGTAAATTTCTGGATGCCCCGGCAGATTCGGACCGACTTGAGGTTGAGCGGATTGTCAAAAGCATTGAGGCATTGCGTCGGCACAACCAGCGCCACGCAAAACTCGGCCACGGATTTAGTTTCACCACAATCAACCGGGAATCAACGAGAGTGCCGACGATTGTTCGCTCATATCACAAAATCAACACCGGCCCATTCGTGGAAACAGCTTACGGGCTGCGGTTACTCCACAAAGAAGAAGTTGAACGATTGATGGGCTGCAAGATTGATTGCGATCACTATGCCACCGCCATTCAAATCCTCGGCCAAGGCGTTCAGACAAGAATCTTCCGAGAAATACTTCGTCAATTGGCGGATTACTTATCCCGTTGATTTTGGAGTTGCGGAAAATTGAATCGCATTTAGATCGCAAGTCCGGCCAAGTGAACCACCGAGGGTGAACAGCTTTGGTTGCCGAGTGAAACTATAGAGCCGGTAGAGTTGGTAATGATCATCTTGAGATTGAGACACCTCCACCTCATTACGCGACGCAAAGAATGGAGTCCATGCACCGAACCGAGTGGTTTTCACTTCTATCAGCCGTTCGCGACCATCAATCTCGAAAGATTTGATGTCAAAACCAAGGTTGTCTTGGGTTTCGGCGACGTGTTCAATCCGATTGGCCAAAGCTTTTTTGTTCGCGCGCCATAACCGTTCGCATTCAAAACGAAGTATGAATTCTTCACCAGCTCGTCCTAAAGAGCGGTTACGCGCTTCAGCTTCGAGATAATTCCGTGGAAGCAGCTTTCGCTTAACAAGAGGTTTCTCTCGCAAAGATTCTGGTTTGTCATCACGAATCGGTGGCGGCACTAGTATGGACAAAATGTCTTCTACGACTGGAGGCGCATCGACTGGCTTTTCGACGGCACTGCGGGCCGCTTCCTGAAGTTGCTTTTCACCAGCCAACCGATCTTCAACGACGACACGCAAAAGGTCTTGATAATTAAAACGCGGCTTGTAACCCGGTATGTTTCCAAAACCAAGTTCAATAAGGACTGCGGTGATATTCTGGTGTTTAAATTCGATCGACCCCCTTGATCGTCTAACCAGAATCTTTTGAAGAAGGCGATTGTGTTCCGCTTTGTTGTAAGAAACCCCAGAAAATTCCTTCGCGAGCATGGCAAAGTAATCCGCAACTGCGGCTTCCACTTCTTCGCGTGACCAATCGTCTGCCATTTGTGAATGTTTAAACTTCACCGCCAGGTTGCCCTTGAGGCCGTCGCTCAAGCAAGAATGTTTTCACCAAAGCGAACCGGGCGGAGGTGATGTCGTGAATTCAGCGGGCGTTGGGCTGATTTCAGGTGATGGGCAATGTGAAATGGCATTTCGGATATCGCGAACAGCCCCAGAATTTGCCGCCGACATTGGGACCCTTGCTAGCAACCCGCATCACCATTTCACGTTCGCATTTCGGACAGAACTTTCGCGTGTCATGCAACAGTTCAAGCACTTCCGGGTCAAATTGGGCGTCTGTGGATTCAATCATTTGGGTCAGTCCGACCTCGTTCACAATCTCGATGTCATGTTTTTCGGCCAACTGCCTTGCCTCGCCTGTGTAACCGCGCAGGGTGATGAACTTGCCCTTCTGGATGCCTGCGTCCGTCAACGCTCCGAGGAATTCCCGCACGGGCTTGATGCCCACGTTCCACGCCTTCCACTGTTTGCATTGAACCGCGGTACACTGCCCGTCCTTCTGAATGATCAAATCAATGCCGCCGTCCGGGTTTGCGCCACCCCGCTTCGTCACGTTGTAACCGAGCTTCAAATACATGTGCCCGATCACCTTCTCAAACTGGAACCAGTCTATGGAACGAAGTTGTTCGATGAGTCCGCTTGTGGATGGTGGTTTGGATGGTCGTTCGGGTTCTAATTCGTAATCATCGCATTTCTGATCTGGAACATGAGAGGCAGGTGCAAACACATTTACGGCCGTTGATTGCATCCTGCGCTCCGGGGTTGCCAGCCGGTCGAGAGTAAAGACAACGAAGCCGACAACGACAATTCCGAGAAATAGCAGGGCGATAATCCCGATTGAGAAGAGCATTTGGCGAACGCCCGGAATGAACATGGAAGCTAATACAACAAGACCGGCCAATTGGGCTATTGGGCTAACCCACCGATCGTCATTTCGTCTTCGCCGCGCCATATCAGCCCAAGATGCTGCAATTTTGATGCCTAAGTTAGGGCTTGGAATTCGTATTTATCTGCAAAATCCGTGTTCATCCGTGGTTGAATTGAAATGCCTGACGTTTTCACCAAGGCGAAGCGGGGGAAAACGAAGGCTAAATTCTAAAGTCTAAAGGCTGAAGTATGGCTGATGTCTTTTCAAAACGGAAACGTTCCGAAGTCATGTCGCGCATCCGCTCGCGCGGCAACCGGGACACGGAACTGGCGCTGGCGCAGCTGTTGCGCGCCAATGGAATTTCCGGCTGGCGCCGACATTTTCAGATTCGTGGTAGGGCCGTGTTGCCGCGCGGCCAAAAAAATCAGGCGGCGCAGCAACGCCGCCCTACCTTTCGCGTCAAACCGGATTTTGTATTCAGGCAGGTGCGGCTCGCACTGTTCGTTGACGGTTGTTTCTGGCATGGCTGTCCCAAGCACGCGACATGGCCGGCGCACCGCGCGGCTTGGTGGCGACGTAAAATCGAGGGCAACAGAACCCGCGACCGGGTCGTGAATCGCGTCTTGCGGCGGGCGGGCCGCGTAAAGTGGCGAGGCCACCACGCGGTGGGCTGGCGGGTGCTGCGGATTTGGGAATGCGATTTGGCGAAACATCCAGAGGCTTGCGTTCGCCGGATTCAGCGGGCGTTGGGCTGATTTCAGGTGCCCGGCTTTTGACCCTCGACCTTATTTCCGTTTGCGGGAAGGCTTGTTCGCCGGCTTGGCTTCTTCATGCAATGCCGCAGCCAAAGGACGTTCCTTTTCCGAATTAGAACCGGTCATCGCCTGATGCATCGCGTCGGGGCAAAGGTCAACGCCACCGGGCCATTCCACACAGCCAAAGTCGGGATTGACGGTGACGGCGTTGAAGGTGTTTGCGTCCAGCAATTTCAGGAACACGCCGCCGCGTCGCTGGGGTTCGACGGCGAAAATGCCGCTTAATCCGTCGTTGAAGGCGACCTTCAACCGGCAGCCCGGCAATGGTTCGGCAGAAACAATCCGATTCATGTCTTTATTCTACTCCAACGGCGGGATTTTGGAAGGCTCGTGATTGCGACTGGCCAGGTCCCATGCCTGTCGCAGTTCCGTGCGATGCAATGCCGCCCATTCAAGGACGAGCGCCTGCGCCCGCCGGCTCATGTCACCCTCAATGATTTCGAGGGTGTTGATGTTCACCTTGATTTCTTCGCCTTGATAAACCGCGTGAAAATGCGGCGGTGGATGGTCGCCATAAAACATGCGGATGATGATTCCATAGAAACGGCTCAACTCAGGCATGACGGCAGGTTAATAAGTTTTCATCGGCTGGCAAGCCCGACGGGTGGCGCGGATTTGGCCGCGTAAAGTGGCGAGGCCACCACGAGGCGGGCTGGCGGGTGGGTGGTGGCACGTTTGTTTTCCCGAAACGGGACACGGCAACATGCCAAAAGCGATGGCCGACGCCCAAGCCAGGCGGTAAAAAAACTGGCACGGGAATTGCGCTTTTGTGGCGATGATGAACGAACGCACTTGCCAGCAAAGACACATACTGGTCGTGGACGACGAACCTCTCGTCCGCCAGACCGTCCAGATGCTTCTCCAAGATGACGGTTATGTCGTCGCCGAGGCCAAAAGCGGCGCCGAGGCGCTTGCCCTGTTTGAGCCCGGCAAGTTCGACATGATTTTCACCGACTACTTTATGCCGGAGATGAAAGGCGATCAGTTGGCCGCTGCCATCAAAAAGCGCTCACCCAAGCAGCCCGTCGTGATGCTGACGGCCTTTCCTGAAAAACTTCAGTCTTCCGACTGCCCCCTGGGTGGCATTGATTCCTTCATCTGCAAACCTTTCGAACTTGAGACCCTGCGGGCGGCGATCGCCCGGTTCGCTCCCGTCTAAAATCTGCCGCGTAAAAGGCTTTCAGCCTCACGCGGTGGGCTCGCGTAAAAGGCTTTCAGCTTCACGCGGTGGGCTCGCGTAAAAGGCTTTCAGCCTCACGCGGTGGAAAACATCCAACATCGAATAGAAGGCAGAAAGGCGGACGGAACAGGCTCGTGCGGCGGATTCGGTGGGCACTGGGAGTTAAAGGCTGAAGGCTAAAGTAGGAGAATACGCGGAATCGGATTCCAACTCCTGTGATCTCGTTTCAGCGTTTAGCATTTAGCCTTTGGCCTTTTTGCGCCAAGGGGTTGAGGGAACGGCTCGCGAGGATCGCCGCAGAGCGGGACAGGCTGCTCGCCCCGCCTTTTGCGCTTTTTTGGCGGCAAAGAATCCGTGGTCGCTCAGACAAAAACGGTTACCAGCTTTAGCGAAGGCTAAGGTTGCCATATCGCCCGCCAAAACTGCCTCGGTAGTAATGGAGCCAGGGAGTTGGTGAAGTTCATCGTGCTGGCAAGGAGCGTGTTGGTGCTGATGGAGGTCCAGGTAATCAGATTGGTCGAGCGCTGAATGACATAAGGAACACCAACTTGACCCTGGAGTTGAAAGACGAACTGGCTTGCGCCCAGCGGAATCGGAATTGCCAGTAGTTTTGCCGGCGCCGGTGAGAGCACCAGCACGGTAGCCGAGTAAGGCGGGAAAGCGTAGCTGAAGTTTGTTCCGGCGCCGGAAAAGTTTGTTTGAGCAACGTCCGGCGAGCCGATGCCAGTTTGCGCGGCATTGTCCTGTGGAATCCCGTAAGAATAGACCGTGCCGCCGGAAGCCGGGGTGAAGCCGGCCACCGCCACCTGTCCCGTGGAGGTGTTGGACGGATCCTTGTTGATGGCCAGCACGGTCAGGCTGCCATCAAGCCGCCGGACCGCATAAACCGAAAGCAGCGAGTAATCGCTTGCCGCCGTCAGCACGGCATCCCCGGGTTGAACGAAGTTTTGCATGAGCTTGAAGGTGTAGAACGTCGGATAGCGCGTGTTCAGGTTGCCGATGACGCCAAGATCACCGTTGGTGCGCCAGCCGTAAAGCGAAGCCGAAAAGTCGCCGCTGGTGTCCGTGCCATTCCTCAAATCCCACCAGATGAATGAATTGAACTCCGTCTTCATTAATTGCGCGAGGCTGTCAGCCAGATAAAGGCCGTTGACGACGCTGGTGGATTGTTTGCCCTGATTGCCGGAATCGGCATTGTTCTCCGTGACCAGCAGTTCAATGTTGGTTCCATTGCTGCCAACATAATCAGTGATTTGCTGGCGCAGATTGGGGGCGTCAGATGCCCAGTTGGCCGAAGCTTGCAGCAAGGCCTGGTCGTTGTCCGAGCCGTATTCGGAATAGAAGTGATGCACGAGAAAATCCGGCGTTACGCCGAGTGAATTCAGCGTGGCGAGCATCACTGGCGTCCAGCCGTTGTGATATGTCCCTTCGCGCGAGTTATACGCCGGATGGCTGGTATTATTGGCATAACTGTCTTCGCCGGGCGCGGAGACCACGCCGATTTTGATCGTCGGATCCACGGCTTTCATCCGGGCAATGTAATTCGTGGTGCGCACGGCGTAGGTATAGGGATCGTGAGCCACCGGGTTGTAGTCAGTTTCCCAGGTGCCGTAACACTCATTTCCGACTTCCCAATACTTGAAACCCAGCGGTGCTGTCCGCGAGATGCGGAGAAAGTTTTTGCCGTCATCCGTTCCCAGCGGAGCGGACGCGCGCAACAAAGCCCAATATCCCGCCGTCTGCCAGTTGGTGCCTTTGGCGTCAACTCCCAGTGACTGCGAACTGGAGGTCGCGGCATTGCAATATGCCACCCAGGCGGCCGCTTCCTGCGGCGTGCCGGTACCGTAGTTGACGGTGACGATGGCCTGTGCATTGACGCTGGCATTGGTGATGACGTGGATGAAATTGGCGAAGGACGTCGCCCATTGCCATGTGTTCGCAAGCGTCTTGTTCAAGGCCCAATGATATTCGTCGGAAAGCGAACCGCCCGGCAGGCGAATAATGCGCGTGGCCAGTTCTTTGAGCAGCGAAACAGTCTGGGGCGTGTCGTAGTAACTGTCCCACGTGGCCGCGTTCAGCCCGAACCAGCGCGCGTCGGCGGTGCGGATGGGCTGGCCGGCATTGATGGTAAAATGAGTCACCGTGGGCGGCGGAACGACGGCGTTAAGCTGAATGTCATCCAGATAGAAAGTGGGTTCCGTCGAACCAGCAGAGTCCTGGATGGCAAAACCGGTGAAGTTTGTCGTGTTCGCCACGCCGAGCGCCGACAAGGGCACGGTGTATTGCTGCCAGGTGTTGATCAACGGTGCAGCCAAATGATAACGGGGGCTTTGCGCCCCTGTGCTCAGATTGCCATACATCTGGAGCTGTTGTCCGCCGCTGGAGCCGCCATTGAGCCAGAAGCTGATGCTGGCAAAGGCGGTGTTCGTCATGCGTGAATGATTTAACTGAATGCCGCCGTAGGCGTTGGTTATGGTGGCACTGATGGAATCGCTGCCGGAATGGACCGGTGAAGTATTGGCGAAGTTCCGCATGGTATAACTCCAGTCCTGCCAGCCGTTGATCAGCGAGTCGGCATAGATCGTCAAATTGTTCTGCGCCATGGCCACCACCGGCGCTGCCAGAGCCACCGCCAAAATGAATTTTGACACTTTTAGCAAGATCCCACCCAAGTTCTGATTTCGCATCGTCATTACCCCCATTCTAGCCCAAATTGCCCATTATGCAATTGTACGAAGTCCAAGCAGGGTTGAACGCTAAAGGCTCCCGCCTTCATCCGTCTTCGCCGTTGCTTCGCCGAGACAAGTCGGATTTCGGCGCGGCAAGGAAGGCTGAAGGCCGCGTAAAATGCTTTCAGCCTCACGCGGTGGGCTGCGTAAAAGGCTTCGCCTCACGCGGTGGGCCGCGTAAAAGGCGTTCAGCCTCACGGGGTGGGCGAAGCAAGCAGACTCGTGCAGCAGATTCCAAGAAAGTTGAGCCGTCTTCCTTTGTGGTAAAAAAGCCGTGTCCATCCGCCTGTCTCCCGTAGTCCCGCAGTGCGGGACGCAGGATGGATGTCCACCTGCTCGCGATTCATCGGAGTCCGTGGTTAAAGATGGGAATCGCGGAGCACAGAGACGCAGGGCGGGTTGAATGAGGAGCGCTGAAAGCAGCTCGCCACATGGTCACGAAATGCTTTTTCAACAACCCCGATCGAAGCAACCGTTCTCACAGGGCGATCCATCGCGCCCGTTCTGGTTTCTCCCCAGTTTTATTTAGGAACGGGCCGATGATAAATTAACCACCCGTAGCCGCTGAGTTCAAAGTCAGGGAGGCGGGTGTCAACAGGGTTGGTCCGGTTGCTGATTTTCACCGGCTCAAAGCTTTCTGTGTTTGACAATTCAACCGACCCGGTCACGCGGCGGCTGGAAAGGTTGATCAAGACAAGGAACTCATCCTTCGCATCCCGTCGCAGGAAGCTGACGACTTCTCCCAAGGCCGTGTTCTCAAGCCAGACAACCTCACCGTTACAGAACACGGGGTATTGCTTGCGAAGCTTGAGCAGGTCCCGGTAAATGTCGCGCAGCGGAGGGCGTCCGCCGGGGCTCCATAAAACCGGTACTTTTTCAAACAAGGCCGGGTCGGTGGACTCGGTGGCATCTCCCACCTCCATGCCGTTGTAAAAAAGCGGCACGCCGTCGAGCATCAACATCAACACCTGGGTGGCGAGGGCGCCATTCACGCCGTAACGCGCCACCGCCCGGGGTTGCTCGTGGATGTCCGTGATGCGCAGATGCAACGCGCCCTTGGGGAACTGCTGATAGGTGTTTTCCCACGATTGTTTCACGAAATAGGCGGGGACTACGCCGCTCATGACCCGGTCCAGTGTGCGGAACAGGCTCCAGGAGGAATCCACGTCGAAGGCCTTGGTCAGCAGCGCCGGCTTGGCGCCGGCGTCAGCGAGAATGATGACCTGCGGATTGATCATCTCCAGTTCGGGCCGGGCAGCCTCCCAAAAATCAACCGGCACCGTGGGGGCCACATCGCAACGGAACCCGTCCACGCCGAAGTCCTTCAACCAGTATTTCATCACGTCAATCATGTAGCGGCGCACCTCGGGATTCGCATAATTCAACCCGGCCACATCCGTCCATCCGGGATCGGGCGGGAGGATCACTCCATTCGTATCCTTCAGGAAATACTCCGGGTGTTCCGTGAGCGCGTTATCCCAGGCGGTTTGACCGACCACGATGTCCATGACCACCTTCATGTTGCGCTTGTGGGCTGCCTCGACCAGCCGCTTGAAGTCGTTGGTGGTGCCATAGTCGGGGTTGATGGCGTAAAAGTCGCGCACCGCGAAAGGGCTTCCGATAGAGCCTTTCTTCATCTTTTCGCCGATCGGGTGGATCGGCATGAGCCAGAGAACGTTTACACCCAAATCATTCAATTCATCCAATCGGGCGGTAATCGCATTGAGATCCCCTTCCTGGGAGAAGTTTCGTGGAAAAATTTCATACACGACCGCACTCCGGAGCCAGTCGGGTGATTTGCGGGTGCTCGGATTGGACGGAGCTGCCTCGGCACCGACGGCAGAATTGATCGCCAGCCAGCCAATGAGGGCTGTGGCGAGCAGGTATCGCAGTTTTTGCTGAATTGTGTTCATGGCGTTTGAGATGTTGAGTTGGTTTTTAGACGCATGTCGTCGGTTTGCATTCCCAATTGATAAAACTCATTTTACTCCACGGTTTCAAAGCTGTCTAGCTAGTTAAATTGATAGTTTTACGAACGGGTCGGCGACCAGGAACAAGTTCTGAATGGGAGTGGCTGGGGGATAATATACCTACAAGTGTAAATCTCAATTCGCGCCTCGTGGCGGCGGAAGCTGGCGGGAACCGCGTATAGCGGCGTGGCCGCCACGCGGCTGAGGGTTGAGTGTTTCTTTGTGTTCTCTGCGTTCTTCCGCCTTCATTCTATTCCCGTCGTCGTTGCACTTCCGTCTTCGCGTTGCTTCGACGAGACAAGTTGCCGCGGCAAGTCGGCGCGACAAGTTGCGGTAAAGTATTGGGGCGTCGCGGAGTTCCGCCCTCCGAAATTTCGTGCGGTTTGCGGTTGGAGGACTCCCGCAGCCACCTGGCACGGCGTCAAACTTCTGTGCGCAGTATGGTCAAGGGCGATTGGTTTAATATGCCCAGGCTCATCAGGAATCCAACCAGAACCGTGAACCCGGGCACCAGCAGCAATGGAATCAACACTGAATCCAACTCCAGGGCAAAGGGGCTGTGGAAAACGAACCTGGTCAGCGCCCAGGTGGCGATCAACGCCAGTAAAATTCCGGTCAGCGCGGCCAGGAACCCGAGTGAGACATATTCGACCAGCAGAATTCCAAGAATCTGCCCGCGCGAGGCGCCGAGCGTTCGTAGCAGCACGCTTTCCTGGATGCGCTGGTAACGGCCGGCGGCCAGCGCACTCACCAACACGAGCAGGCCCGTCAATACGGTGAACATGGCCATGAACCGGATGACAAAGGAAATTTTGCCCAGGATGGCATCCACCGTTTGCAGGACCAGCGTCAGATCAATGACCGAGACATTGGGAAATGCCTTCACGACCTCCCGCTGCATCCGGGCCGATTCCTGGCTCGAACCAACGCGGGTGACCAGCACGTGCATGGCTGGAGCGCTTTCCAGCACACCTCGCGGAAACACGACAAAGAAATTTGGCTGGATTCGCCGCCATTCCACCTCGCGCAGGCTGGTGACGCGCGTGTTGATCGGCACGCCCTGCACGTCGAACACCAACTCGTCACCCAGTCCGACCTGCAGATCCCTGGCGATTCCCTGTTCCAGGGAAACCGGCACCGCGTTGGTTGGGTCATTGGTCACCTGGGGAACCCATTGGCCGGCGATGATTCTTTCCCCATCGCGCAAATGATCGGTGTAAGTGCTGCGATATTCCCGGCGCAACATCCAGCTGTGACCGCGCCGGGGCTGGTTGGACAAAAGGGAATCAACCGAACGGCCTTTCACCGAACTCAAGCGCATCGTGACGATGGGGGCTTCATCCAACAGCGGCAAATCCAGTGAGCGAATGAGTTTGGTCAACGGTTCCAACTGGAGGGCCTGGATGTCGAAGAGGACGGCATTCGGCCGGTTTTTACCACTCGAAGAGATCAGTTGTTTCAGCAACACCTGCTGAACCAGATGGAGGCTCACCATCAAAAATGTTCCCAAGCCGAGTGACAGCAGGAGCAACAGGGTGCGGTTGTTGGGCCGATGCAGATTGGCCACACCCTGCCGCACGGCAAACGGCAGTTTGGCAGGGACAAATTTTCTGGTCGTCGCCACCAGAAGTTTGGCCGTGATGGTTAAAACTCCGAACACCAAGCCCAGGCCAATGGAAAATCCAAGTCCGATCCGCCAGTCACGGCTTTGCATCAGCGCAAACCCGATGACGCCGGCCGCCAGGCAGGCGCCCGCCAGCCAGCGCAACGGGTCGCGCCGGGCAAGTTGCGGTTCAAATGAAACGCGGATGGCGGCCAACGGTGAAACCCGCCGCACGGTCAGCAGTGGCAACAGGGCAAACATCAGGCAAATCCCGAAGCCGATGGCCATGGCGCGCCCGATGGCCAGCCATGCCGTGTGAAATTGAAACGTGAACGGGATGAAATCTGCCATTACTTTCGGCAGGGTGGATTGAATCGCCAGGCCCAATCCACCGCCGAGCACGGCGCCGAACAAACCCAGCGCCATGCCCTGCGCAAGATAGATGGCAAAGGTCTGGGCCACCGAGCCGCCGAGGCAACGCAGCACCGCCACGGTGCCCAGCTTTTGTTTGATATGCACGTGGATGGCGCTCGCAATGCCCACGCCGCCGAGCAGGAGCGCGATAAAGCCGACCAGGTTCAGAAAGTGATACAGATTGTCCATGGAACGCCCGAGATCGCGTTTGCGTTCCTCCACCGTGTCATGCCCGAGCCGGAGCTTTTCAAGTTGTGGCCGGATTCGTTCGACCAATGCCCGCACATCAATGTCCGGCCCGAATTTGAAATAGACGGCATGGCGCGCCAGGCTTCCCGGCTGCAACAGGCCGGTCCGGGGCAGATCGTCCATCGAAATATAAACCCGCGGTGCAATGGCCGAGAGGGCGACCGTTTCACCGGGAACTTTTTGCAACCGGCCCGCGATGTTCGTGGTGAAGTTGCCGATGCGAATGCCGTCACCCACCCGGGCATCAAACTGGGTCAGCAGACTCTCCTCCACCAGCGCGCCGCCATTGGCCTGACGAAATTTTTCCCCGGCACCCGCAGGTTCGGTTTCCAGCTTTCCATAAAATGGAAAACCGCCGCTCAAGGCATGCACCTGCACGAGCCGGGTGCCTTCGGTGCGGGGGAAGTAAACCATTGTGGCAAACGAAGCCTCACGGGATTGTTCGCCACCAAGGGTCTGGAACAATTGTTCCGCTTCCGGAGCAAACGCATCCTGCGATCGGAGAACAAGGTCCGCGCCGAGCAAGGTCTTGGTCTGTTCCTCGATGGCCCGCTCCAGATTGCTGCCCAATGAGCCGATCGCAGCCAGGGCGGCGATTCCCAGAACGATGGAACAGGAATACAACGCCAGTTTCCCGCGACTGGTGCGCGTGTCACGCCACGCCATCCGCCAGGTCCACGACGAAATGAGATGGCCGGGAAAACCGCGCCGGGATTCATGCCGGGCAACCGCGGCATTTGGGTTCGTTTTCATTGCGGATCCAGAACCGGTCTCAGGCTCCATTGACAATCATGCCGCCTTTAAGACGGATGATTCGTTGGGCGCGCTGCGCGAGTTCGGTGTCGTGCGTAACGAGCACGAGCGCTGTGCCCGCATCGGCATTCAACGCGAACAGGCTGTCGATCACCAGCCTGCCGGTTTCAGCATCCAGGTTGCCGGTCGGTTCGTCCGCGAAGAGGATTTTGGGCCGGTTGATGAACGCCCGCGCCAGGGCCACGCGCTGTTGCTCGCCGCCGGAAAGCTGGACCGGATAGTGTGCCAATCGCTCCCCCAAACCGACCCGCCGGAGCAGTTCGATGGCGGGGTCACGGGCCCGGTTTTGCCCGCGCAATTCCAGGGGCACCATCACGTTTTCGAGCGCCGTCAGCGTGGGAATGAGTTGAAAAGTTTGAAAGACAAAGCCGACCAGGTCGTTCCGGACTTTCGCGCGGCCATCCTCGTTAAGGGCGCCCAGAGCGATGCCATCGAGATGGACTTCGCCCGTGGTCGGTTGATCCAGACCGGCACACAAACCGATCAGCGTGGTCTTGCCACTGCCCGACGGACCGACAATCGCGCAAGTGGAAGCCGGCGCGAGCGAGAAACTTATGTCCTTTACGACGGTCAGCGTGCCGTTCCCGCTGGGATAACTCCTGGTCAGTCCCCGGACATCCAATATGACACTTGCATTCACGGTCTTCTCCCTACGTTAATTGATTCCCCAGCGCAACTGTTTGCGCAACGCCCGGAAAGGTAATGATTGAACCGCGGGTAAGACAGCGGTAGTTGACGTTGGGAATGGTTTCATGTTCGTTAGCACAGTGTCTCTGCGATACCAATGAAAGCTAGGGCAAAGTTTCCCGGTTGGATCCGGCGCTGGTTTGTGCCGGTCGTGCTCGCGTGGGGCGTGCTGGTGATGTCGCCGGCGGCACCGGGGGCCGATCCGGTTGCTACCAAAACGATCGTTGTTCTCGGGGACAGTCTGGCCGCCGGTTTGGGCGTGGACCCGTCGGAGGCTTTTCCCGCATTAATTCAAAAGAAAATCGGGGCGGCCGGCTGGAATGACACGGTGGTCAACGCAGGAGTGAGCGGTGACACGAGCGCCGACGGTCTGGCCCGCATCAACTGGCTGCTCAAACAAAGGATCGACGTACTGATCCTGGAACTGGGCGGAAACGATGGTTTGCGCGGCTTTCCGATGGTGGCCACCAAAACCAATCTCCAAGCCATCATTGACCGTGTGAAACAAAAGTATCCGCAAGCCCGGATCATCATTGCGGGGATGCAAATGCCACCGAATCTGGGCGAGGAATACACCGCGGCCTTCCGGAAAATTTATCCCGATCTGGCGGCAATAAATCACACCGCGCTGATTCCCTTCCTGCTGGAAGGTGTGGGTGGCAAACCGGAACTAAACCAACCAGACCACATCCATCCGACTGCGGAGGGCCACAAAATTGTGGCAGATAATGTCTGGAAGGTGCTCCAGCCGATACTGGAGCGGATGAATTCCAACTCTTAATCCGTTGTCTGGCAGCACTACCGTTTCGACTGCAGCCGCCTCGCGGCATCAAACCGAGCAGACTCGTGCAGCGGATTCAGCGGGAGTTGGTGAATGGTTGAAGGTTGAGGGTTGAGTGTTTCTTTGCGGGCGTAAAGCCCCGTGGGGGCCACGCCCTTTTATGGGGTCAAGATAGAACCTCCCTGCGGTTTGGCGGTTCAATTCTTCCGTTGGTGGGAAGGCTTGGGAGCAGGCTTATCACTTGCTGTTGACGGGCAACGGGGATATGGTTTGGGCATGATGGACTGGACACATTGTCCCGTCGTGGAGCGGGTGCCAGGCAAGGTGAGCGGTGCGTGGTTGTTCAAAAACACACGCGTGCCGGTACGCGCCTTGTTTGAAAATATCGAAGGCGGCGCGACCGTCGAGCAGTTCCTGGAATGGTTTCCCGGTGTGACCCGGGAGCAGGTTCTGACCGTCCTCAAATTCACCGAGTCTTCCCTGGCTGAGGTTGTGGCCTGACGGGTCGGCCATGCGCATCCTCTTCGATCAAGGGACGCCGGTGCCTTTGCGTCGTGCATTGACGGCGCACAAGGTTTCCACTGTCTTTGAAATGGACTGGGCGAAGCTGGAAAACGGCGACCTGCTGCGCGTGGCGGAAGGGCAGTTCGATGTGTTTGTCACCACCGACCAAAACCTGCGTTATCAGCAGAACCTCACCGGACGGCAACTGGCGATTCTTGTGTTGCCGACCACCAACTGGCTGGAGCTTCGTGGGCATCTGCCGGGAATAACAGCGGCGGTAGATGCAATGCAAAGTGGAGAGTATCGGGAGTTGCAGTTCTAGCGGCGTGGCCGCCACACGGCTTTACGCCGTGTTCATCCCGCCTGCGTTACACTTCCGCCTTCATCCGTCTTCGCCGTTGCTTCGCCGAGACAAGTCAAATTTCGGCGCGACCAGCCGGCGCGGCCAGCCGTGGTTGGAAAGTTTTGTGTTCCGCGTTTTTCTGGCGCCCTCAACTCTCAACCACCTGTCGCGCCGAAGCCGGGCGAAGGCGGATCAACCCTCAACCGGCTTGGCGGGGGAGATTTTTTTCCGCTCGGCGCTGTTCGGCTCCCGGAAATCGCTGAGCTTGCCCTTTTTGAAGGTGCCATCCGGGAGCTTCAACGTGATCTCCGGCGGCCAGCCGGCTTTGGCCTCGATCACGCCTTCCACGACGCCCACGACGCGGGAAATTCTGTGGACCATGGTTTCGCCGAGATAACCCGCTCCGGTTTCCGGTATTTTGGATTTGCCCATGGAATCGAGAGTATGCGGAAACGCAACAATATGTCGAGCCGTCTTCTCCCGCATTGCGGGCTCCCGCCGTCGCTGAACTTTGGCGCGGCAAGCAGGTGACACGAGGCGGACACTTCGCGTCTTTCCGGTGTGCTCAACTCTCAACCTTCAACCCCGTAAAGGGGCGTGGCCCTCACGGGGCTTTACGCCCTCAACCGTTCTCCACCACCGGGCTGGCTTCGGCAAGTCCCTTGCCCCGGCCGTGATCCATGTTAATGAATTGTTTCGTCTGGGAGATGTAAAAGACGATATTGAATTTGCCAATCGGTTCTTTTTTCGCAACGTCAAAGGCCGCTCCGGTTGCCCCGAAGTTTTTGCCTTCGGATGCTTTTTTTGACCAGTGGTTGTCGCTGGTTAGATATTCCAGCTTTTCGGCGTCTTCGATTAGAATGTTCATGAACGGAGATGTTAGCACATTCTCCCGAACCACAAGCATTCAAACGAATAAATCCTGGATTTTATTTCCACCGGTCAGGCATGTGAACTGGCAACGACAAGTTTGGTTTTGCGCCTTCGGCGCATAAAGTCAGGGAACGGCGGCACGCCGTCCCTCCCAATAATAATTCGCGTCAACCGTTTGCTAATCCATTCCAACCGGACGGCGGGACTCTTTCTTGTCGGCGTGATGGGATTTGTCGGCGAGCATCCGGTTTTTCGCCCGGCGGCTGCGACGGCGTTTCTGGCGGCGGATTTTCTCGATCTCGGCGCGTTGCGCGGCCACGTAGCCGCGTCTCAGCGCTTCAATCTTGTCGAGCAGGAGGCGGCGGGCGATGAAGCGGTTGAGTCCCTGCTGGCGGGTGGCCTGACATTTGACCTGCAGGCCGGTCGGACGGTGCAGCAGCATCACGCAGGTGGAGGTCTTGTTGACATTCTGTCCGCCGTGGCCGCCGGAGCGGACAAAGGTTTCATCAATGTCGGCCTCGCGCACGCCCAGCGCGGCCATGCGTTGCGTGAGTTGGGTTTCCTTTTCCGGGCTGACGGGGAACGCGCTCATGTCGTCAACTGTAACGGGCCGGCGGTTTGTCCCGCAACGCGAAAGGCGACTCAACGCCAGGACGCAAAGGCGTAGCGCGGCAGAGCCGCAACAAAAACATTGAACACTGAACATCGAACTTTGAACGTCCAAGTGGCTAATGCGGAAAAACTTCGATGTTCGGCGTTCGATGTTGGATGTTGAATGTTCGTTTGGAAAAATCCTCGCGGCGAGCGACGGTCTGGACGAATAGCAGTGCAGAGAAGATGGATGATGCGGCAGGATGTTACCTCACCACTTCAAACGCAAAGCCCTTCAGATATTCCGTCTCCGGAATCATCGGGATGACCGGATGATCAGGGCTTTGCGCATAGGTCGCGACCCGGCGCAACACGTGGCGCGTATCGTAGGCGGCGGAGAGAATCACATCCTGAAACGTCACCGTATCCACGTGATGCGAACAGCAGAACGTCGCCAGTGTGCCGCCGGGCTTCAGCAGCTTGAGCGCGCGCAGATGGATTTCCTTGTAGCCGCGCAGGGCATCCGGCACGGATGCGCGATTGCGCGTGAACGACGGCGGGTCGAGCACAATCAAATCGAATCGCGGAATGACGCGCTCATGTGGCTTGACGGCGGTGTTGGCTTTGAGCCAGTCGAAAACATTTACTACCTCAAACGAACATTTTTCCGCAAGGCCGTTGGCAGCAGCGTTGCGGATGGCCGCAGCAATGGCATCAGCGCTTTGGTCGAGCATGTGGACATGCGCTGCACCCGCGCGCGCCGCGTGCAGACCGAATCCGCCGAGAAAACTGAAACAATCCAAAACCTGCGCGCCCCGGGCAAACTGCGACACGGCCTGATAATTCAGCTGTTGATCGAGATACATCCCGGTTTTGTGGCCGGCGATCAGATCGGTTTCAAACTTCAAGCCGTTCAGATTCACGGTGATGGAAGGAGCGCGGACAGCTTTGTCCGCGTCTTTTTCCGTCTGCGAACCCGTGAACATGGCTGTCCGCGCTCCGAATTCGCCGGCCAGCACTGCATTGGCTTCGACCAATCCTTCAAACTTCCGCGTCGCCACGTCGCTGCGTTCGAGGATGGCGCGCGGCGAGAAAATCTTTTGCAGTGCGGCGACGATTTGGGCTTTGCGCTGGTCCATGCCGAGCGACGAAATCTGCACGACCAGCACCTCCTCGTATTTGTCCACGATCAGGCCGCTGAGAAAATCGCTCTCGGCGTTCACGACGCGGAACGAGGTCGCGTCGGGCAGGTGCTTTTGCCGGACGGCGAGCGCGGCGTGGATGCGTTCTTCAAAAAACTTTTCGTTCACCTCGACACGCTCCGGCGACAGGACGCGGACATGGATTTTCGATTTTGAATTAAAAAAACCAACGCCGAGGAACCGCTGGCGATGGTCTTTGACCTGGACCAGTGCGCCGTCGTCAACGGGCGCGGTGAGCCGGAGGATTTCGGTGTGATAGATCCACGGATGGCCGGCCACGATGCGGTCGGCCTCGCCCGGTTTTAACAAGACAGTCGGCAACGAGTCCATAGTTTGTAAACAGTTTGCCCGGAACGCCGAACTCCGATTCGGCGCGATGACAAACGCCATCCTTCCGCGCCGATTCAGAGATCGGCGCTCCAGCCGCGGACATAAAGCCAGAAGCGGACGCCGGGGGAAAGGAAATGTTCCATCCAACCGCTGTTCCAAGAGTTATAATGATTGCAATTATTTGCTTGAATCATGCGCGGGAGAAGCGGATAAAGGCATCAAACCTATGAAATCCAGCGGCACAGTCAGCGCAGTGTTGCATCACAAGGGATCGGAGATTTGGTCGGTCCCGGCGGAAGCCACCGTCTTCGATGCCATCAAAATCATGGCGGACAAAAACATCGGCGCGTTGCTCGTCATGTCGGGCGGGAAACTGGCGGGGGTTTTTACGGAGCGCGATTACGTGCGCAAAGTCGTGCTTCAGGGGAAAACGTCCAAGGAAACCCGCGTGCGGGAGATTATTTCCAGCGAGGTGATTTCCGTCGGGCTGCATCATTCCATCGAGGAATGCATGAAGCTGATGACCGACCACCGCGTGCGGCATTTGCCGGTGGTGGAAGGGGAAAAAGTCGTCGGCCTCATCTCCATCGGCGACCTGGTGAACTGGACCATCTCCACCCAAAACGCGACGATTGACCAGATGACGCATTACATCACCGGCGGGTATCCGACCTGAAATCTTTCCCGGCGTTTCTTCGACGCGGCGTGAGAGGCTACGGCTTGGCGGGCGGCGAATTTGTGGCCGCCTTGGCTTCCGGTTTCACCTCAGTCTTTGGTTCGGCTTCCTTCACCCGTTTGGCAACGAAGTCTTCCTCGGCAAAATCGCCCACCTTGCGGTGGAACTTGATTTCATCGCCCGAGACCTTGCCTGTGTATTCGATGCGGAGTTCGTTGTCCTGGAACTTCAACGGTTCAACGAAGGAGATTTCGTCTTTGTTGATCTTGCCCTCCGCGATGGCCACGTTATTTGTTCCATTGTCGCGGATGCCGATGGCGTTGCCGGTCAGGTTGGTTCCGTCCACCTTGAACTCATAGGTATATTTTTGCAGCCCGATCTGACTGTCAAATTGCCCTTTCCATTTCCCGGCAACGGTTGTGTCAGCGCTCCAGGCGGAGCCGGCCAATGTCAGCGTGAGCGCCGCCAGCGCGATTGATTTGGTATAGGTCTTCATATTTTTGGTTTTGATTTTGAACGGCCATAGGAAGCCAGAAGCGGGCAAAAGAAGAAAGGGAATATTCTTCGTCGAACGGGCTCATTCACGCACTGCCCCGGAGCGCGGCTGTGTCCCGATGAGCGGGACCAGCCGCAGCAGCTTCGCAAAACCAGCCGGTTGGAATACACCTGATGCTGTAGAGTTTTCACCGTGCTGCGGCTGGTGCTTTGCACACAGCCGCGCTCCGGCGCTTCAACGGGCGGGGGCGGAAGACGGGGAAGAATTAGCTTCCCAAGCCCGCCACTAGATGGATGCCCCAATTCGCATTGTTCGCTCGCGCGAAACGTGGTCAGGCGCGTGTTCCGATACGAACGGGGAACCGGCGCGAACGCCGCGCGCCCCAAATTGGAAACGAAACGATCCATTAATCGGTTCGACTAGCTTACTTGCCTTTTAGAATTTCATCCAAAGAGGCTTTCACAACTTCAACTCCGCATCGGTCACCGCACCAAGCGAGGCGCTCGTCACGTGAGCTGCGTATTTCGCCAGCACGCCGCGGGTGTAACGGGGCGCTGGCTTTTTCCACGCTTTCTTGCGCTTCTTCAATTCAGCAGCGGGAATGTCCAGATTGATTTGCCGTTTCTCGGCGTCAATCGTGATGGTGTCGCCGTTTTTCACGAGCGCAATCGTCCCGCCGACGTATGCTTCGGGCGTGATGTGGCCGACCACGAAGCCGTGACTGCCGCCGGAGAACCGCCCGTCGGTGATGAGCGCCACGTCCTTGCCCAGCCCCTTGCCCATGATGGCGGATGTGGGTGAAAGCATTTCTCTCATGCCAGGGCCGCCCCGGGGCCCTTCAAATCGAATCACGATGACGTCACCCTTCACAATGGTGCCGTCGAGAATTTTTTCCAGCGCGTCTTCCTCGGAATTGAACACGCGCGCCTTGCCGCTGAAACGCATGCCTTCCTTGCCGCTGATTTTGGCGACGGCGCCTTCGGACGCAAGATTGCCGCGCAGGATGACGAGGTGGCTGTCCTTTTTGATCGGCTGGTCGAACGGCTTGATGATGGTCTGGCCGGCCGGGTAGGGTTTCACTCCGGCCAATGTTTCAGCCATCGTGTGCCCGGTGACCGTCAGGGCGTCGCCGTGCAGCAGCCCTTTGTCGAGCAGCGTCTTCATCAACGGCCGGATGCCGCCGATGGCGACCAGTTCGGACATGAGATGTTTGCCGCTGGGTTTCAAATCGGCGAGCACGGGCACGTGTTTGCCGACGCGGGTGAAATCGTCGAGCGACAATTTCACTTTTGCCGCGTGCGCAATGGCGAGCAGGTGCAGCACCGCGTTGGTCGAACCGCTGAGCGCGATGACAACCGTGATGGCGTTTTCAAAAGCCTTTTTCGTGAGAATGTCGAGCGGCCTGATTCCCTGGCGGAGCATTTCGATGACACAGGCGCCGGCGCGGCGGCAATCGTCCATCTTCGCGGGCGAAATGGCATTTTGGGCCGAGCTGTTCGGCAAACTCATGCCGAGCGCTTCGATGGCACTGGCCATGGTGTTGGCGGTATACATGCCGCCGCACGAGCCGGGACCGGGAATGGCGCATTGTTCGATGGCTTGTAATTCCTGGTCGCCGATCTTTTTGTTCGCGTGCGCGCCAATGGCTTCAAACACGGAAACGATGTCGAGCTGGCGCTTATCGCCGGCGATGCAGCCGGGCAGAATCGTGCCGCCATAAACAAAAACTGCCGGGCGGTTCATCCGCGCCATGGCAATGATCGAGCCGGGCATGTTTTTGTCGCATCCGCCGATGGCCACGAAGCCGTCCATGCCCGCGCAGCCCACGACGGTTTCGATGGAATCGGCGATGACTTCGCGGGAGACGAGCGAGTATTTCATGCCTTCGCTGCCCATGGAAATGCCGTCGGAAATGGTGATGGTGTTGAAGACGATCGCCTTGCCGCCGGCTTCATTCGCGCCCTTCTCAGATTCGAGCGCGAGTTTGTCTATGTGCATGTTGCAGGGGGTGACGTTTCCCCAGGTGGAAGCGACGCCGATGAGCGGTTTTTTGAAATCTTCCGGCTTGAAACCGACCGGATAAAGCATGGAACGGGCGGCGGCGCGTTCGGGACCGTCAAAGACGATGCTGGAATAGGGACGCAAGAGATCAGATGTTTTATGTTTTTTCATCGCGGGGATTTTACCTGACCGGCGGGGCGGCGGCAAGTCGCGGGGAAGATGTGCAACTTCGCACTGTTTTTGAAATGAATACCTGGACTCGGGTCACTGGCGACTGGAAAGCCTGCGCTACGTGCGTGGACATTCTTGTCCGCGAGTTCCGGGGACTTTCCAGTCCCCAGTTTAAGAACAGTGTCGAGTTTCACCGGGGATGGGTGCGTTGAAAAATGGTTGCGTGGCGCGGCGCGGTTGGCCAAAGTGCCGGTCCCGGCGGAGAGATGGCAGAGTGGTTTAATGCGCACGCCTGGAAAGCGTGAATATCCAAAAGGTATCGGGGGTTCGAATCCCCCTCTCTCCGCCATATTTCACAAGGGAATTCTGACACAGGCACACAACTAGGCACACAAGCCAAAGTCGCTGCCTGTCCTCAACTGGCACAAGTTGTCAGTGCCTGGGCTAAACTTTCTGCGCCACTCAAGGCGGCGATTCTCGCCATTGTCAATTCTGCACAGGGGGGTGGGAAATGAATCCTGTCCTTCCTCCACTTGGGGAAACCCGAAAAGAAACCGTAAGCCAAGGGGGTGGGGTGTCGGTTTCGCTTTCCGGTGGGGACGAGCGCAGCGAGCCGGAAAGCGTCCATTCATCTGCTCTCAATGTTGATTTGCACGGGCGAGTGGAAAGGGCGG
>PMOA01000034.1 GCA_003161635.1 Limisphaerales bacterium
ATAGCACTGCAAAGACGCCAAGTCGCGGAGCGACGGATGGAAATCAGCCGGCTATTGGGGGGGGAATTCGCGATTTTGGCGACGGCAATCTTTGACACGAATTTCACGGATTAACGCAAAGGCGCAAAGGTAGGGCGGGTCAGTCCTCTGTCCGCCGCTCCCACGCGAATCGGCGACGGCGCGCACGGAAGTCATAGCCCTTCATTGTCTGACTTAAGATCGAATGGTTTCACTGGCAAATCCATCCCCTCATATAATTCTTCGATTAGTCGCACCACCGCTTTGTGCAAACGTTGCGCTAAGTCTCCGCTGGTCTGATAAAAAGTTTCCACCTGTTTGATCGTAAAAGAATACTCTTTGATTGCATATCCGACGCTAACCGACTTAAAACCCGGAAGCTTTGAATCTCCGGGCGGAACAATTTGCGCTTTGCGAACATATCTGTCGCTATGTGCAATTAGTTCATTCCTAGCCTGCAAAATCAAACGGTGAGTCTCTTGCAAACGTTGGTTTGCAAACTTGTTCCACTCCTTCTTAAGTTCTCCAAGACTTTCGTTGGGTGTGAATGGCCGAGCATAGGAAATCACAATGGCTTCGATCAGCGGCTGAAACAGCGGATTGTCCATGCCGGCATAATTGCTTCGATTCTTTTGTGGGTGGTTACCAAAAATTGAAAGGAAATGTTCACATGCCTTGTGTGCTGCATGGACGTCTGAATGAGCTAAAATGAGTTTGTGAAGTTCGCGTTTTTTGTCGGCTCGGCTCTTGGAAGGTTTAATTACAAATCCTTCGCCGACAATCGGCTCAAACTTCTTCTTTGGAGAAATGGGTTCTTCACTCACGCGGTTGCCAAATTATCTTCCAACACTTTCGAGCGCGTAGAATTTTCCGGCTCGTTTTCATTGGCTTGGTTAGCGTCCGCAAGGATTTTGATCGGCTCGTAGAAGGTGTTCCGTTGCACCGGCGTGCGGCCGGCTTCGCGGATGGCTTTGATCATTTCCGCTTCGGTCTGCAATTGCGGCGACGTCGCGCCGGCCATGTGGAAGATATGTTCCTCGATGATGGTGCCGTGCAAATCATCCGCGCCGTAGCTCAACGCGACTTGCGCAAGTTTCAGCCCCATGCCCACCCAATACGCGGTGATGTGGCCGAAGTTGTCGAGGTAGATGCGGCTCACGGCAATGGTGCGCAACGCGTCGAAACCGGTCGGCGGTTTTTCCACCGGAATGTCGTTGTCCTCCGGCTGGTACGGCAGCGGCACGAAGCCCACAAACCCATGCGTCTCGTCCTGCAACGCGCGCAACTGCCGCAGATGGTCCACGCGGTCGGCCAGCGATTCGACGTGGCCGTAGAGCATCGTGCATGTGCTGCGCCCGCCCAGCTTGTGCCACGTGCGATGCACGTCCAGATATTCCTCAGCAGATTCCTTGCCTTTGGCGATGGCCGAGCGGACTTCCGGTCGAAAGATTTCCGCGCCGCCGCCGGTGAGCGAATCGAGCCCGGCGGCCTTCAGTTCAACCAAAGTTTGTTCGACGGATTTCTTTGCGAGCCAGGCCAGGTGCAAAATTTCAATGGCCGTGAAGCATTTAAGATGCAATCGCGTGGTAGGGACGAGCTGCTGCTCGTCCTGGCCGCGCGGCAGCGCGGCCCTACCATCAGGGTCGAGCGCGCGGAGCGCCTTGAGCATGTCGGTGTAATAACTGAACGGCAGGGACGGATGCAGTCCGCCGACGATGTGCAGTTCGGTGATGCCGAGCTTCAAGGCTTCCCGCGCCTTGGCAACGATTTGTTCGGTAGTGAGCTCGAAGCCGTCGGCATCGCGTTTCTTGCGCGCGAACGAGCAGAATTGGCACGACAGGATGCAGTAGTTCGAGTAGTTGATGTAGCGGTTGATGATGTAGCTGGCGCGGTTGCCCACCTTTTTCTGGCGCGCAAAATCGGCGATGGCGCCGACGGCGTTCAAATCCTTCGATTCAAACAGCCGTAGTGCATCGGCCTCGGAAATGCGCTCACCGGCGGCCACCTTGTCATAAAGGTCGCGCAACCCGCTGCGTTGAACGAAGAAATTCATTCGTCCGCATATTAAAGCACCTTTTGCGCGGCAACGCAAATGCGTTGCTTTGTAGGGCGGACATTCCTGTCTGCCGGTTCTGGCGACTTTCGAGTCGCCAATGCCACCGTAGAAACACGGGACAGGAATGTCCCGTGAACTCGCGGACAAGAATGTCCACGCTACCCGCTAAACGCTCCGAACAGCGCGCGCATCTCTTCATCCACGTCTGCCGAATCAGCCAGGGTTTGCGCAATTTCGTCACGGAGCAGTTGCCGGTAACGTTTCCGCAACCGGTGCACCGCCACGCGGACCGCGCCCTCGTCCATGCCCAGCGTTTTTGCGGCGTCGGCATGGGACAATGCGCCCTTGCCGGCGGTGAGGAAAACTTTCAGTTCCGCGAACTGTTTCCCCCGACCGTCCGCCTCGCACTCGGCCTGTAGCCGTTCGATGACCTTGGCGAGCAAGGCCAGCGCCCACTCGCGGTCAAACGCCTTGTCGGGACTCGGCTCGGCGGTGGCGGCGATTTGAAATTGGGTGTCGGCGGTCTGCCAGTCGAGCGAAAGGTGCGTAATATTGCCGCCACGTTTCTGGCGGCGCGATTTGTCCCATTCGTTGGCGAGAAAATGCTTCAACGACGCGAGCAGGAAAGCGCGGAAGCGGCCGCGCTCGGCGCTCAGGCCTGCGAGATAATTTTTTTCGAGAAAGCGCGCGAAGAAGGTCTGCGTCAAATCCTCGGCGTCTTCCTTCGTGTGACCGCGCCGGCGGACGTAGGCGTAGAGCGGGAACCAGTAGGTGCGGCACAGTTCCTCCAGCGCGCGGTCGGATTGCGGCGTGGAGCGTTTGCCCGCCTCGAGCACGACCGTCCAGTGCGTCGTGGCGAAGATATCGCCCGGCGCGCCCGTGGACGGCGTGGATGCTTCGGAAGTCAAGCAGTTCCCGGCAGGATGGACTGGCACACGGCCACGAATTTTTCCGGGTCGTCCGGAGAAAAACCGATGCGTTTGAACAGGCCGGATTTTTTTATCAGCAAAACGTGGCGACAGAAGTTGCAATTGTCCAGCTTCACGCCCCAGATCGCACCCGGCGGGCGCGCTTCGATGGCCTGAATTCCGTTTGCCGGCACCACAACGGTGTGGAAAA
Source organism: Limisphaerales bacterium (assembly GCA_003161635.1). Lineage (GTDB taxonomy): Bacteria > Verrucomicrobiota > Verrucomicrobiia > Limisphaerales > UBA11358 > UBA11358. Next base: position 3,194 of record PMOA01000034.1, read on the forward strand.
GAAGCCAGGATTGCAGTTCAAGCCGGTCGCGGTAGATGCGATACTCCTGCCACAGGCCTTTGCCTGTCCGCTTTGAAATGTAAATGGGCGTGTCGTTCATGTTTCCAAGTGGCTCAAATTTTGGGCGGCGGAGACAGGGCTCGTGGCACGGTTTTCTGGAAGCACAAAATATAGAGAATGGGCAATATCCCCGCCGTGTTGAAGATGGCGAGGCAGATAAACCACGCCAATTGGTTGTGGCGCGCACTCTTCCACAGGGCAATCAGTTTCCATATCCCGTCCCAGATCGCCAGGAGGATTATCACGATGACAAACACGACCAGCACAGGACCTTTCATAGGAATTCGTTGGTTGATGGTTTTGGTTGATCAAATCAATTGATGAAATACCCTGCCGCCCGCCATTGGCCATCTTTTTCCAGCATGAACGTGACGGTTTCCACCGCGGATTTCTTGTTGGCGAAGGAAGTTTCAAACTGCATGACGATGTAGCGGCCGTCCGGTGCGCCCGGAAGCGACGTCAGTTCCTGCGCCGACTTTACTTTTCGGGAAACCAGTAATCCCAATGGTTTGCGGGCCTGTTGCAATGACTCCGCCAATTTTTCCGAAGTGATCGCCTGTTGAAAATACGCCGCGGCATTGGTCCAGCTTTGCGCGTAGTTGCCATTGTCAATATCCCGCAACCAGGCTTGCGCCGGCTCGATCGCCGCGTTGTTGGTGATGCCGCGGGGGACGATGAGATAGGCCACTGCCCGCCATTGGCCGTTCGTTTCCAATACAAACGTGACCGTCTCGGACGCGGCCTTCAATTCTTCGAACGAACTGTCGAATTTCGCGACGAAATACGAACCGTTTGGCTCCGCTTTTTCCACTTTGCGGGACAGCAATTTCCCCAGCGGCTTGCGGACACTCTCCGATTTATCCACCCAGTCGTCCTGCGTCACCATGGTGTGAAAACTTTCCGACGCCTGCTGCCAGCTCTCGGCATATTGTCCGCCGTCCACCAAGCCCAGCCAGGTCTGGATCGCCGGCAATGCGGTGGCAGTTGCATTGGTCGAAGGCAAAGCGGCTGTGCCGGTGGTGACGACCGGAAGCCCGGTGGCGGGGTCAACGGCTCCGGTGTCGCCGGGAGTAATTGGCAGACCAGTGGCAGGGTCAATCACAGTGCCCGTCGTGCCGGGAGTGATTGGCAGACCAGTGGCAGGGTCGATGGAGCCGGCGGTGGAGTTGCTGCCGGCTGAAAACGAAGCCGGCGTTATAATACGGGTGAGGCGACTGGTGAAGTGCGTTGCGCCCTGGGTGGGTGCGGGTTGGAGCGAAGTCCCGGCCATTGGCGCGCGCGCTTCCGCGTCGCTGACGGCGGATTGCCCCTGCGAGTTGTTGGGATTTGCATGCGGTTCTAGCATCAGCCGCAATCCTTCGTTGAGATGTTTCTCCTTCGCTGCCTTGAGCATCTGGCGCGCCCCGTCATCGGCCTGGCCGGAATCAACCAGGTTTTGGGCCCAGCGTTCCGCCTGCTCGAAATTTTCCTGGAGCAAATAAAGCCGCGCCAATCCGTACCACGCTGCCGGGGCCTGGGGCGCGGCCTTGAGCAAATACTTTTCCGCTTCATCATATTTTCCTTGTGACAAATAAATCTGTCCCAGCCCGTTCAGCGCACCCGGCTGGTTGGGGTCAAGCGAAATGGCCTTTTGAAAGGTTTTCTCGGCTTCCGACGATTTGCCAGCATTGAAAGTCGCCCAACCGAGCCCGTTCCAAGCGTTGGCGTCGTCCGGCGCGAGTTGAATGGCTTGCTGAAACTTCGCCGCGGCTTCATTCAACTTCTGCGCTTGCCAAAGTTGCCAACCATCTCGGGTCAGTTGTGAAGCATCACCGGTCGCCAGACTGTATCCATTCGGAAGTTTGCTTTCTTCGAGAGCTTCAGCTCTGGTTCCAAAATAGACTACGGCGAACGAACCACCATCGGCATACATTGATACGTGTGGCCACCCCGGAACAAGGTGACGATGAGTCAATTCAAAATCGCCCCGGCCTTTAGAAATCTGCATCCGCTGTTGTGAGTCTTCGGGAACATTTCTGTTTGTCGAAGTGATGTAAAGGGCCAGCGTCGCCTGATCATGGCTGACCAGGTTGTAATGGCCTTTGACGACCATCCGGTTGGTGGATCGTTTCACGGAGGTGATGGCAATAAAATCTCCCTTGGGGAAAGAAGTCTGGCCGATGTAAAAGTCGGGGATGGCCTCTCCGTTCCGGCGCAACACATATAATCCGGGCTTTGAATGAAAGAGAATATAGTCGCCGTTCTTCCATTCCACGAACATGAAGTTGGTACCGCCGATGTTCCTGATTTCATAACTGGCCGCCGTTCTTTCGCCTTGGTTGATGATCACTCCCCTGGTCCAGGTGAGCCACCGATAGCTCGTCCTGCCGCCGGGCAACACGGTGAACTTTTGAAAGACGGGCAAATCAAACTGGCAGAACCGCGAGCCGGGCTTGAAATTTTCCGGTGCTCCGACGAAATCAACACTGGTCCATTGGCCGATCGCCTGCGAGTCATCCACAAACGGCAGATTCACGTTGTCCACATTCCGGGCGCACAAAACCAGGGACGCCGTGGTAAAACTGATGACACCCAGCGCCAGTATCCCGAACACAGAAGCCTGCCAGACGCCTCTTGTCCACCGGGATTTGGCTGAAGCACCCATGCCTTCGGGCGGCGGATTCGCCCCGCGCCAGATCCGGCGGACAATCAGGAAATCAACGGCCGCACAAATCACGATCAGGAGCAATATCCAAAACGCAAAGTCCCATAGATTGACAAACAGCGAGCCATTGAGCCCTCTCCACTTTGCTGCGGTTTTTGCCAGCGCCAACCACAAGGTGCCGATCAACACATCCAATCCGAGCAATGGAAAAAACAATCCGTCGAACACCGCCAGTTCCAGCCCGTGAAGCCCGCCGGCGGAACGACGGATTTGTGCGGCCGCCAACCAACCGAGGATCGTCGTACTCAACGGCGCGGCCAGCCCCAGAAAGAGCAACAACCGGGACAGGCTGCCATAGGCCTGTGGAAACTGCTCCTGACCGAGAGTAATGGAAAGCATGGCGGCGAGGAAAAACGGGGTCCATGCCGCACCCAAGATGGCCATACGCGAGAAGCGCGGCGGGTTGCTCGCAACCCTTTCGAACCCGGGAATTTGACTTTCCCCGAGTCCGCCACGATTAGCTCGATAAATTAATTCGATTAGAACGGCCAAACCGATGAGTCCAAAGAAGCCTGAGAAACCGAACATCCATTTCAAGCCCGAAATGAAGCCCAAGGCGGCCAGACAACCCAGGACCCATCCGGTGCGCGCAACGTTGAGAGCGACCCGGGAAGTGAAGGTTAACCCAAAGGAAGGGGGAAACAACGGGGTGCCGGTGTCGGTTTTGCCGGCTGCGTTTGCCGCAACTTGCGGGAGTGGCGTTCCCGCGATGGTTTCCACCTGCGTCTTGAGCACGCTGACCTGCTGAAAACGGAGTTCAGGTTTCTTTTCCAACGCGCGCAGCACGACTTCATCGAGACGCACATCAATTTGCATCCCGTGCGTGCGGGACGACGGCGGCACAATTGGTTTGCCGGGCAGTTCGCCGGTGAGCATCTGGTAAAACACCACGCCCAGCGCGTAAATGTCCGCGCGATGGTCCACGTCGTTGGGATGCTCTATCTGCTCCGGCGCCATGTAATTCGGCGTGCCCATGACTTTGCCCGCGCCGGTCAGCGCATCGTCGGTAGGGGCGCGCTGCTGCGCGTCCTGGCCGAGCGGTAGCTCGGCCCTACCATCTAGCTGGACCAGTTTGGCCAGACCAAAATCCGCCACCTTCACGTGGCCGCGGCGGTCGAGCAGGATGTTTTCCGGCTTGATGTCGCGATGGACGATGCCCTGGTCGTGGGCAAACTGGAGCGCGTCGCAGATTTGCGGGACGATGGCCAGCGCCTCACGCGGCGCGATGCGACCGGCATGCAACAATTGACGCAGGTTCACGCCGTCCACGAATTCCATCAGGAAGAAGTAAAGTGGTTGAGCGTTGAGGGTGGAGGGTTGAGAGCCGGATGCAGGCGAGACGCCTGCGCTACTTTGCACCTGGCCGAACTCGTAGAGCGTGACAATGCCGGGATGATTCAGCTTCGCGAGCGCCTTGGCTTCGCGCGCGAAGCGTCCGGCGAACGCGGCGTCACGGCCGATGCCGGGTGGAAGAATTTTGAGCGCGACGATGCGGTCCAGTTCCTTTTGCCGCGCCTTGTAAACCGCGCCCATGCCGCCCTTGCCGATGAGTTCAAGGATTTCGAGCTGCGGGAACAACAGCGCGAGTTCGGCCACCGGCGGCGGCTGGAACGGTGGCGCCTGCCCGCCCGTGGCGGTTTCGGCGGCGGCGCCCTGTTTCAGGAGGCAGGCGGGGCAAAGCCCGGCGAGCGCGCCGACCGGCAGCGGTGTGCCGCATTGCGGACATTTCGGAGTCTCTGACGGCGTCACTTTGGTGCCACTCATACACACAATTCAGAAGCGAATCCCGAAAAATGTTACACGGGAAACTGGGAAAACATCCAACAACCAACATTCAACGCCGAACATCCAATAGCTTCGCTTGGTGGCAATTCATTGGAAGTTGGATGTTGGTTGTTCGATGTTGGATGTTGGATGTTGGATGTTCCTCATTCATCACCGCAGCTTGAATCCGCCCTGAAACACCACTTCCGCCACTGTCACGATTAAAAAAACCGCGCTGACGACGGCGTTGAGTCGGAAGAACGCGAGATTGATCCAGTTCAAACTGCGGCGGCGGGCGATCCAATGTTCCAGCACCAGGCAGCCGACGATGATCATCCAGCCGAGGAGATACGCGAGGCGGAACCGGCAGAGCAGGCCGAACGCGAGCAGCAGCCCGCACATGACCATGTGCGCCAGAAACGCGGCGGCCAGCGCGTTTTTTTGCCCCCACGCCACAACGAGTGAGTGCAGGCCGTGCGCTTTGTCGAATTCGTAGTCCTGCAACGCGTAAATGATGTCGAAGCCCACCAGCCACAACACGACGGCTGCTGCGAGCGTGAGCATTTGCAAAATTTCCAGCGTCGAAACATTCTCTCCTTTTACCGCCAGCCACGCGCCCACCGGCGCGAGCGCAAGCGCGAGGCCAAGAAAAACATGCGTGTAATCCGTGAACCGCTTCGTCAGCGAATAAAAACAAATCACCACGAGCGCGACCGGCGAAAGATAAAAGCACAGCGGATTGAGAAAATGGCTGGCGGCAACCAATCCTGCCCCTGACAAAACACAAAGTGCAATTGCCCCCGCCAGTGAAATTTGTCCGGTGGGCAGATGGCGGCCGGCGGTCCGCGGATTCAGCGCGTCGGACTTGCGGTCTACGATGCGGTTGAATGCCATCGCGCACGTTCGCGCGCAGACCATCGCTGCGAGAACCAGTCCAAACGTCCGCCAACCCGGCCAGCCGCGATTATCGCGCGCGGCGACGGCCATGGCCGCCAGCGCGAAGGGCAGGGCGAAGACGGTGTGGCTGAACCGGACGAAGGAAGCCCATTTTTTAATTAAGGAAAACATCGAACAATGAACATTGAACGCCGAACATCGAATGGTCAGCCGGCTTCGCCGGATGGATAGGTGACCGACGCCGAAGTTTTTCGCTTTTGAGCCAGCACATTTTGTCGCGTGGTCTTGATGCTGGACATGAAAATTCGGATCAACTCGTCCGACTCGCTCAAGACAAAGAGCAAGGTTGAATCATTTTGTGTCCAGTGCTTGTGCTGAATCAGCCGCGCCCAGCGACGCGTTTCCCGAAGTTCCTTCAGGCAAATCTTCAGCTTATGGATGAAATCGTCGCGCGACTCGGTTGATTCCGCCTCGCCGTGATTGGGATACGGCGACGTGCCAGAGCGCAAAATCTGTCCCGCAATGTGATTTCCTGCACGCGAGTTCGGAAGTTTTTCCGACAAATCAATCACTGCCGAAGCAAATTCCAGCAGTCGTTCTTCCAAGTCGTACTTTCGCCCGCCCGCCGCATCTTCATGGAGCGTCCACCGACCATCGTCCGAATCGTTCGATGTTCGATGTTTGATGTTCGATGTTCGATGTTTCCCCTTTTTCATTTCATTCCTTTTCCTCGTTCCAGCGCGGCGCGAGTTTGTTCGCCACGCCGAGATGGTCGAGTACGCGAGCCACGACGGTGTCCACGACATCCTGAATTGTTTTCGGGCCGGCGTAAAAACCCGGGTTCGCCGGCAGAATCACCGCGCCCGCCAGCAGCAGCAGTTCCATGTTTTTGACATGCACCAGACTGAGCGGCGTTTCGCGCGGAACGAGAATCAGTTTTTTCCGCTCCTTCAACACCACGTCCGCCGCGCGCAGCAAAACGTCCTCGCTGTAGCCGTGCGCGATGCGGCCCATCGTGCCCATCGTGCAGGGAATGACCACCATCGCATCGGGCGGGTTCGAGCCGCTGGCGAACGGCGC
>PMOA01000081.1:0-7375 GCA_003161635.1 Limisphaerales bacterium
ACACTCGAAATCAAAGGCGACTGGAACATCACCAAGGGCAAGCTGAAACAAAAATGGGCCAAACTCACGGATGACGATCTGCAATACGCCGAAGGCAAGCAGGAAGAACTGGTTGGCCGGATTCAGAAGCGCACGGGCGAAACCCGCGAAGCGGTCGAAAAAGCGATCAAGGAATCCTGCTCCACCTGCGGCTGCAAATAAGCGGACATTCCAAGGCTGCGGATGCGTGAATACCGGAAAAACCGAACATGAAAGACCACGTCTACAAACTCATCGAACTCACCGGCACCTCGACCACTTCCATCGAGGACGCCGTTGATAAGGCCATTAAACGCGCGCACAAAACCATCAAGAACCTGTGCTGGTTCCAGGTGGCCGAAACGCGCGGCAATATCAACAAGGGAAAGGTGGATCACTGGCAGGTGACCATCAAAGTCGGCTTCACCGTGGAAGACTGAGCGCGGGCGGGCCATTGGCTCGCATGGACACAATACCAACGCAGCCGGGTGTGAAAGCCGGCTGCTAACTTAAAATATATTATGGCTGAAGAAGAAATGAAATCAGGATTGAATATCACTCGCGAACAGATGATCCAACTGCTGAACGAGGATCTGGCGGGGGAATACCAGGCGATCATTGCCTACATCGTGTACAGCCAGGTGCTGAAGGGTGCCGCGTACACAGACATTGCGCGGGAGTTGGAAGCGCATGCCGGGGAAGAACTGGCGCATGCCATAAAAATTGCCAAACAGATTGATTATCTGGGCGGCATGCCGGGCGTGACGCCCAAGCCGGTTAAAACTTCAAGTGACCCGGTCGCAATGCTGCGCGCGGATCTGGAGAACGAACGGGAAACGGTGGGGCGTTATCGCGAGCGCATCCGGCAGGCCGAGGCGATGGGCGAATTTGCGTTAAGCGAGACCTTGCGCGCGATCATCGTGCAGGAGCAGGAGCATGAAATTGATTTGAGCGCTGCGCTGGACATCAACGTGCCTCCCGCAAAAAAGCCTGCCGACAAAAAATGGTCGAACAAGTGAAGAACAACCATGCCTCAAGGAAGGCGCCACTTGTATGAAACCTTCTTCCGAGAATAACCCTATTCACCACACGCAGAAAATCAAAGTTCAGATGCGTCAGCTCATCAAGCATCTGCGCGAAGACATTGGAAAAGTCACGGAGCCGAAGGCCCAGGCGCTATTCGAGACTTCGGCGGAAGTGCTCGCTGGCCTGGTCAAAGCCTTCGACGATTATGAGAAAAAAAGCGAAGCGGCATGGCGAGCTGAACCGCTGGCGTCCCGCCCGAAAGAAAGAACCACCAATGCCCCAAGGCGATAAATCCAGCTACACTGACAAACAGAAGCGTCAGGCGGAACACATCGAAGTCGGCTACGAGAAAAAGGGTGTCAGCACGAAAACTGCGGAAGCACGGGCCTGGGCTACCGTCAACAAACTCACCGGCGGCGGCAAAAAGAGCGGCTCCGGCCGGAAGAAAAACTAATTAAAATTATGCCAGCCTTAACCACCAAACAAGTCAGCCTTCACTTAAAAGCCGTCCCGAACTGGTCGAAACGCGCTCAAACAATTCTTCGAACATTCAAGTTTGAGGGATTCTTAAAAAGCATCGCTTTTGTCAACCGGATCGCCAGGAAAGCTCAAAAAATCAATCACCATCCGGATATTGATATTCGTTTTAACAAGGTGACGTTGACGCTTACCACGCATGACGAAGGCGGAATCACCGAAAAAGATTTCTCACTGGCCCGGCAATGCGATGAGGTCCTCTCCAAGTTTTTTATGTCGTGATCGACGCAGATTCCAAACCAAAACCAAAACCAAACCAACATTAACCAAGCAATCACTTATGAATACCAATACAGGATCAAAGCACGCGGTGGAACAAGACAAGACGCGGTTTTTGAAACTCATTTCCAACTCAGCATCAGCCACACTGGGCATGACTCTGGTGGCGGTGGGACTCCTCATCGCAGTTCCCCGTGCAAACGCGGCAACGACGGTCTCCACGGCCGACAAAGACTTTATACTGGCGGCCGCCCAAGGCGGCATGACTGAGGTGAAACTGGGCGAAATGGCTGCCCAGAAAGGGATGCGCGACGATGTCAAGGCGTTCGGTCAGATGATGGTGAAGGACCATACGGCCATCAATGGTGACCTGAAAGCGTTGGCCGCGCAAAAGGACGTGACTTTACCCGACAGCCTGGATGCAAAGCATCAGAGGATGGTGGATAAAATGGCGGCCCTGACGGGTTCGGAATTCGACGATGCCTATATCGGTGGCATGATAAAAGACCACAAAATGGATGCCAAGGAATTCAAAGCCGAATCTGCCGAAACGAAAGACGCGGATATCAAGAGTTTCGTGGATAAATCCATTCCGGTTGTGGACGGGCATTTGAAGCGCATCACGGCCATGAAGAAATAGCGGTCTTCGGTACGATCACGCCCTTGGTTGCGAACGCCATACCGGCAGTTGCGGAAAATTAAAGCTCAGGTACGTCAGCTAATCGATCATCTGCGCGAAGACGTTGGAAAAGTCACGGAGCCGAAGGCCCGGGCGATATTCGAGACTTCGGCGGAAGTGTTCGCCGGCCTGGTCAAAGCCTTCGATGATTATGAGAAAAAAAGCGAAGCGGCATGGCGAACTGAACCCTTGGCGTCCCGCCCGAAAGCGAGGATCACAACATGAACACTGAAACCAAACTGTAGAAAGAGCAAATCGTTATGACTAAAGCAATCAAGAGCAACGCGGCCAAAGCGAAGCAATTCTTCGCGGACAAAATGGCTTTCACGACGGGACCCGTCGAAATAAGCCACCAGATTGAGAAAGGAGAGGATGTGGCCATCATCGACGTGCGGGAGTCTAAAGATTTCAAGAAGGGCCATGTCCCCGGAGCGATCAGTCTTCCCCAGGAAAAATGGAGCACCCTGGCCGGTCTGCGCCGGGATACTATGAACATCGTATACTGCTATGCCCAAAACTGTCATATGGGCGCCCACGCCGCGAGGCAGTTCGCCGCGAAGGGTTATTCCGTCATGGAAATGGACGGCGGCTTCGAGTCTTGGAAGGAGCAAGGCTTGCAAATTGCGAAGTAGTAGCGCTTGTCAGTGCTTCCGGCAGATAACTAATTAACAAAGTGAAACGCAGCTTCGCTCCAAAGCCATGAAATCCTTTCCGATCGTCATCTTGGGCGGGGGCGTGGTTGCCGGATACGCCGCCAAGGAGTTCGTCGCCCAGAGCGGCAAAAAGGGGGAGCTGGCAATCGTCACGGCGGAAAATGCGCTTCCCTATGAGCGCCCGCCTTTGTCGAAGGGTTTTCTGGCCGGCAAGGAAGAAGCCAGCGACATCCAGATTTCTGACGGCGCCTTTTATCGCAAACATGGCATCGCTGTCTTCCGCAACTGCCCGGTAAGGAAAGTGGACTTTCGCCGCCGCCGTCTCCAGAGCGCTTCGGGCAAAGTGATTGGCTTTGAGCAATTGCTCATCGCAACGGGTTCGTCGGTTCGACGGTTAAAAGTGCCGGGAACCAACCGGTCCGAGGTCTTTTATCTGCGGCAGATGAAAGACTCGCAGGCCATCCGGGCACAGATCAAACGAGGAAAGCGGGCCGTGGTGATCGGATCAGGCTTTATTGGAATGGAGGTTGCCTCCGTTCTGGCAAGCCACGGAGTGCGCACGACCATGGTCTTTCCTGACGATCGTGTTTGGAAACGGTTGTTCACACCTCCGGTTTCAACTTTCTTTGAGCGCCAATTTGCCGGGCATGGCATCACCTTTATGAAAAGCGACAAGGTGGTTGCCTTGACGCATAAGAATCACGGGTGCCAGATCGTATTGGCATCGGGAAATCAAGTGCCCACAGACTTTGTCGTGGCGGGAATTGGAGTGACCCCGACCGTGGAACTGTTTCACCGGACACCGCTGGACACGGACGGCGGCATCAAGGTCAATAAATTCCTTGAGACCAGTGTGCCGGGCGTATGGGCTGCTGGTGATATCGCCAACTACCCCGATCAAATTTTCCATCGCCGCATGCGGGTGGAGCACTGGGACAACGCTGTGGAGCAGGGGCGGGTGGCGATGCGCAACATGATGGGACAACTTCAGCCGTTTATCCACGTTCCTTATTTCTTCTCGGATGTTTTTGACCTCTCTTATGAATTTTGGGGCGATGCGAATGGCCACGACCAGGTAGTTTATCGCGGCAATATGAATCAAAAGCAGCTCAGCGTCTGGTGGCTTAAAAAGCAAATACTTTGCGCCGCTTTGATCATGAACCGTCCGGAGGAAGAACGAGCGGTCGCCCCTCGCTGGATTTTGCGACGTCCACGGTTGGACCCGAAGGCGCTCCAAAATGCCCGCAACCTGAAGTCACTGGATACCACCTTCGGTCGCCAGGACTAGTTCCAAATTTCAATTCAAATGATCCGTTTTCATATGGCGGCAAGGGCTGGAGGAGACCGATTCAGTGGCATATAACCGGGCAAGCGCTGCCACTAATAATATTAAGGAAAGGATTTAAAATGAAAAATTCACGCGTGAGTCGGGAAAACAGAATTCCCACGACGGGTTTTGAGCGGGTTGGCCTTGAAACTGTCGAAGCCCCACTCAAACCCAAAAAGATACCGGAGAGCGCTGCCGGAAAGGTCAATCCACAACCGCCAATTCAGCCGGTTTCGGAGCGGTTCCCCGCATTGGAGGAACAGGAAATTATTCTCACGTTTTTCGCTCCGGAAGTCAGGGAAGTGAATGTGGCCGGTAATTTCAATGGCTGGCGCCCGGATGCCACGCCGCTGAAAAACACGGGCGCCGGAGAATGGGTTGTCCGCTTGATGCTCAGGTCCGGCCAGTATGAATATCGCTTCGTCGTGGATGGCCGGTGGAGCGAGGATCCCCGGGCATCTCAACGCGTGGCCAATCCTTATGGCGACTTCAATTCTGTTCTCTTGGTGCCACTGGCAGTCAGGACGTCTATTTTATGAGTACGAAGATCATCCTCCCGTTGCTGGCGGCGATGTTATCGGTCGCTTGCGTTCTGACCGGCTGTCAATCGCCAAAGGCCAGGTCTCCGTCCGGGAGCAGTGCTTCGACGCGAAACAATGGCTACAGTTTGCTCCATCAACTCCTGGACGAACAAAAGGACGTCAGCATCCTGCGCTTCATCAAGCGGGAACATTCCGATGTTAAGAACCTGATCAAGGAAATTGCCGCTAATTCCGCAACCGGAGCGAAACTGCTGGAGGAATTTGCCCGGCACGATCCTTCGATCAAGCTGGACGACATCCGGCTTCCACCCGGGGAGGCAAGCACGCGCGATTCGATTGCGTCCACCAAACAGAAAGAATTATTGAGTCAGACCGGCGACGAATTTGAGCTGACCTTGCTTTTGACCCAGACCGAGGCGTTGAGTTATGCCTGGCACCTGGCGAAAGTCACCGGCGAAAACGAGCCTCAACCCGAACGTGCCCGTGCGCTGGCAGGCGTGAGTGAGGATATGGAGAACCTCTACCACGAAGTGTTCGTGATGTTGCTGTCGAAAACAAAATCATCGGCGACGAACTCGATCAGGACTCAACCAGATTAGCGCGGACCTCAGTGCATGCCCCGGCAACATATCAAGAAAATGAACGCCTCCCGCTGGCCATTCTTTCGGCGGGCGGGGTCCCCCCATAATTCACGGTAGGGTTGTACCCCATAGCGAAGCCGCCCCCGCCGGCGCAATTTGAGTGTTGGCACCCGTGCCGATTGCGGCGAAACTGATTTCTCAAACACGCTGTCAGCCGGACGCCAACAGCGAACAAAAACAAAAAAGAAAGCAGTAGAACATGAAAAACCAAATGAATACGAACCTCGTTATCCGTTCAAGCCTCGCATTGGCCCTGGCCCTGGCCATTTGGTCTCCAGTCCAAGCGCGATCCGCCGAGCCTGCGGAGGGGAAAAACATGACGGAGGCCAAAATGATGGAACGCTGCCAGGAAATGAAGGAACAGAAACAGAAAATGATGGAAGACATGAAGGCTCAAGACGCTCAACTCACCGAGCAGCTCACCAAGATGAACCGCGCGCCGGAGAACAAGAAGATGGGCCTGATGGCCGCTGTCATCACGCACATGGTGGAGCAGCGGATCACCATGGATGCGCGAAAGGCAAAGATGGAGGAGGAGATGATGAAGCACATGATGCAGCACATGCAGATGGGCAAGGAATCCATGTCGCAGTGCCCGATGATGAAGGGGATGAAGGATATGGACGAAAAATCGGGGGATGCTCAAATAGAACAGAAAGGATTTGTGCAAGATATCGAGAGTCTCGCCATCAAGAATGACGAGTTTCGTCGGGTGCTTTACACGGCAAAACACTGCCAGCTCGTCGTCATGGCGCTAAAGCCCAAGGAAGAGATCGGGGCGGAAGTCCACAAGCTCGACCAGTTCTTTCGCGTGGAGGAGGGTTCCGGTGAGGCGGTTCTCGATGGCGTTCGGACGGCGATCCGAGCGGGCTTCGCGGTAATCGTCCCGGCTGGGATGAATCACAACATCATCAATACCGGCAGTGTTCCACTGAAGCTCTATACGCTCTATGCGCCCCCGAATCATCGGGACGGCGTCGTCCACCATACCCGCGAAGACGCGGAGGCCGACAACGAGCACTTCGACGGCAAAACGACGGAATAGAGAGTCGGCTGCGCGCCGGGCTGATCTCCGCAGGAGCGCCCAGGTTGGGTTCCCTCGGTTGTCCCTTAGGCGGGCTGGGCAGTTGAGCGGGAGCGTTGGACGGACAGGAGAGGTCGACGACCCCCGCCGATAAAAAAGGAGGAAAACAATGAGCACGATTACGACGAAAGACGGAACGCAGATCTAGGCGGCGCGGCGGCCAGCGGCCGGCCGCTCCCGATTCCAGCGCCTCCCAAATCGAAGGGGAATGAAGTGCATACCTGGATTAATTTTTTATGAAAACAACCGGCTCCGATCCGGCCGGCGTTCGTGCCACCCCCCGACCGGCCAGGTTCTCACTGGCGGCGAACTACGATCCGGAACTGGTTCCGGCGCTCGCCGCGTACCCGGTCGATGAAGTTTACGGCAAGTTCCCCACCGACGGTGTCAGCGGTGGCCGTCCCCGCTACCTGGCGACACCGCTCTCGGAAGCGGATCTGCGGCGTTACATCCGCCTGCTCGACCGTCATGGTATTGCCTTCAATTATCTCCTGAACGGCGCCTGTTTCGGCAATCGCGAATGGACACGCCCCTGGCAGAAACGGGTGACAGCCCTGCTGGCCAAGCTGGGTGAAATGGGCGTGCGCCGGGTCACCGTATCCACCCCTTTTCTGCTGGAACTGGTCAAACGCCGTTTCCCCGAGTTCAA
>PMOA01000081.1:7401-7568 GCA_003161635.1 Limisphaerales bacterium
TGCGATCTGGAACTGATCGCGAACCACGTCTGCCTCATGAACTGTCCGATGCAAACCTATCATCAGAACGGTTTTGCCCATGCCTCTGACGACACCGATACGCTCTTCATTGACTACTGCTTCATGCGCTGTTCGCGGTTGCGCTTGACGGATCCGTCGCAGTTCAT
>PMOA01000050.1 GCA_003161635.1 Limisphaerales bacterium
CGAGCGTCCTCGCGAGCCGAAACTTGAATGGCTCGCCGGGGGGGGTTCCCCCCAAACCAAAATTCGTGTTCATTCGTGTTCATTCGTGGTTAAATTTTTCGCGTGAAAATCATCACCGACGAGCGCTGTGCCGGCTATTCCTATCCCGGCCACCCCGAACGCCCGCTGCGCATCCTCGCCACACTCGAACTCCTGCGCAACCAGACCGAATTACCCATCGAATGGGCCGAACCGGGCCGGGTGAGTGACGCGCAAATCCTCCGCGCCCATTCGGCTGAACATCTTGCGCGCTTGAACGAGCCGGAGGATTTCGATGCCGACACGCCGTTTTACGAAAACATCGCCGGTTTCGCCCGCGCATCCGCCGCCGCCGCACTCACCGCGCTGACAGCCGCGCGCAATGGCGAAAGCGTTTTCAGTTTGATGCGACCGCCCGGCCATCATGCCACACGCGACCGGGCGATGGGCTTTTGTTACTTGAACAACATCGCCATCGCCGTGCTCGAAGCCGCAGCCACCGGCGTAAAGCGTGTCGCTGTTTTCGATTTCGACGTGCATCACGGCAACGGCACCGAAGCCATTTTGCTCAACCGGCCCGGCACCGCGTTTTTCTCCATTCACCTGTTTCCATGTTACCCCGGCACCGGCAGCGCGAATGCCGGCAATAACTGTTTTAATTATCCCGTCGAGTCGGGCTTGCCGCGCCAGGACTACCGTGCCGCGCTCGCCCGCGCACTGGATGATTTGAAAAAATTCCAGCCCGACCTGATCGCCGTGTCTGCCGGGTTCGACGCCTATGTGCGCGACCCGCTGGTGCAGGGCGTGCTGGTGGTGGACGATTTTTACTGGCTCGGCCAGTCGCTGCGCGCGCTCGGCGTGCCGCTGTTCAGCCTGCTTGAAGGCGGTTACAGCCGCGACCTGCCCGAACTCATCTTTACCTACCTCAAAGGCGTGGAAGAAAAATAATTTCCGGTTCGTCATGGACAGTGTGTGAGCCAGCCGATAAGTGAAGCATCGCATGACGGTTCTCGAAGCGATCCAGAAGAGCACGGAATTTCTCGCCAAAAAAGGCGTCGAGTCGCCGCGCCTGCAAACCGAACTCCTGCTCGCACATCTGCTCAAGCTGCCGCGCATGAAATTGTATCTAAACTTCGAGCGCGCACTCACTCCGGCGGAAGTGGACGGCCTTCGCGAATTCATCAAGCGCCGTGGCCAGCGCGAACCGCTCCAGCACATCACCGGCTCAACTTCGTTTTGCGGACTGGAAATCGCCGTCAACCGCGCCGCGCTCATCCCACGTCCCGAAACCGAACTGCTCGCCGAACTCGGGTGGCAGTTTCTACACCAACTTTCGGAGGGGCGAGCTCCGCGAGACCCAAACTCAACGGAAAGCGAAAATGGGGCGTCGCAGAGCTCCGCCCTCCGGGTTTTGGATTTCGGCACCGGCACCGGCTGCATCGCCATCGCGCTCGCGGTAAAATGTCCGTCCGCAAAAGTCGTGGCGACGGACGTTTCGCCGGACGCACTGGCGTTGGCGAAGGAAAACGCCGCACGAAACAACGTCACCGGACAAATTCAGTTTTTGCAGGGCGACGGTTTTGTAGCACTGGCAAATGAATCGGAGCGCGGACAGCTTGTCCGCGAGTTGGGTGATACGAACATGCGGACAGGCTGTCCGCGCTCCTTTGACCTCATTATCAGCAATCCGCCTTACATTCCATCCGCAGAAATCGCCACGCTCCAGCCGGAAGTACGCGATTTTGATCCGCGCGCGGCGCTGGACGGCGGCGCGGACGGCCTGGATTTTTACCGGAAGCTGGCAATGGAATCGAAACCGTTCCTGAAACCGGGCGGAAAGATCATGCTGGAATTCGGCGACGGCCAGGCCGACGCCATCCGGAAAATTTTTGAAGCGGAAAAGTGGATTGTCGAAGCAGTGAAGGAGGATTACAGTCAGCGCGAAAGATTTTTAATTACCAAATCGTCCTCCTCGTCGTCCTCGTAATCGTAATCGAAAAACGAGGACGAGAACGAGGAGGATAAACCAATTTCACATGGAAAGTTTTTTAATCAAAGGCGGCGTGCCACTGCACGGCGAGGTGACCATCAGCGGCAGCAAAAACGCCGCGCTGCCCATCATGGCGGCGGCGTTGCTGACCGGCGAGCCGTGCATCATCCGGGGCGTGCCCGACCTCAGCGACACGCGGTTCATGGCGCGCATCCTCAAATCGCTGGGCGCGACGGTGAAATTCGAGCGCGGCACGCTGACGGTCCGTGCGCAAAAAGTCCGCGGCTACGCCGATTACGAACTCGTCCGCAAGATGCGCGGCTCGATTTGCATCATGGGGCCGCTGCTGGGCCGTCTGAAAAAAGCGCGCGTGTCGCTGCCCGGCGGCTGCATCATCGGCGCACGCCCCATCAATTTACACTTGAAAGGCTTCGAATCACTCGGCGCGAAAATCACGATTGAAGGCGGTTATGTCAGTGCCGCGGCGAAACAACTCACTGGCGTGCCGATGTTTCTCGGCGGACGCGCGGGCTCGACCGTGCTGGGCACGGCGAATGTGATGATGGCGGCGACGCTGGCCGAAGGCGTGACGGTCATCGAAAGCGCGGCGTGCGAACCGGAAGTGGTGGACCTGGCAAATTTCCTGAATGCGATGGGCGCAAAAATTTCGGGCGCGGGCAGTCCAACGATTACGATTACCGGCGTCGAAAAGTTGCACGGCGCGAAGCACGAAGTCATTCCTGACCGGATTGAAGCGGCAACTTACGCGATTGCCGCCGCCGCGACAGACGGCGAAGTCACGCTCAAGGGCGCGCGAGCGGATCACCTGCGCGCGGTGACTGATAAATTGAACGAAGCGGGCGTGGTGGTGGAACGGCGTGGCGCAAATTTGCTTGTGCATCGAAGCGGCCGGCTCAAGCCGGCGGACGTGACAACGCTGCCCTATTCCGGTTTTCCAACGGACGTGCAGGCGCAGATGATGTCGCTGTTCGCGCTCGCCCCGGGCATCAGCATCATCACGGAGCGGATTTTTGAGTCGCGTTTCATGCACGTGAGCGAACTGGCACGGCTCGGCGCGGACATCGAGATTGAGGGACCGAGCGCAATTGTCAAAGGCGGCAAACCGTTGAGCGGCGCGCCGGTGATGGCGAGCGACCTGCGCGCGTCGGCGGCGCTGGTGATTGCCGGTCTGGCGGCCAAAGGCGCAACGCAGGTCAATCGCATTTACCATTTGGATCGCGGCTACGAAAGCATGGATGCGAAGCTGCGAAAGCTCGGTGCGCGCATTCAGCGCGTCGAGGAAACGTGACTTAAAAATTCCGGGAACGCAGACAAACTGTCCACGTTCCCGGTCCCCACAAGACCTTGCTTAAAAACCCGCGCTACGCCCGGCGTAAACGCGAATTCAATGCAAAAAAAGGCGCGGCGAGAAGCTGTTGGCGCGAGCGTCAGATATTTCGCTCGAGCCAACGGCTCCCCGCACACGCCCGTGTCCCCACTTCAAGCTGGCGCGATTTCATACGGCGAGCAGTTCGCGGCTGCTCTCGAAAATGCGCGCCTGGCGTTCAGCCTGGCGGAGGGCAGCTTGGGTTTTTTCCTCGAACAGCACCGGGAACACCAGCAAGGGGTAAAGTGTCGCCCATGCCAGCGCCGCCGCGTCGTTGGCCGCGCGCCGCAACGGAGGGTTCAGTTCCGGCGTCGGCGCTTCGGCCAATTGCCGCGCGAGCAAACGGCTTTTGAGCCGCTCGAACTCGGTTTCCTGCGTGGCGCGAAACGGCGCCGGCGAAGCCGGTCGCACTTCGAACCGCGTTTCGAGGCCGAACCTGGCCGGCACCCGTGTTTCATTTTTGTTCATGTTTTTTCCTTTCGTTTGGTTTGGGTTAAAAAGCGAAAAACCCGCGATTGACTGGCAATCGCGGGTTTTTAAAAATTTGTCCTTTTAAATCAGAACTTCACTCCCTCGATGCCAGAACGCCGGCAGACGCGCGTCCAAATGGACATGCGTCCGTTGGTCTGCGCGTGCTTCAGCGTTGGAGCAAATGTGTTTTTCATATTCAACCGCGGGGAAGAAACACCATTTGGGCACGTTTGTCAAAAAGTTTTTTGTTTTGAAAAGCAGCCTTTCTCAAGGCTTGTCGGATGGAAAAGTAGTGTTAAATTGGTTCAAGCATGAGCGAACAATTACGAATGGTCACATGCGGGTGGTGTGAGACGAAGGTCTTTATTCCCGGCGACCTGGAGCCGTTGGGCTCCGTGCCGTGTAACAAGTGCGGGCATCCCATCATGATGCCCATGATGATCCGGCAATTCGAGTTGCGGAGCGTCGTCGGTTCGGGGGGCATGGGCACGGTCTATCGTGCCTGGGATACGACACTGGAGCGCATGGTGGCGGTGAAGTTGATGCGGAAGGAATTGCTCACCGATCAGAACGCACTGGAAAGTTTTTATCGCGAAGCCCGCGCCTGTGCCCGGCTCAACCATACGAATATCGTTCACATTTACTCCTTCGACGACTGGGAGGGCCAACAGTATCTCGTGATGGAGCTGGCCGATCATGGCAGCCTGGACGCGCGCATTGAGAAACTACGCCTGCTGCAGGAACTGGACATGCTCGACATCGGCGTCAAAATCGCCTCCGCGCTCGACATGGCGCTCAAGCACGACTTGCTCCACCGCGACATCAAGCCGGGCAATATTTTGTTCAACGCGGACCACGAACCAAAGCTGATTGACTTCGGCCTCGCCCGCAAAGCCGACGTGGAACACGAAGTGGAGGACGTGACGTGGGGCACGCCGTATTACGTCGCGCCCGAAAAAATCAAGCGCGAGCCGGAAACTTTTCTGTCCGATATGTACAGCCTCGGCGCCACGCTCTATCACGCGATGACCGGTCATGTGCCGTTTGAAGCACCGACGGTCGAGGAAGTAATCACTGCCCAGGTGCAAACGCCCCTGACGCCGCCGAATCTGGTCGTGCCTGAAATCACGCAGCCCACCAGCGATGCGCTGGTGAAGGCAATGGCAAAAAATCCCGCGGAACGTTTCCTGAGCTATGACGAATTCATCATGGCGCTGACGGCGGCGCGCAGCCAGTTGCTCGTGATGCAAAATCAATCGCCGCAGGCGCAAAAGTCCAAAAGTCTCACCAGTTGGTGGAAGCGGGCATAAAAAAGGCGGGCGTTGCCGCCCGCCTTGAAGATTCAAAAAACTCCGGACCATTAATGGCTGCCACCGGTGCCCGAAGTTTCCTTCTTTTTCATTTCGGCTTTGGCGCCGAAGTGGACGTTGTTAGCGTTGAGTTTGCCATCGTTGGTTTTCTTGTAAGCGCCACTGACCAGCTCTCCCACCACGCCGTCAGCCAGTGTGGCCAACTTGCCATCCCTGGTAATCATGGTGTCGGACGTGACTTGCAGCGTGAGCGTGCCCACGGTAAGCGTCATCGCCTTCGTGTCCACCGCGCTCAGGTTGCCATGGAAGGGCAGGTTGCCATGTTTCGGCTTGGCGGGGGTTTGGTCGGACGACGCCGGTGCGTTCGTGCTGGTGCCTTCCGCGCGCGATAACGCGGGCATTGCGACGAGAGCCGCGGCAAAGAGGCTCAGGACTGTGATTTTAGAGATATTTTTTGTCATAATGGTTGATGGTTTGTCCAATTATTCGTTACGAAAAACAAAGCAGAATACGAATTGGTCCCAACAAATCCAACTGTTTTTACCACACGCCTTCGGTCAGCAATTCCGTGACGTTTCGCGCCAGATCTTCCGCCAGCAGCGGCAGCGACTGGCGCTCCGAGTCCACCAAATCCGTGCCAACATGAATCAGCGTGTAGCCGTTCACGGGTTTGTCGAACAACACTTTGCCCGTGACGCGTTCGCGCGCGATGACGCGCGCGGTGATGCCAACCCGGTAATTCTCCGTCGTTGTGACGTCATTGTTCAAATAGCTCAACCCTTCACGGTTGTAGCGCGTAAGCACACCGCTGACGACGACGTCACCGGGACCGTGCGTGGCGAGGTGGTAAGTGCCGTCGGTTTGGAGCCGTTCACGCAACGCCTGGGTGACCGCGTCGCCGAGCCGCGGTTGAAGCGTCTGGTTGTTGAACGGCAAAACTTCAACCGACTTTTCACCCGCGACCGCGCCGTTGACCGGGCCGAGATGATAGCCGGCGCAACCGGCGAGCAACGCCGCCACCACGGAAACGGCAAAAATTTCCGGCAGACGCATTTCAATTGGCGGTTGACGCTTGAACGCGCGGTTTGAGGGCTTCAATGCGCTGGCGCGCGGACGCGGCGTAAGGCGAGTTTGGATCCAATTGCAGCACTTCGTTGTAATAAACCAGCGAGCCGTTCCATTTCTTGCTCTTTTCGTAGAATTGCGCGATTTCAAAATTACCGCGCACCTGTTCAGCCTTGAGCACGGCAATGGCTTTTTGCGCCTGCGGCACGCGCTTATCGTCGGGATAAAGCGTGATGAAATCAGTGAACGTCGCAATCGCCTGCACCGCGGTGTTTTGGTCGTATTCAGCTTTCGCCGCCTGCCGCGCATACGAAACGCTTTCACGGAACAGCGCGTCGGAGGCAATGGCCGGCAGGTTGTAGTAACGATCGGCGGCGGTGGCGTAAGCCTTCACCGCATCGGGATAATTTTTCTCCTTTTCGCGCGCAGCGCCGATGCGCAATTGCGCGTGCGCGGCGACGTCGCTGTAAGGGCCGTTGTTGACGACCTTGTCAAACATTTGCGCCGTTTGACTCATCGAGCGATACAGCGGGAGGTAACCCCAGAAGATTCTGAACCGCTGGCCGCCGAGGAAACGGTTGGCGATTTCATACTGCCGCCAGAGCACTTCTTCATAGCGACTGCTGCGCGGATATTTTTCGATGATGTTTTGGTAGGCTTTGAATGCGGCTTCATCATTGCCTGTCGCCTCGAGGCAGCGGCCAATGAGATATTCCGCGTCCGGCGCGTAGTCTGACAACGGCCACACGCGCAAGACGCGGTGCGCGGCATGGAGCGTGGTGTTGTAGTCGTTCTTGGCGAAAGCCTGCTCCGCAACGTCCAATTGTTCCTTGGCACGGGTGCGCTGCCACTTGGTGTTCTGGCCATACAGCTCGTAATACCAGCCTTCGCCCGGCACATAGAATAACGGCGCGGGCGCGCGAAACGGAAACAACACCACGGCCGCAGCGACCAGGAACAGGAAACCAAACCGGCGATTCATGTGGCGACAATAACGACCCGAAATCGGCAAGTCAAGGCGGGTGCAACCAGTATCATCCCCGATACAAAACCATCACGCCATAATCCGTCAGTAGCTTTTGCGTGCCGACGTCAAAATGCGAGTAGCTGACCGTGTGAACGCCGATGAGATTGGCCTCGCCGACTTCATGCAAAAATTCCGTAACCTTTTCATCAAACTTGTCGTGGCCCGCTTCAATGCACATGTTGTGGCGGATCGTCCGGACCCGGACTTTTTTGTCAGCGCCCCTGGCCACCGCTTCCAATGGCGGTTTCGGTTTGGCAATGAGAACCTCGCCCGGCTTGTCCCGCACGGGCACCTTGAGGTGCATTTCGATTTTGGCGGCGGCGGACGAGGCGATGGTGTGGCTGGCTTGAGAGCCGCCGCCAACCGCTCCCGCCGGGGCGGATTCAGGAGCGGGCGGCGTTGCTGCTGACGGAATCGTAATTTTCGCGCCGCACGACGGGCACTGGATTTCCGAGCCAGCGCCGGAATTGTCCACGGCCATTTCCTGTTCGCAATGAGGGCAATTGAAGATGATGTCCATAAGCCGGAATAAAGTTTGTATGTCCAGATTAAACCCACAGCCCGCCGCAAACCAGCAAAAAATCGCGCCGTTTTACTCCCACTCGATCGTCCCCGGCGGCTTGCTGGTGATGTCAAACACACACCGATTCACGCCTTTGACTTCGTTGATGATGCGGCTGGCGAGTTTCTCCAGCAATGCGTAGGGCAGTTTCACCCAGTCTGCCGTCATGCCGTCCTGCGATTCCACCGCGCGGATGGCGATGGTGTAATCATAAGTCCGTTCGTCGCCCATCACGCCCACGCTGCGCACGGGCAGTAATACCGCGAAGCTCTGCCAGATTTTGTAGTAAAGCCCATTCGACTTCATTTCCTCAACGACGATGGCGTCGGCGTTCCGCAAAATCGCGCAGCGCTCCGGCGTCACTTCACCGAGAATGCGCACGGCGAGTCCCGGTCCGGGAAACGGCTGGCGCAAAACAATTTCCTTCGGCAAGCCGAGTTCGAGCCCGAGCTGGCGCACCTCGTCCTTGAACAGGCATTTCAGCGGCTCAACGAGCGCGAATTTCATTTTCTTCGGCAGCCCGCCGACATTGTGATGGCTCTTGATGAGCGCGGCGGGATTGCCGTCAATCGGCACGGACTCGATCACGTCGGGATAGAGCGTTCCTTGCGCGAGAAATTTCGTCTTGCCCGCATGCTGGGCCGCATTCTGAAAAACTTCGATGAACGTCTTGCCGATGATCTTCCGTTTGCGTTCGGGTTCGGTCACGCCTTTGAGCCGTTTCAAAAACAGCTTCGAGGCGTCTTCGTATTGCAGTTTGATTTTGAAATTGCGCCCGAAAACTTCCTGCACGACTTCCGCCTCGCGTCCGCGCAACAGGCCGTTGTTGACGAAAATGCAGGTCAGTTGGTCGCCGATGGCTTTGTGCAGCAACGCCGCCGCCACGCTCGAATCCACGCCGCCACTCAAGCCGAGAATCACTTTTTCCGTCCCAACCTGGGTGCGGATTTCCTCGACGGCTCGCTCAACGTAATTCCGCATCGTCCAGTTTTTGCCACAGCCACAAACGCCGTGGACGAAATTGGCGATGATTTCCCTGCCGCGCGTTGTGTGGACGACTTCGGGATGAAATTGCAGGCCGAAAAATTTCCGCGCGCGGTTTTCGATGGCGGCGTATTCGGAGTTTTCGGTGACGGCGACGGATTTGAAATCGCGCGGCAGTTTCGTGAGCTTGTCGCCGTGCGAATTCCAGACCTGCAACTTTTCCGGCAGATTGCCGAACAGCGCGCACGACGCGTCCTTCACTGTGAGCACACCTTTGCCGTATTCGCGTTTCTGGCCTTTCTCGACCTTGCCGCCGAGAAACTGCGCGAACAATTGCACGCCGTAACAGATGCCGAGCACAGGCACGCCGAGCGCGAAAATATTCTTGTCCGACAACGGCGCATTTTTGGCATACACGCTGGACGGACCGCCGGACAAAATGATGCCACTGGGCGCCAGCGCGGCGATTTCCACCGCCGGAGTGTCGTGGCACAGAATGACGGAATACACGTTGCATTCGCGGATGCGCCGCGCAATCACCTGTGTGTATTGCGAACCAAAATCAAGGATGACAATTTGTTCGGTCATTTTTCAGAGGCATCCTCTTTGCCTGCCGAAAGGCGCTTTGGCGAGACAAAAAAACAAAAACACCAGCCGGTTCCGGCTGGCTGTCCCGGACAATTTTTGTGGAGGCAACGCGAAATTTACTGCTGCACCACTTTGACCTGGCCGGTATTCGGGTCATAGTCGAGTTTCGTTCCGTAAGACGTCGCCGGCAGTTTGCCCACATAATTCGGCACCAGTTCATTCAGGTCTGTGGGCAAACGGCCTTCCTGCGTCTTGAACAGTTCGACAGCCTCGTTGAGATACGACACGTCAATCGTCTTGACCGCGTATTTGTCGGCTTGCATTAACGCGCCCAGATAGCCCCCCGACGGCGCAGCGGGATGGGCGCTGTCCGTTGTGTTGGTGGTTTGACTGGTGTTGGTGCCCTGGGGATGAGGACTGGAATTGTTATTGCCGCAACCGGCCAGAAGCAATCCGGCCGCAACCGAAATCAAGAAGGACGGTTTCATGCCGGCAATTTAACCCAAACTGCGAAAAATCCAAGCCGAACTTGGGCTGGGCGATTTGGTTGCAGCGTCGGGCTTGTGGCTCGATCCTTTCGGCCATCCGCCTTCGCGGCGCCAAAGCACCGCTACGGCGCGACGGCGGCAGGCCGAACGCTACGCCATTTTCGCCGCCAACTCGCGCGCCTGCAGGATCAAATCGAGATCGTCAGCCAGATTGCCGAAACGGAATTTCGGCAAACCGCTTTGCTGCTGACCGAGCAACTCGCCCGGCCCGCGCAATTTCAAGTCCGTCTCCGCGATGCGAAAACCATCGTTCGTTTCCTCCAGCACTTTCAAGCGTTCATTCGCCCCGGCAGTTTCCGCGTCGGAAACCAAAATGCAATACGACTCATGTGCGCCGCGTCCGATGCGCCCGCGCAACTGGTGAAGTTGTGCCAGCCCGAACGCCTCGGCGTTTTCGACGAGCATGACCGTGGCGTTCGGCACATCCACGCCGACCTCGATGAGCGAAGTCGCGAGCAATGCGTTCACCCCGCCGGCACGAAATTCCGTCATTACCTCGTCTTTTTCGCGGCTCTTTAATCGCCCGTGCAGCAACCCGACGCGAAATGGCGCAAGCAAAGTTTTCAAATTTTCAAATTCTTCCGTCACCGCTTTCAAACCTTTCCCGCCCGATTCTTCGACGCGAGGATAAACCACATAAGCCTGTCGCCCGGCGGCGAGTTGTTCGCGGATAAACTCCCAAACCTTCGGCAATTTGTCAGCCGTGCGGATGAACGTTTTGATTTGGCCGCGGCCACCGGGCAATTCGTCAATCACCGACACCTCGAGGTCGCCGTAAAGCGTGAGGCCGAGCGTGCGCGGAATCGGCGTCGCCGTCATCACGAGCAAATGCGGATAACGACCTTTGCGCACAAGCTGTTCGCGCTGTGCCACACCAAACTTGTGCTGCTCGTCAATGATGACCAGGCCCAGCTTCGGCAGATCAAAACCGGACTCAATGAGCGCGTGGGTGCCGATGAACAAGGTTGAAGGTTGCGTGTTGCGTGTTGCGTGATTCGCGCACGCCGTTCGTTGGACGTTGGACGTTCGATGTTCGATGTTCGATGTTTTCCTGTTCCCCGTTTGCAACTCGACTTTGACTTCCAGTGGTTCAAACCACCTCTGAAAATTGGTGTAGTGCTGTTCCGCCAGAATTTCCGTCGGGGCCATGAGCGCGACATTAAAGCCGCTTTCCAACGCCATCAGCGCCGTGCAAGCAGCCACGGCGGTTTTGCCCGAACCGACATCGCCTTGCAGCAACCGCCGCATCGGATGCGCGCCGCCCATGTCCTTGCGGATTTCGCGCAGCACTTTCGTTTGCGCATCGGTAAGCTTGAAGCCGAGCCGGGCAAGAAACGGTTTGATGAGGCGATTGTTGCCGCCGCACGGCAGCGCCGCTGCGTGCGATTCAAATTTTTTCCGCCGCTTTTGGATTTGAACCTGCAATTCAATGAACTCGTCCAGCGCCAGCCGCCGGCGCGCAATTTCCACATCGGTCAGTTCTTCGGGGAAATGAATCATTCGAACCGCATTGGCGCGGCTTGGAAATGTAGCGGCGACTCGGGAGAGCGCCGCCATCTTTTCTTCCACTGCATTCCACTCAGGGAAATTGGCCGCGCTCTCACGAGACGCGGCTACAAACCTTTCCAGCGTGCGCCAGATCAGCCCGCGCAGCCAGCGTTGCGGCAGGCCATCAGTGAGCGGATACACGGGCGCGATGCGGTTGATGTGGATGAAGCTTTCCTCGCCGCCTTCGATGACTTCGGTTTCGGGATGAGTCATCACGCGCGGTTTGGTTTCGCTCAATTTGCCGTAAACAAAAACCTCGTCGCCCATGGCAAAATAATTTTGCATGAACGGCAGGTTCCACCAGCGGCAATGCAACCGCGCCGAGCCGTCGTCGAGAATGATTTCAAAAACAGACTTGTCGCCGCCGCGAAAACGCCTCAGGCCGGATGCGACAATCGTGCCGCGCGCCGTGGCCGGTTCATCCTTCGTGAGTTCGGCGATTTTGCGGAAATGCCGGCGGTCTTCATAACGCCGCGGGCAGTGCAACAACAAATCCTCGATGTTATGGATGTCGAGGCGCGCAAGTTGAGCCGCGCGTTCCGCGCCGACACCCCAGAGCGAACCCACCAGAGCGGCGAGCGGAGAAGTCTTGGATTCCGACGGCGACATTGGCCGCACGATACAAACCGTTCACCGCCGCTTCAACGGGAAAGCAGTGTTGGAGTTCAAGCTTTAGCTTGTTCGGGGACACGCTGAAGCGTGAACTCCAACGCGGACAAGCTGTCCGCGCGCCGGACTCAAGCGCGTTTTGGAGTCTTTCGATTTTGTGTTGGTAAGAACCAAGTAGCCAAAGCGATTGCAATCAACGGCAGCGGGGTATTTAACAGCATGGCTACTAGCAATCCCTGTTCTGCATGATTCAAGCGAGCGTAACTTAAAGATTTAATCATGCTGCAGGTCTCAAGGGTTAGAAACATGATTGTCAGCACTAGGCAGAAAATAATACGCGACTTCAACAGTAATTTTAACTTCAGCCCTGCTCGCGGAATTCGGTTGTGTGTGAGAAAAAGAGCAAAAGCCAGCAAGGGCAACAAAAACAGCAAAAGAAAAACTAAGTTCGCACCTGGCGCCTGATGCAACCAAATCGTATCGGGGAATAATGCACGCAATGCATCTTCCAAAAACCCGCAAAAGTGTGACCAAAAAGTAAAAGTCAATGTGGCAATAGCCATCCAAAAAATCCTTTCGCGCCAGATTTTGGCCGGGTCGGCTTTGACAAATTCCTCGCCGAGTTGTTGCGGCTGGCCGACGCGCCGGCGCGCCAGCCAGAAGGATTCTTCATCGTTCAAACCGCGTTGCTGAAATCCGGTGATAGCATCGCGCAGGTGCGTTTCCAATTCGCGTCGGACATCCAACGTGAGACCAGCTTGCGCAGCCAGTTCCTGCCGCCAGTTTTCAATCGCGGTGTTCAGATCGTAACGGGTTTGATTTTCCATAATTTGCTCAAGGTGTTGTGAACGGTCAGCCATTGCTGGCGTTCGGTTTTGAGAACTTTGCGTCCGTCGGAACTGATGAAATAGTATTTCCGCTGGCGTCCGGTGTCGGCTTCCTTCCATTCGGAATCAATCAGGCCGTCGCGCTCCAGCCGGTGCAGCACCGGGTAAAGCATTCCATCGCTCCACTCGATGTGGCCGCCGGAAAGCTCGCGGACTTTCTGGATGATTTCGTAGCCGTAACTTTCGCCTTCGGCAAGGATGGACAGCAGCAGCGGTTTCGTGGAGGCGGCCACCATGTCTTTAGCAAGCATGGCGGTCTTATACATTGAACTGTAATGTATGTCAACAGAAAAATTGCGCTCAAAAACATTGGCGGCTATTTTTCACACGGTGTCCGAACCGAAAACCAAACCTGTACCCGCGCCGCTGTGGTTGCTCGTGCGCGTCAACGCGCTTCAAAGCTGGCGGCGGCTTTTGTCCGTGCGCGATCAATCGCGGTTGCTTACCGGCATCATCGCGCTGTTCCTGGCCGGTTATCTCGTCGTGTCGTTCGGGCTGTTCTATCACGGGCTGAGATTCATAGCGAAATTTCCGGGCCTGGGTGCGGTGCTTACGGAGCGGCTGATGTATGTGTTGTTCGCATTTTTGTTCGCGCTGCTGCTGTTGAGCAACCTCATCATCGGCTACACCAATTTGTTCCGCAATCGGGAGACGGCGTTTCTGCTGACGCTGCCGGTTCCGACCCAGACTATTTTCCGCTGGAAATTCATCGAATCCACGGTGCTGGCGTCGTGGGCGTTTGTTTTTTTGATTGCGCCGTTGCTCGCGGCGTTTGGTTTGTTGCGCGGAGTGCCATGGCATTTCTATCCGGTGACGATGGTGCTCATCGCACTGTTTATCGTGCTGCCGGGCGTGCTGGGCGCGGTTCTGGCAATTTGGGTGGGGAGATTTTTGGACCGGCGCAGTTTTCAAATCGCCATGATCGGAACGGCCATCGTTTTGCTGGCGGTGGCGGCGTTTTGGTGGAAGGCCCAGCCGGTTGACGACGAGTTGCTCGACAAGCGCACACTCGAAGCGCTCGATCTGCTGCTCGCCAAGACACGATTCACAATGTTTCCGTTTCTGCCGAGCTACTGGCTGTCGTCGTCCGTGTTGCAATGGGCCGAAGGCGTCCTGCGCGGCGCGGCATTTTTCACGCTGGTGCTGTTGAGCTACGCGCTGTTTTTCGGCGGAATTGCGTTCACATGGTTTGGCAATGTGTTTTACAACACGGCGTCGGCGGTGCAAAGCCGCGCGGGCGGCGGATGGAATTGGTTTCACGCCCGCCAGAACCGCCGGCATTCCGCCGGCTTGCTTGAAAAAAGCGCGGCGAAATTATCCTGGCTCGACCGCGACACGCGCGCGCTGGCGGTCAAAGACCTGCGGATGTTCTGGCGGGACACCACGCAATGGGGCCAGTCCGTGATGCTGTTCGGCCTGCTGGGCGTCTATATCATCAACCTGCGCAATTTCACGCACCACTTGACCAGCCCGTTTTGGGTCAACCTGGTCGCATTTCTGAATCTCGGCGTTTGCTCGTTAAATCTCGCCTCGGTGACGACGCGGTTCGTGTTCCCGCAATTTTCGCTGGAAGGCCGGCGGCTGTGGATCATCGGCATGGCGCCGATGGGCATGGCGCGCGTGGTCAAAACCAAGTTCTGGCTGGCCAGCATCTCGTCGCTGTTTGTCACGTCCGGCCTCATCACGCTGTCTTGTTATCTGCTCAAGATGAGTTGGGACCGCGTGCTGTTTTTTGCCGCGGTGATTACCGTAATGACGTTCGCACTCAATGGTCTCGCCATCGGACTGGGTGTCCTTTATCCCAACCTGAAGGAGGCCAACCTGAACAAAATCGTCAGCGGTTTTGGGGGCACGCTCTGCTTCGTGCTGAGTTCGTTTTACATCCTGGCCTCCGTGCTGTTGCTGGTGTTTGGCGCGGCCGGCCTGCACTCGCGCGCAAGCTGGGCGGCAGAAGGCATCACCGGCTTTGTGCTGCTGTCCGTTTGCATCGGCTGGCTCCCGTTGAAATTGGGACTGCGGCAATTGAAAAATTTCGAGGCGTGAATCATCTGTAGCAGCCGAGGTAACGAGGCTCATTTCAAATGCAGAAGGCAGAATGAAGAATGATGAAGCTATTCCGGGACCGTTTCACGTCAAATAGATGTTTTTTCATTCAGCATTCTTTTTTCATCCTTCAGTTTGAGCCTCCTCACGTCGGCTCCTACGGGGAACGCACAAATTTATCCAACGCTTCAAACAACAACGGCGCACTCGACAGATGCACCACCTTGCCATCCCGCGCCACCAAACCAAAGCCCTCACCGTAAGCCGGACCGTTCGCAATACACAAATCGGTTGAACATTCGGCGATTTGCCGTTGGGCGGCGCTGATGGCATCGGCGCGCGCGCCGTCCGCCTCGAATTTCCATCCCACAATTCGCGTTCGCGGAAACCAACCGCGCAGCCCGGCAATGATTTTTGGCGTCGCCACCAGCTCGACGAGCCACTTGCCCTGCCGCGTGGAAATTTTATTGACCGCCTTGATTTCGGCGAGTTTGCCGGCTTCGTTGGGCGTGAAAATTCTTCCGAAGGCGAAATCGCTGACCGCCGCCGCGTGAAAAATCGCGTCCACTTTTTTGGACGACACCGCTTTCAGCTTTTCGCGCAGATCAGTCGTCGTGGTGAAAGTCTCCACTCGCTGCGCGCGCCGTTCACCGCCATGCGTGGCCATGGTGCCAATGAGCAGAATCACCTTGTGGCCGCGCGCCGCCAGAAAATTGGCCAGCTCCGTGCCGAGGCGGCCGGTCGAGAAATTCGTGAGCCGCCGCACGTCGTCCAGCGGCTCATAAGTGGGTCCGGCGGTGACGATGCAGTTCATGCCGCAATGATACGGCGGACGGCGGAGGTAGGCGAGTGCGATTCAAACCCGTTGATCCTGTAGGAGACGACGTGAGGAGTCTCAAATTTTCAGGAATACAGTTAGAGACTCGTTACCTCGTCTCCTACGGCAGAAAAATCACGTTGGGATTGAGCCGGACGTAACGGCGGCTCGGCAGAGCGCCGCAAAACCAACGGGAGTATTTCAGATGGCGGCTTTCTCCCGAAAGCCGCTACGCCGCGAGAAACGATTTCATTTTTTCAGCGGGCGAAGTCAGCGGGCGAAAACTTTTGGTTTACGACAATGTTCTCGTGCGTCTGGGTGGAAACAATTTTTCCAGACCCTATCGCGCTTTGAGCCTGTTGAGCCTGTTTGGTTATCGTCTGCAACTGCGTTCTCATCGCCGCGACGGCTTCAGGTGTTGCCGGTTTGTTTTGTCGTTCCACCATCGCTTTTATTTGCGAATCGCTAAATTGCGGCAGAGTGATGGACGCTCCTTCCACGATTGTTTGGGCTTGATGAATAAGATAATCCTGCTTACCGATCCAAAACGTAGTGGTTGTTTTTCCCACCTTGCCCGCGTTATTCGGCAGCTTTCCTTTGCTGGGCAGGTTTGCCGCGTCTATGATGGTGGATAGAACAAAACAATCAACGTCATCAACTGTCTCGTCTTTAAGTTTTTGAAGCGTAGATTTGGCCGGATTCAATTTTAGAACATTACCCCAGTTTTGGTTGAAGAAAGTTCCGGGAATGGTCGATGAAGCTTGGCCCGAAATACCTGTGGCATCGGCCAATGCCGTTTGCATATCCCGACACTTTTCTGGTTGGGCGTTGTATTGCCCATGTTTCATCACCAAAAAGTCACCGTTTCCAGCAGACCACACGGTTCCACCGTTGGTAAAGAATGCCGTCGTTTGAGTCCATTCGATGCGATAAAGATTTGGACGCTGCAACCGAATGTTAAAAGTAGTCGGGATAGTTTGATTGCCAACTTCAGCGGAAATTTTCCCGCTGTCGCTGTAACTGGAAAGCGCGGCGTAAGCATCTTGTGACTTCTTGATAATTTCCTGCGCCAGTTTGTCGTCGCTGCTGGTTTGAGAAATGGCCACTGTCACCGCACCGCCCGCCAATAAAATTCCGGCGGTGATGCCGATGGCCAGTTTTAGTTTTGCGTAGGACATAATTTTTAGAGTTCCTTTCACAATGGTTGTTATTGATGTCGTAACCGCCGCTCCTTTTGCCGCCACGACAGAAACTTTCACCGCCAGTCCCACAGGCGCAGCCTGCACCGAGTTTGCCGCCACCGCTCCGGCGATGACCGTAGCCGTCAGCGTCACACCGCGTTTCACAAAGATGGCGCGCAGTTTTTCCAGCGCCCGTGCCACGCGTTTCTGCGCCGCGGCTTCTTCCATCCGCAAAGCCCCGGCGATTTCGCGGGCGGTTTTGTTCTCGAAGAACCGCAGCACCAGCGCGGTGCGGTCGGTTTCGCCCAATTCGGCCAAGGCGTCATCAAGCAGCGGCGCGAGTTGCGCCCAGGCGTCGGTGTCCGGCTGGTTCAAGATGGATTGCATGTGCGCCTCCTGTTCGCGGGCCTGACGGCGGCGTCTGGCTCTGAGAGCATCCGCTGCCGCGTAGCGTGTGGTGCGATACAGCCACGCGGAGAGAATGGTCTTCGGTCCGAGCGACACGGCTTTGCGCGCGAGGATGATGAACACAGCCTGAGTGATTTCCTCCGCCAGATGCGCGTCGCCCACCTGCCGCAGTGCCGCCGAGTGGACGAGGGCGATGTGCCGTTCCACAAGCGCGGCAAACGCCGGTTCGGATTGATTGGCGGCGAACCCCCGCACCAACGTCATGTCATCGCTCATCATCTATACATGGCCGCCCGGCGTGGATTCGGACAATTTATTTAAGCCACCACGCGAGCAGCGGCGCGACGGCGAGTCCCGGCAGAAAATTCGCCAGTTCGACCCGGCGGACCTCAAAAATCATCAACGCAATGGCGCACGCGATCAGGCCGGCGGCGGCATTGACCGGATCAACCAGACCGTGCACGGTGAGAAACGGTTTCGCGTAAAACTGGCAGGCGAACGTGATGGCACTGAGAAAAATGAAAGCTGGAAACGCCGACAGGGCGGACGGCCAGCCGAATACTTTCACGAAACCGGTCATGGCCAAACCGTCCATCACGGCTTTGATCGCCAGCAGCCAAAAGCAACCAAACTGGCCGCCTTGGCTTGGTAATCCATCCGTCACCGCGCCGAGCAGACCCAGGGGCGCGGCGCAAAATAAAATTGTACACGCGATGAAGCCGCCGCCGATTTTACGCGGCGCGTCCGATTGTGCCGACACGATCAAACTGCCAGCGTAACGGCCAAGACGATTCGATAATTTTTGCAGGCGCAGCAGTTTGCCCGTCCAAAACCCGAGCGTGACGGCAAGGACGGCAATGAATATCTGCTTCGCCACCGACAAAAAAGTTCCGCTCACGCTCAACCAAACTAGTTGCAGGCCGAAGAAAATGGTGCCGGCGCCGAGTGCCGAACGAAAGAAAATCTGCGTTCGGATGGACAGCGGTTTGCGCAGCGCCAAACCGAACAGCCCCCCGATCAAAATGCCCATTGCGTTAAGAAATGCGCCGGTCACACGCTGACTCAACGCGGGGCGCGGCCAAAGCGCAAGCCGGAAAATGCGCAGGGTGGGGCTGGCACTCCAAATCAACCCGAAATGCGGCACTACGGAGAAAGCCCCTGCCTGCTTGCCCGCATGGCTTTGGCCTGTTACTCAAACGCGGATGGCCGACGCAAAAACCAGTCCCCGCAGTCCGTGGTTTTGGATTCCCACGCTTTATGTGGCCGAAGGACTGCCTTATGCGCTGGCGATGTCGGTGTCGCTGGTACTTTATAAAAACCTCGGCGTGTCGAACACGGACATTGCGTTCTACACGAGCTGGCTTTATCTGCCATGGGTCATCAAGCCGCTGTGGAGTCCGGTGGTGGATTTGCTCAAAACCCGGCGGCTGTGGATTTGGATGACACAATTGCTCCTCGGCGCGGGTCTGGCGGGCGTGGCACTGACCATTCCCGCGCCGCATTTTTTCCAGCTCACGCTCGCATTTTTCTGGTTGCTGGCATTCAGTTCCGCGACGCACGACATTGCGGCGGACGGCTTTTACATGCTGGCGATGACCGAACGCGAGCAGGCGTTTTTCAGCGGCATCCGCAGCACGTTTTACCGCGTGGCAATGATTTGCGCACAGGGCGGGCTGGTAAGTCTGGCCGGAAAATTTTACCAGCGCACCGGCGATTATTCGACCGCATGGTTGATGGCGTTTGTGTTCGTCGCCGGATTTTTTTTGTGTCTGGGCATTTATCACTGTTTCATCCTGCCCCAGCCACCGGCGGATCACCCCGGGAGGATTGGTTCGTCAGAAACTTTCTTCGCCGGATTTTTTAAAACCTTCGGCACGTTTTTCCAGAAACCAAAAATCGTCGCGCTCCTGCTCTTTTTACTGCTCTACCGGCTGGGCGAGGCGCAACTCGTTAAAATGGTTCAACTGTTTCTGCTCGACCCGCGCGAAAAAGGCGGGCTGGGATTGGTGAACGAACAAGTCGGTCTGGCTTACGGTACGATTGGCGTCATCGCGTTGATGCTCGGCGGATTGCTCGGCGGTTTTGTTGTGGCGCGGCACGGACTGAAATTCTGGCTGTGGCCGATGCTGCTGGCGATTCATCTGCCGGACGCGGTGTTCATCTGGCTGGCTTACGCGCAGCCGGACAACTTTTGGGCGATTGGCACGGGCGTCGCCGTCGAGCAATTCGGCTACGGCTTCGGTTTCACGGCGTTCATGCTTTACATGATTTACATCGCGCGCGGCGAACATCAGACGGCGCACTACGCGATTTGCACGGGCTTCATGGCGCTGGGCATGATGCTGCCGGGCATGTGGAGCGGCTGGTTGCAGGAACATATCGGCTATCCGCATTTCTTCATCTGGGTGCTGCTGGCAACGATTCCGAGCTTCATCGTCGCACTGCAAATCCCGCTCGAGGCGGAGTTTGGCCGGCGTCGTCAGGCCGGCTGAATTGACGCCGAAAAGAATTGCTTTGAACGCACCGGCCTTTCCAAAATCCAAGGTCATAATGAAATCAACCTGTTTCAACTGTTCCCGCCGGACGCTCATCCTGGCGTTGCTGTCGGGCACGGCGCTGTTCGGATTTTCACCGGGTGCCCGCGCGGAATTGTCGTTCATCTTCACCAACTCCACGGCCGCCGCCATGCCGCGCCGCCCGAGCATCATTTTGATTGTCGCCGACGATCTTGGCTACGGTGATTTGAGCTGCTACGGCCAGACGAAATTCCAGACGCCGAATCTCGACCGGCTCGCCGCCGGGGGCATTCGCTTCACGAGTTACTATGCGGGCGACGCGGTGAGTTCACCGTCACGCGCGTCGTTAATGCTGGGCAAGGATTCGGGTCACTTGAAACAGCGCGCCGACGTGGACGTGCCGCTGACGGCGGACGACATCACCGTCGCGCAAGTGCTCCAGCAATCCGGCTATCATACGGCCTTGATTGGCGAATGGGATTTGGGTGGTGACGGCACGAGTGGCGCACCATGGAACAAGGGTTTTGATGAATTCGCCGGTTACTTCGATTCCGCCGATGCAGAAAATTATTACGCCGACTATATCTGGCGGCATGATCCCACGACCGGTTTTCACGGCAGGGAAATGCTGTATCCGAACACCGGCGAAAAAAAAAGCCAATACCTTCCCGATATATTCACGACAGCAGCGATAAACTTCGTCAAAAATAATCAACCTGACCAGTTCAACCGCTATCGCCCGTTTTTCCTGCTGCTGAATTACAAAATGCCGGGCGTTGGCAAGGCAGCGGTCCCAACCGACGCGCCGTTCTCCGGCGAATCGTGGCCGCAGCCGGAAAAAAACCAAGCCGCCATGATTGCGCGGCTCGACGGCTACATCGGGCAACTGCTCGAACAATTGCAAAAGCTCGGCATGACAAACAACACGGTGATTTTCTTCACCAGCGACACCGGGCCGCAAACGAACGGCGGCGTTGGTCTAAAATTTTTCCAAAGCGCCGGGCCGTTTCGCGGCATCCGCGGCGACCTTTACGACGGCGGCCTGCGAGTGCCAATGATTGTGCATTGGCCGGGTAAAATTCCTGCCGGCCAGGTCAGTGATTTTCCCTGCGCGGCGTGGGATTTTCTGCCGACGGCGACGGACATTGCCCTGATCCAATCGCCGACGAACATTGACGGCATTTCCATTTTGACGACGCTGTTTAACCAAATCCAAACCAACCGGCATGAGTCGTTTTATTGGAAGCTCCAAAGTCGCGATGAGGCCCAGGCCGTTCGCATGGGAGATTGGAAGGTTATGCGTTCAAAAGCCGATGCGCCACTGGAACTTTACAATCTCAAAACTGATCCGGGCGAAACCAACAACGTCGCAGGTAAAAATCCTGATGTAATCAAAAGGTTCCAGGGCGTCTTGAAAAACAGCCGCTAACGTGCCGAAGCGCCTGGCAATGGGGCATTCACGTCGCGTTCCTGTTTTTCACGATGGACGGCAAAGCTCATCCACACAATCGCCAGCCCCACGCCCAGCAAAAACGCCGCCAGTACAAACCACGGCCATCGGTAGCGTTGGGGATTTTCATTCTGGTCGCTCATGCGGGTTATTGTATCGCCAGTCTGCGGCCACCGCAAATCAAGGTGAAGCCGGTTCTCCCCGCCCGGCGTGCCGTCCCGCCCGGCGGGACGGTCTGACCAGCCCTGTTTTCTTTGCCGCGTAAACACGGAACTCCAAACGGCTCGACCAACGGAGAATTTAAGCTAGATTAAAAGCCATTGCGTCCATGAACGAAGCCGGACCACCCGCAGACTTGCCATCGCCGACGCCGGTTAAAACCGGCGACGACCATCCCTACGCCATTTTCCGGAACCGGGACTTTACCCTGTATTTGATCGGCCGGCTCGTGGCCGTCACCGGCCAGCAAATGTTCACCATAGCCATCCTCTGGGAAATTTATGAGCGCACCGAGTCGGCACTGGCGCTCGGCCTCGTGGGGCTGATACAAATGATCCCGATGTTTTTGTTCACGCTGCCAGCGGGGCACGTCGCGGACAATTACAACCGCAAACGGACCGTGGTGCTGATGACGGTGGCCATCGCGACTTCGAGCCTTGGCGTGGCCTTCGTCTCCTGGCGCCACGCGCCGGTCTCCTGGATTTATTTTTATCTGTTCATCGGCAGCACGGCCAACACGTTCATGCGGGCGGCCAACGCCGCTTATTTGCCGGCGCTGGTAAGCCGCAAGGAATTTTCGCGCGCGGTGAACTGGAACGCCGGCGCATTTCAACTCTCCTGCATCATCGGCCGGGCGGGCGCGGGCGCCATCATCGCCTGGATGGCCGGGCATCATTCGACTTCTCCCGCGGCGTTGGTTTATGTGATCAATACGCTGGCATCATTGGCCTTTTGCGTTCTCATTGGCATGATCCGCCGGCAACACACCGTCAAGACCAAGGAACCCATGACGCTCCAGGCGCTGCTGACGGGTTTCAAGTTCGTCTATGCGAGCAAAATTATTTTGGGACTCATCACGCTCGACATGTTCGCCGTGTTTTTGGGCGGCGCGACGGCGTTGCTGCCGATCTATGCGAAAGATATTTTGTTCGTCGGGCCGACCGGACTCGGGTTTTTGTCGGCGGCGCTGCCGATGGGCTCCGTGCTCTGCGCGTTCATCTTGAACCACCGGCCGCCGTTGCAAAAAGCCGGGCGCGCGATGCTGTGGGCCGTGGCCGCATTCGGACTGGCCACGATTGCGTTCGGGTTTTCGACGTGGTTTTGGTTCTCGCTCTTCATGCTGTTCACGTGCGGCGCGGTGGACAACATCAGCGTGGTCGTGCGGCACACGCTGGTGCAGATGCTCACGCCGGACGACAAACGCGGACGCGTCTCCGCCGTCAACAACCTCTTCATTGGCACGTCGAACGAACTGGGCGAGTTCGAGTCCGGCTTCGTCGCGCAAATCTTCGGCCCAACCATCGGGAACACCATTGTGATTGGCGCGATGATTTCCGTCGTCTCCGGCGGGGTGGGAACCATTCTGACCGTCCTCGCCGTGGCCTGGCTCTGGCCGGAGATCCGGCGTTACGGAAAATTGGCGTAAAAAATCTTCGCCCTCACCGTCCACGTTCCCGCAATCGAAACCCGGTCAAATAAACCGAGGACGAAGACGGGAAGGAATCCAATTTTCCGAGTCAACGCGACTTGACGCGGGCGCACGACGGTTTATTGTCGGCGCATGAAACGAATTTTAATCTGGATTTTTATCCTGGGCATTTCCCTGGCCGCGGCGCGGGCACAGGATGACGCCACCCAGCAGCAAATTAACAAACTCAACGGCCAGGTCCAGGACCTGCTCGACGCGCAGGCGGTGCAGGCCAAGCGCATCACCGCGCTGGAGAAGGAAATCGGCGAACTGCGCGACAAATCCAGCCAGCCGGGCGCCACGGACACTGCCAACGCCGATGATTTGAAGAAGCTCGCCGACCAGGTCCAGGAAATTGACAAGAAACGGCAGGCCGACCGGGAATTGATTTTGAAGGAAATCGGAAAACTCGGCAAAGTCGGCGGTTCGTCTCCGGGACGCAAGCCAACCCCGACAATGACCACAAATTCGGCAACCGGCGGTTCAAACCCAGGCGGCAAGGAAAACGGTTACGAATACAAAGTTGCGGCAGGCGACACGCTTTCGATCATTGCCAAGGCCTATCGGGATCAAGGCATCAAGGTGACCGCCGACCAGATTCAGAAGGTAAATCCGGGTTTGAATCCGAACAGTCTCAAGGTCGGGCAGAAAATTTTCATTCCCGCGCCGGCACCGTAGGTTCGCGTCTGGCATCTGGGATTGGGCGTCTGGGGCAACAGGAGTTTTCGAGTCCTTCCCCAAAACCAAGACGCCAGAACCCAGCCCCTATCGCATCAGGACAAAAATCGCAATCGCCAGCGCGATGCGATACCAGCCGAACGCGTTGAAGGTGTGCGTCTGGATGTAGCGCAGCAGCCATTTCACGGCAATGAAGGAAACCACCGACGCAATGACGGTCGCCAGCAAAACCATTCTCCAATTTTCATGCGGCGCATTGGCGACGGGATGATGCAACGCCTTGAAAATGGTCAGGCCACCGGCCGCCAGCATGGTCGGAATGCCGACCAGAAAAGAAAATTCCGTCGCCGCCGGGCGGTTCAAACCGAGCAACAGCGCCAGCAAAATCGTCGAGCCCGAGCGGGACGAACCGGGAAAAACCGCCGCGATCAACTGGCCGACGGCGACGGCAAAGACGATGGGCCAGGTGATTTCATTGCTCATTTTTTTCCCGCGCAACCACCATTCGATGGCAAGGAAGGCGACGCCGCCGATAAGCAATGCCCAGGCAATGGGGACCGGATTTTCCTCAAGTCTGAAGCCCTTTTTGACGAGAACGAAACCCACAGCCCCGGTGATGACGAAGGCGGTGAGCATTTTCAGCAGGTAATCCTGGGTTTCCTTCTGGCGCCACTCAAAAACGAATTTGTAAATACGCTGGGGAAACAGCGGCAGGACAGCGATGACCGCGCCGCATTGGATGACGATGTTGAAGAGGTCGCTTTCGTGGACTTTCAGGAGGTGCTCCGCCAGCAGCAGATGGCCGGTGGATGAAACGGGAATGAACTCGGTGATTCCCTCGATGATCCCCAAAATGACAACGGCAATCCAGTCAGGCATGAATCATTTGGACGCGAAACGGGCGCGGCGGGCAAGGAAGAAGTGTCACGGACGTTACTTTTTTGATCTCCAGAAGGTTTTAACTTCCTCGATGTGCTGTTTGACCTTGAGCTGGCCCAGGATGGAGTGCCAGGCGATGTAAATTTTGTGCCACTGGGTTTCCAGGCCGCGGAGCGCGCCTTCGCTCATTTCGCTGAGGTAGCGCAACGACGGCGCGTTGCCGATGAGCGCGTGGATTTCCTCGCGTGTGGGCGAGGCGACTTCAATGGAGGCGTAAATCAGTTCAATCTCCTGCACGATGATGCTTTTAATTTCGAGAAAATGACCTTCTTCCGCCGGCCCGAATTTTTTTCCGCGCGCGACGTTAATGAAATAGTTGAACTGTTTCCAGCACTCAATGTGGGTTTCAATCTGAGTGACCAGTTGGTTGAGTTCTTTGGCGGTCATAAGCGTGGTCGGGTTGTTATCGGCGAAAAAGCGGCTTGTGGGAACAGGAAAATGATGGCGCCGCCGCGCAATTCGCGGGCGGTGATGTGGAGGCTGGCGAAATGGATGCTGACCTCGGCCAGCGGCATTTGCGCCGCGCGCGCCTCGCGGAAGAGGGACAGCACTTCCTGCCCGATGTCGCGCAGCAACTCCTTTGGATAGGCGGACGAGACGGTGTACGTGAGGACGTGGCCATTGCGGTCCACGGCGACACTGCCGGCCGGCAGTTGCTGGACTGCCGCACGGGAACGGAAAAATCGTTTTAAGAATCCCATGACGAAACAAGTTTTTTGCTTTTTTCCAATAATGGTCCGGCAGCGACATTGGGCGGCCAGCCAACGAGAAAACACTCGTTTCCCCGGTTCAAAACAAGCATCTGACGTTCCAAATTATGGCCGGCGATGTGCGAAAGTGGCCCGGCTTCGATCCGTTCCCCAAGACGTTTGGCGGTTTCGACGGCCCGGCGCGCCCATTTGGCGAGCGGCTCGGAAGGTTGCGTGCCCATGGTTTCGATTTCGCCCTGGCCTTCGGGCGGCACAACGATGACGAATTCCGCGCCTTCGCGCGTGAGCAGCGCAAGTTTCCAAATGGTTTTTCGGTGAGCGGTTTGCTCGATGGAACCGGGCTCGACGGAATCAGCGGTTTCATCAATCGACTGCGCGGATTCGAGCAGCAGGGCGTTGACGGGTCTGGTGATGGTGCGTTCGCGCCCGGATTCGGCGGGCAAATTTTCAAACGTGCCGGACTTCCATGCGAGAATTCTGAGGAACGCCGCCTCACCGCGCGCACCTTCGGTTTCAGCGTCAATCAATTCGCCGTTTTGAATCCAAAGTTTTGCCACGAGCGGTCCGCGCGTGATGCGCAGGACGGTGGAACTGCGCGAGAGACATTCCATCTGGATGATGTCCATGAGGCTTTTGCTTTGAATGCCGCGAAAGCCGCCTTCCATGTCGCGTCCCAAAAGCGATTCAATACAGTCCAGAAACATCTGCGAATTGACCTGCATGTCGGTTTTGAGCCAGAACAAATCCACACCCAGGGCGTAGGCGCGCGAGCGAAATTCCTCGTCTTCCAGCCCGCTCAAAACAACCGTGCGCAATTCGGGAAACCGGCGGCGGACGATGGACAACACCTGCAGGCCGTCCATGCGCGGCATCTTCAAATCACAGACCAATAGCCGGAACGGCTCGGTTTCCAGGAGCGCCAATGCGCGCGCGCCCGACACGACGGTGCGGATTTCAGGCTCGCTGGGAAGGTGCGCAAACATTTCGTTGCACAAGTTCAGCCAGTCTGCATCGTCATCCAAAACGAGAATTTTATGGCGCATTTCCATTCCGATGGCGTTAATCGCTAACGCCGCCGCTCCGCAAATACAAGCGCGAAAAAAGCCAACAGCGCAAATTAATTAAAAGGAAGCAATCGGCGTTCCCAAATGAGACAGGGCGGCAAGAAAATCTAAATGCCAGAATGTGAACAGACTAGGGACAAAGAAGTCCAACGCTGAGACAAATTTCCCACCCGCCCAACGCTCCTTTCAAAGCTTTCAAAGGTTCGGGCGGCTAAGTCAGACAAAAAACCAACCATGGCGTGCTTCCTGCTGAAACAAAGGAGCCTGCCGGTTGACCGGCCGCCAGTAAAGCATGAGTGCCATCTCAAACAGTGTGAAAATAAAGTTCGCCGGGTTGCTCCGAGGTTTGCTGCACCGCCTCGACGATGATGAAGCAACCGCACCCCAAACGCCTCGCGGTGTCGCCGTTGCCGCACCGCCCGTGACAGTCGCACCGGCTGCCGCCGCGCGTCCGCAAACCGCGCCGCCGGCATCCCCGGCACCCACAATGCCGCCCGCGCCAGCAGAGAACCCCGATGAATTGCAACTGCCCCTGCAATCAATCCTTGCCGCGATGCCGATGGATTTGCGCGCGAAAGTCATGCAAACACCGCCCGCAGGGATGATGATTGCCGTTCCGCTGGAAAAAATTCTCACGCAACTCGCGTTTGGCTCCGTGAAAATCGCTTTCGGTGAATTGCGAAAGGCCGCTCCGGGCGTGTTCGTCAATTCCGGCGGCGAACATGACCACAAGCCAGTGATGCTGCCGCTCAATGAAATCCTCACCCGGTTGAATCCTGCTCTGCTGTCACGCCACTCCGCCCAGAAACAAGTCGAAGTCACCGAAGACATCACCGGACCATTCGGCGCCGGCGGAGAAGGGGTCAAAATTTCCGTCGCAGCCAAACCCACGCCGTCCGCCGCCATGCCACCGTTGCGAATGACCACGCCGCCATCGTTTTCGTTTGCCTCACGCGCCATTACGCCTGCCACCAGCGCCACGGCTCCGCCCTCGCCGCCATTCATGCCGCACGCCCCCACGCCTGCCACCAGCGTCGTCACGCCACAAAGCAATGGCGCGCCGAAACCCGTTGCACCCGTTCCTTCACCTGCGCCGCAAATTCCGGTTGAACCGGCGGCCATTTCCGCACCATTGGCCGCACTCTCGGAAAATTGGCCGGAAGGACTGCGACTCGAAATCAGACAGTCGAATCTGGCAAATGCCCAAGTTTTGTTGCCGGCGAACTTGATTAAACCGGCGTTGAAGCGCGGACGCATAACCTTCACCTGGCGAAATTTGCGGCCTTTGATCAAACCCACGCCCCCGCCGGCGTCCGTCCTCCACGATGGCATCGAATTGGAGCTGCCGTTGAATGTCATCGCCCCGCTGTTTTTCGCACGACAAAAAACGGCGCCGCGGCCGCACCAGGTGGAACAGCCACCGGCTGACATCCCGAACTTGTTTTTTGGTTTTCCGCAACCCGAAACATCGCAGCCAAAACTGCCGGCGAAATTGCCGGCACAGCCGGTGAAGTTGCCGGAGCCGCTGGCGCAGTTGCCGGAACCGCCGGCGAAATTGCCG
This sequence comes from Limisphaerales bacterium, assembly GCA_003161635.1. Lineage (GTDB taxonomy): Bacteria > Verrucomicrobiota > Verrucomicrobiia > Limisphaerales > UBA11358 > UBA11358. The sequence goes on from PMOA01000050.1 coordinate 28,049, forward strand.
GAGCCGCAGGCGATCCGTCCCGCCCTCAAGCCGGTGGATGCCAAGCTGTCGGACACAAACTACTATATCTGGAGCGACACCGCCGAGGCTCCCAGAGTGGACGAAACCGAATACAAACGTTCGCAAAGGCCGGCGACGGATTTCTCCAGCCGTCACGCGACGCCAAACGAGATCGTCGCCCGCGCGATGGCGTTGCCCGGGATGGTGGGCGCCATCGTGGCGTTGCCGGACGGCTTGAAAGTGGCCAGCCAGATTCCGCCCGACCTCAACGCCGACACGCTCGCGGCGTTTTTGCCGCAAATTTTTGACCGCGTGAGTCAGAGCACAAGGGAATTGAGGATGGGCGCGCTGAATAATTTCAATTTCACCGTTGGCAACGTGCCGTGGAAAATTTTCCGCGTGAACGCCGTCTATTTCGCCGCGTTCGGTCGCGCGGGAGAAGCGCTGCCAACCGTGCAACTGGCCGCGCTGGCCGCCGAACTCGACCGCAAAAAACAATAAAATTTTATGGCCCTCATCAACCAAGCCACCAAGGAATTGCAGGTTAAAATCGTCTATTACGGCCCCGCCATGGGCGGCAAGACGACCAACCTCGTGCAAGTCCACGACCATGTACAAACCGCCTCGGGCAACAAGGGCAAACTCGTGTCGTTGGCGACGAGTTCCGACCGCACGCTGTTCTTCGATTTTCTGCCGATTGAGGCGATGACCATCAAGGGCTTCAAGACGAAGTTCCAGCTTTACACCGTGCCCGGCCAGGTGATTTACAACACGACGCGGCAACTGGTGCTGCGCGGCGTGGACGGCATCGTGTTTGTCGCCGATTCGCAATACGAAAAGATGCCGGAAAACGTCGAGAGCTTCCAGAATCTCGTGGATAACCTGAATGCACTCAAGCTCAACCTCGCGGAAATTCCCTACGTGCTGCAATACAACAAGCGCGATCTGCCGAACGCCGCGCCGGTGGAATACATGGAATTTTTGCTGAACAATCGCGAAGCGCAGGTGCCCCCGTTCAACGCGACGGCGCACAAGTGCGAAGGCGTGTTCGAAACCCTGAACATGATCACGCGCCTTCTGTTGCACAAATTCATCAACCAAAGCGTTCCACAATACGCATGACATGGCCACCCTGCCCCAACTTATCGAGGATGACATTCGGCGGTGCGATGAAACGTTACGCGCATTCATCGCGAACACAGACGCGACGGTCGCGCTGATCATTGACAAGGGCGGTTTCCTCATCACGCATCAGGGCGACGCGCATGATTTCGACCTGATCACCATCGGCGCACTGGCGTCCGGCGCGTTCATGGCCAACCAGACCATCGCCGGCCTGGTCAACGAAACCAATTTCAGCAGCATTTACCAGCAGGGCGAAAATTTCAGCATGTTCGTCATCAATGTTGACGAACACTCCCTGCTGGTCGTGATTTTCAAGTCCCACTCCGGTGTAGGTGTGGTGAAGTATTATGCGGCGGCGGCGGTCAAACGCATTGCGCGCCAGCTTAAAACCGCCAAGGAGAGGGCGCCGGAGTCGGGACTTGATCTTTCCGTTCTCAACGTCGCCGAAACCGGACAGTTCTTTAGGAAAAAGAAAGCGTGAGACCGACCGTGCAACCAGTGTTAATCCTCCAATCCGGATCGCAACCCCGCCCCACCCGCCCGATTATGATTGTGGGGGGTGTCCTGACTTGAAAATGGCGTTCTCATTTCGTCCCAGAGTTTCTCAGCGTGAACGCCCAGCGGTGATAGATGGAGAATGACCAGATCGTAACATCGCTTCAAATCCAGCATCGTTCGCTGGATTTCTGGTTCCGCCGTTTTTTGGCATACCGTTCCAGACTCTTTGTAGGCATCGAAAATTTCCGCGAGAATCGCGTCCTTGAATTTGCGAGTTTCAATGCTTTCGGCTCCCCCTGTATCCATGGAGTAACTTTTTGTTTTGCTGACGATTTTTACGTTTTAACGATGTAACGATTTAACATTTCACGGCAGATTGCTGTGACTGCCATCGCAGAACGCGCCGTTCTTCGAGTGCTTGCAACCGCACCACGCGATGGTTTTCGCTTCGGCGATATCCACTTTGCGCGGCCCGAGGCCGGTGCCTTTGTGCGAGCCGTCGCAGAACGGCTGCTGCTTCGACGCGCCGCACGCGCACCACCAAAAGGTGCCCGCCCCGGCTTTTTGAACAAATGGAGATTTTTGGGCGATTACTGGTTCTGGCATAAATAAAATTGTTTGTTGGACTGATGGAGTAATGAAAGAACCGGAAAGAAGCAACCCCCAAAACATCTCACATTAAAAATCACCACCACCCGGCGACGCCTTCTCTGAAGCGGTGAACTGACCGGCCCGCTCGGCGGCTTCGCGGCGGCGATATTCATCCAGGATCGCGGCTGTGGCTGTCACCCCACAACGGCTGGCGCCGAGATCGCGCACGAGAATCAAACTGTCCAGGTCGCGCACGCCGCCGGCCGCTTTGACCTGAACCTTTGGCGAGCACATCGCCCGCATCAGTTTCAAATCGTGCGCGGTTGCACCCTGGTAATTGTAACTGCCGTCCGGCTGTTTTACGAAGCCGAAGCCCGTGGACGTTTTCACCCAGTCGGCCCCCGCACGTTCGCAAATCTGGCTGAGCTTGCGCTTGAAACTGTCGCCGTCCAGGCCGGCGCCGCCTTTGGTGAGATAATCGTTTTCGAAGATGACCTTTATTTTTGCTCTATGCCGATAAGCCTCGTCACACACGGCTTTCACATCACGCTCGACGTAAACCCAATCCCCGCTGAGGGCCTTGCCGATGTTGATGACCATGTCAATTTCCACCGCGCCATCCCGGCAGGCCAGTTCGGTCTCATAACGCTTTGATTCCGTGCAGGCGTTGCCGTGGGGAAATCCGATGACACACCCGACGAGCACGCCGCTCTTGGCCAGCAGTTCGGCGGCGCGCTTGACGGCGTAAGGTTTGATGCAAACGGAGGCGACGCCGTATTTCACGGCGAGTTTGCAGCCGTCCTCCAGCTCCTGGTCCGTCAGAGTCGGATGCAGCAGCGAATGATCAATCATTTTGGCAAGTTGTTCGTAGGTGTATTTCACAACGTTCCTTTGCGCCTTATCAACACGCACCGGATTCCGGTATTTGAACAAATGAAGATTTTTGTGCGATGGTCGGTTTCACAATGTGCCAACCATATTCCAATCCACCAAAAACGCAAATCGTCCCAACTGCGGTATCAGTCTGAAAAAGTAGCGCCGGCGTCCCGCCTGCACGTTTGTTGATTCTACAGGCGGGACGCCTGTGCTACTTTCAAATTGGCAACACCCCTTTGCCAGGCTTAACTTCTCCGTGCAACTATGCCCGGCCAACCCATCCCCTACCGCCAGTGGGGCGTGGACCTGGACGCCAACGCGCTCCAGCAGATGGAGAACGCCTGCAAGCTGCCCGTGTCCGTCGCCGCCGCGCTCATGCCCGACGCCCATGTCGGCTATGGCCTGCCTATCGGCGGCGTGCTCGCCACCGACAACGCCGTCATCCCCTACGCCGTGGGCGTGGACATCGCCTGCCGCGTCAAACTCACCGTGCTCGATTTGCCGCTGGATTATCTCCGCCGCCACGAAACCGATTTCATCCGCGCCATCGAAGCCGAGACGCGCTTCGGCGTCGGCGTGGAATTCAAACATCGCCGCATGCATCCGGTGATGGATGAGGACTGGTCGGTCAGCCCTGTCACGCAACGTTTTCGCGACAAGGCCGCGGCCCAACTCGGCACCAGCGGCAGCGGAAATCATTTCGTCGAGTTCGGCGAATTCACCATCGAAAACAAGGAACTCGGCCTTGAACCGGGCACGTATCTCGCCTTGTTGAGCCACAGCGGCAGCCGCGGCACCGGCGCGCTCGTGTGCGACCACTACAGCCGTCTCGCGCGCCAGAAACACAAGGATTTGCCGAAGGAACTCAGCTATCTCGCGTGGCTCGACCTTGATTCCGCCGACGGCCAGGAATACTGGTCGGCGATGGAATTGATGGGCAAATACGCCTCCGCGAATCACTACCTCATCCACAAACACATCGCGCGGCATCTCGGCGCGGGCGTGCTGCTGGACATTGAAAACCATCACAATTTCGCGTGGAAGGAACGCCATGGCGGACGCGACGCGATTGTGCATCGCAAAGGTGCGACCCCGGCGGGCGCGGGTGTGCTGGGCGTGATCCCCGGTTCAATGGCCAGCCCGACATATGTGGCGCGCGGCAAGGGCAACGCCGCGTCGCTTAACTCCGCCTCACACGGCGCGGGCCGGGTGATGAGCCGTCATAAGGCGAAGGAAACCTACAACTGGAAGATGGTGCAGCCCTATCTGGACGAACGCGGCGTGAAATTGATTTCCGCTGGATTGGATGAAGTGCCGATGGTCTATAAAAACATCGAAGAAGTCATGGCCGCGCAAACCGACCTGGTGGAACCGCTCGCGAAATTTTTCCCGCGTATCGTCAAAATGGCTCCAGCGGGCGAGCGGGCGGAGGATTGAGAAGAATTGGGAGAAAAATGGTTTGAACGCTCGCCCTCATCCCGGCCTTCTCCCCCAGGAGAAGGAGAATCATTCGCCGTGTATTTGAAATGTCGTGTGACGGGATTGGCCGACAATTTGTAGCCAGTCGGAAATCATGCGCTGGCATGTCCTCTCCTTGGGGAGAGGAAACAGGTGAGGGAGGTCGTAAATACAAATCAAGAAAATCTAACGAGCTATTTTCAAGAAACCGGGAGGCGACAAAGATTCCGCCCCTCACGGAGCTGGGCGGCGTGCGGTGGCGGGGATTTCACTCGAATGTTGTTGCCACCATTTAAGCCAGCGCGCTTTTGCTGCCGCTGGCGTTATGATGTAGATATTTGTTCCCGTCACTTGGAAATTGAAAGGGTCACTCAAATCGCAATAACGAAAAACAAAATCCCGGTCACTGAGCAGCGCATCATAAACCACTTCATGAACGTCTCTGCCACTAAAGTATGGCGAGAATCGTTTCCGAGCCTCGGTGGAATCTCGAAATTTCCAAACAATTCGCTGACCGCCCGGTTTTTGAGATTGAGTCACAATGTTCGTGTCTAAATCAATGAGCTTGTTGATCCGATCGAATCTTTCGTCAGGTTGCTCTTTCGTGAAAACATATAATTCGCCGATTTCTGTGTTGGCGCCCAGTTCAACGACAGCTACGCGCGCTCCATCCGAATCTTTGGGCAGAGTGCCGCCAAAAGACGAATTGGTAAGATTATATCGGAAGATGGCATTGACGAGTGGCTTGCATTTGTCGTCGGAAAGATGTCCGAATAGCGTGAACAGATGAGAGAGGTCATCAGGCCACGGATCGCGCACAAGAAGAAGTATCACCTGATCTCGAAGCCCCTCGTCATTCAACAATTCGTAAAAAATGTTTCGGACCCGCTTGTTTTTGAATCCCTCATGAAATCGGCCCGCGATTTTGCTTTCGATTCCAATCAGGTGAAGTGTCAGGAGCGCGCCGTAGCGCGCCTTGGTGGATTGGCTGTTCTTGATGAAACTTAAAAGAGGATCAATTGCCTCCTCGCCGTGAGCTGCGATGGAATACATGTCATCCGTGTAGCCAATCCAATAAGCTTTGCCCGTTTGGACTTTTCTCCAATCACTTTCAAGTCTCTGAATGAGTTGAGGCAGCGGTGTGTTTGTATCAATTCCAATGTGCTGCGAGCCACCTTGAACAGCGCGCTCATTCTTTTCACCGCTGGGATTAACATCCAATATCCATTGCGCGGGTAGTTGTAAAGCTGCCAGGCAAAACAAAGAAAGAAGGAGTAATTTTCTTCTCATGTTTTCCTTGGCGCTTTGTAGCTAATTGGTATCTGTGCAGAACTGTCGTCGCTTAAAGCGCGTTCCCGGGCAATTCCTTTTTCCGGTACTCGTCGATGTAGATCGTCATCGGCTCGGGCATCAAATCGCGATATAATCCCATCTTGAAATAAAACCGGCTGGGATGGGTGTAGCCGGTGGTTGGGTTTTCGGGATAAGCGTTGACGCCCAAGTAATCTACCACCTGTTTGCTCCCGAGCCACGCCTTGATTCGTCCATTCTCGTTGGTTGAGAAACGGATTTGGAATTTAAAATCGAGCCATTGGTTTCGCAGCTCCTCCTTCGTTTCATAAAGGGTCGTTTGGTGGGGGCCGATCTGATGGGTGATTTTGAGCTCGCCGGAAACATATCGGATGACCAGCACCGGACTGTCGTCCGAGCAATTGCCGCCTGCGGGGCAATTCTGCTTCCACTGCGCGATGACCAGCCGCGTCGGCACGATGGGAAAATTCGTCGGGATGAACATGCTGAAGGAATATTCGTAAGCTGCGTTTTCTTTCGAGGTCAGCTTTTTGGCCTCCATCAATTCGTCCCGCTCGCTGTCCCGGCTGCCGTTGATTCCCGCTTCATATGTATCACGGGGGAGAATAGTAATTTTTGCCGCGCCGCGACCTGTGTGAAAAATGTTCGTCTGCATCTGCACCGCGCCGGGAACGAATCGGCTGGTGTCCCAAACCTTGCTCAAACCAGCCGCTTCAAAGCCGTCGTAAACGTCAATCGCCGGGGCCGTTGCGTTGGTAGCTTGGGCGCGGGAAATGACACCTGACAAAAGCGCCCAGCCAATAACCGACATGGTAATGAGTTTAAACATAAGTCACCTGGGCTCTTCCAACCCGACACCTTGAACGTTGGTCTGCGTGAGGAACGGACCTTCGTAGCCGGTTACATGGATATTGTGGAGCACGGCATTGGTGATATTGGCAAGATTGATGCCTTTCGTGCATGTTCCCGTGATGTTTTCAAGGATAAGATTTTCGAGCGGTTTCTCTCCGGAAATCTGGCTGACATCGGCAAGGGTTGTGGCAGCGACGCGGACGTTGGAGAAGCTGAAGTTCCTGCCAACGGGATAGCCGGCCAGACCCTCAACCGGATCGTCCGCCGTGTTGTTGTTACCGCAGCTGATCAAGTTAACGCGGAGGAAGCCGCCCGCCAAAACATCGAGGTCGTCGCCCGAAATGTTTTCAATGATCCCCGCGCGACCAATGCGTGTCTTTACATACACGCCGTAGGTGTTGCTGGTTAATTTGCAATGTTCGATCCGCACATTGCGGATGCCACCGGAGGTCTCGCTGCCAATGCCGATGCAGGCGAAGCGGCGACCGCGCAATGTGCATTGGGTGATCAGCACGTCCTCCGTGGCCTTCCCCAGACGCGCGCCGTTCAGGCCGCGACCGGATTTCAGGCTGATGGAATCATCGCCCGTGTTGATGTCGCACCCTTCGATGCGGACATTTTTGCAGGAATCGATGTCAATGCCGTCGCGACCGCCGTTGATGTTCACGTTTTTTATCACAACATCGGTGCAGTAAGTCGGGTGCGTGGCCCAATTGCCGCCTTGCGTGACGGTGAATCCTTCCCAGCGGACGTCGTTGCATGAGATGGGCTCAAGGACGACAACCCCACGCGGGTTTTGCGGGGCCGCGACGGCGGGATTTCCTTCAATGCGACCCGGGCCAATGATTCCCGTGTGGTCAACATATGCAGAATAAATGAGCGCGCGACGCCCCGGCTGCCAGCGCCCTTCCCAACGGATGTCCATCATCGGATAATCATTTGTATCAGGGCTGCCGGTGATGATGCTGTCTGCTTCGAGCCGGAGAATGGTGTGGTCGCCGATCTGCACGCTGCCGATGAGATATTTGCCGGCGGGGACAAGGACTTCGCCGCCACCGGAAACGGCGCAGGCGTCGAGCGCTTTTTGGAAGGCGACCGTGTCCTTGTTCGTGCCATCACCAACCGCGCCAAAGTCACGGACGTTAAACGGAGGTTTCGTCGCGGCGTCAGCGCAGAAAAGCGAGACCGCGAGAAATGAGAGGGAAAATAATTGTTTCATTGGAATTATCGGGATGAAGGCGACGCGGCCTTGGTGGCCGCCGCAGCGTCGAGTTCTGCTTCCGTTGGAAAATGATCAAACGTGCGCCCGACTTTCATTCCCCGAAGATGCTTGTCGGCAAAGTCCATCATCGCGGTCCAATCCTCCTGTGTGAATGCGTGCCCATGATGCGCGTAATTTACACCGAGCCGGTCTTTCGCACCGAAAAGTTCATAGGCCGGTTGCGCGCCAAGGATTGATTGCTTGACCGCTTCGGGAAAGGAAATCATATCGGTGTCGCCTTCCAACGCGATAAAAGGACGCGGCGCACAGAGCGCGAGAAACCAGTGTTCGTCGAAGGGCAATTTCTCGCGCTGACCCCAGAACTCATGCAGGTGCGGCGAAAACCAGTTCGGATATTTTTTCTGCATGATGTCGAGTGTCTCGCTGTTACGCGGGCCGGCGAAGCGATACGCGCCGATACCGCCGCCGCCGGTCACGACCGGCGCGCCCATCAGACGCTCGTCAAACGCCGCCGCGATCATGGCGGATTTTCCGTTGCGCGACGCGCCGGTGATGATGAATCTCGTTTTGTCAATCGCGGGATCGGTTTCGAGATAATCGGCGACGCGCGACGCGCCCCACGCCCAGCCCGCGAGGATGCTCCAATCGTAGCCGGGATAAGCGGGAAAAAACCGTGTATTGCGAAACGCCCAGCTGCCGTCTTCATTCCGCAACGTCGTGTCCTCGGCGCAATCGTTGGGATTGAACATCACCAGCGCATAGCCGCGACGAAACAATTCACTGTTGCGCTTCGCAATATCTTCGGCATTGGCCGGTCCGCCAAAACCGCCGCGACCAGCGCGACCATCACGGCCGGTTGTTGCTGATGCTGCCGGCTCCTGACCGGGAACCACCGGCGTCGTGTTGGTGACGGTCACAGTCGCACTGGCGTTCGTTGCCGGGCCGACTACGAGTAAAACGTCTTGTCCTTTGCCTTGGTTTGGGCCTTGCGGCAGGCGCGGCAACGGCGTCGCGCCGGGCGGCGTGCCGCTCTGCGAGATGATGGCCGGGAACGGCCCTTTGCTGTCGGTGGGCGTGAAGATGCCGATGTTCAATTCCAGTTCTCTTTTCGGCCCGAACGTCAGTTGCACCAGCCGATACTTCACTTTTCCATCCAGCACCAACTGCGATTTGATCTCGTGCCCTTTCACGTTGCCTGGCGGCGGCGGCATCTGGCCGACAGCGTAATACTCGAGAATTTTTTTCATCTCCTCGCGGCGCTTTTTCCATTGTTTAACCGTTGTGACTTTTTGCCCGTTGTTCATCGTCATCACGTCGGGCATCCCGGTGCGAACCGGCAAATCATTCACGCCCGGCAACGTTCCCATCGTAGTCTTGATTGGAGGCAATGGAATTTCTCGCGGGTCTGGCCCGGCAACGGAGTTGGAAGACTGGGCTTGTGCTGCGTCAGCCCACAATCCGATGGAGATTGTTGCAACTAAGACGGTTAAAACACTAAACAGCCAGGTCTGCCGGTGATTCATGATTCGTCTTCATCCTGCGCCGACAGGATGGAAATGGCAATGGCGGGATTCTTGTTTCTGGCAAGGCCAAACGCGAGTTCGAGGCCGGAGTTGCGGGGTGGCTGGCGGTCGAGTGGTCAAAATTCTGTAACCCGGGAGAATTTCCAGCGTCTGTTCCAGTGCAGTTTAAACCAACAAATTCAACATTTATTACAATACGAACATGAAGAAACTATTAGTAGCAGCCCTCGGGCTCCTCTGTGCAACCGCAATCGTGGTCCAGGCCCAGGACGCCAAACCCAAGAAGGCGTTGACCCCGGAACAACAGACGGTCATGAAGGAAATGCTGGCGAAATACGACACCAACAAGGATGGCAAGCTCGACAAGACCGAGCGCGCAGCCATGACCCAGGAAGACAAAGACAAGATGACCAAGGCCGGCTTGGGCAAGAAAAAACCTGCCGCCCCTGCCGATGCTTCCACCAATGCTCCGGCTGCCACCGACAAGTAATTCCCTTCCCGGTCTTAAACCATTACGCTCCACTGAATCCAGTGGAGCGTTTTTTTTTTCAGCGGGATGCCGACTTCAACGCAATGGCTTTGGGCATCGCGGCCAAAATCACCAGGTTTGTTTGTGGAAATACATTCCCGTTACTGTGTTTGATAGCCTTGACTGGCAAGCGACTTGGTCAGGGAATTGACCAGGTCGGCCAGGGTCTGGCCGGTATTATTGGCGGTCTGGGTGCTTTGCGGCACGAAGGTGTAAATCGAAGAGGATTCGCTGAGGACCAGGTTGCCGGTTTGTGAATCCGGATAGACATGGGTGGCATCGCTGGCAAAGGTGTTGGGAAATGAAAAATACTTTTTCTTGCCAATGGTGAGCACCGTGTTCTGCCCCTTGTGCAGATCCGCCCAGATGTTCGGATAGCCATTGGTATCAATGCCCTGCCCCGCCTGTCCCAGAACGGTGAAGCTCTGGTTGCTAACCCCGGAAATGGTGATCCACAAATACTCCGGCAAGGGATTTACCCAGTATTGTTTTTTCCCCTTGATCGTGGCCCAGCCGACGAACACGCCATTAGTGTTGTCGGGAATGAAAAACATCTGCCCGGCGTAGGCATACGAAAGTGCCAGGCCGGACGTGATGATCTTTTGGATGCCGGCATATTTGTAAACCAGAATGTTCTGGGCAATCACCGTGACACTGGCGTTGGAGCTCGTGATGCTTCCATAGGGCGTGGTGATGGTCACGGCATAATTGCCCGACTGATTCGGATGAAGGTTCGTCAGGGTCAACGTGGCATTCGTGGCCCCAAAAATGTTTGTCCCGTTAAAACTCCATTGATAACTGAAAGGTCCGGTCCCGCCCGCAACCACGGACAAAACAATGCTTGAGCCTTCCACGGTGGTTTGATTCACCGGCTGCACGGCGATCCCGGGGGGCAAAGGCCCGGCGCATTTGCCCGCGCTGCCGGCGTTGTAGATAGCTGCAATTTCATTGGAAGACAGAGCCCGGTTGAAAATCGCAGATTCATCTATTACGCCTTGGTAATAAAGATCGCCAAAATCCATTCTTCGCCCAAGCAGGAACGAGGTATCAGTTTTTGGTGTGAAGCTGCCCAAATTGCCCGACGATACAAGAGAACCGTTGTAATATATTTTGCCCACCCCACTAGCCTTGTCGTAGGTAAGGGCTACATGCTGAAGTATGCCGGCCTGAACGATTCCTGTAGGCGATGCAAAAATGTGAAGGCCACCCACCGAATCAACAATGTTCGCATAAATGCATCCCGGACCTCCAACCCCGCCGAAAACCCCCGAGATCCAAAAATGAGCTCCATTGTGGATACTGCCACCGTTTCCGCTCCACTCCATCAGTGGTTCCTGATTGGCCACAGATGTCGGGGCTATCCAACATTCCAACGTCATTCCTTGGCCGGCTCCGACATTAAGTGAAGAAGAAGCAGGCACACTTATTCCGTCATCCACACCATCAAAATTGAAGGCGTGCCCCACTTCGCCGGCGGTAAAGTTTATTCCCCCCTGCAAAAATCCGTTGTTGTTGCCCATGATGTCGTTGGCATTGCCTTCGCCCGGCCACCAGCTAACCAGGCCCGATGGCGGGGACACGCAGGCGACGGCGCATTTGCCCGCGCTGCCGGCGTTGTAAATGGCCTGAACTTCAGCCGCTGTAAGGGCGCGGTTGTACAGGGAAATCTCGTCTATATCTCCGGTAAACGGAAAATTGTTTTGACCGTCATTGAGATTCCCGATGCCGACGCCGGGAGAATCCTCGGGAATCAGATCGCCAAACGGTCTGACGGCCGTCACGGTCTGGCTGGCAAGTTGCCCGTTTATATATAACTTCATGATGCCAGATTCCCCATCCCAGGTGGCCGCCACATGATACCACTGGTTATAGTTAATGTTGGTTCCAACAAAAGCGGAATTGCCCGACTCATCCTCAATATAAAAACGAAGGTTATTGTTTCCCTGCATGGACAGGACGTAGGGATCCAGTCCTGGACGGTTGTCTCCCCGCCAGAAGATGCAGTATCCGTCTCCTCGCGGCCGGATCCAACCCTCGATGGACAAGGAGTTGGTCAGCACATAAGCCTGCTGGTCGGGAATCTGAATTCCGGTGTAAGTGCCGTAGGGAAAATTATTCGGGTCACAGGCAAACGCCTGGCCGACCACGCCGCTGGTAAAGGTCACGTTTTCAAGCAGACCGTTGTTCATGCCGACGATGTCATTGGCATTGCCTTCGCCCGGCCACCAGCCCACCAACCCTGAAGGCGCAGGCGTGCAGGAAGGCGGACACTTTCCTGCACTGCTGGCATTGTAGATGGATTGAATCTCAGCCGTGGTGAGGGCGCGGTTGTACAGGGAAATCTCGTCTATATCTCCCGTGAACGGAAAATTGTTTTGACCGTCATTGAGATTCCCGATGCCGACGCCGGGAGAATCCTCGGGAATCAGATCGCCAAACGGTCTGACGGCCGTCACGGTCTGGTCGGCAAGCACCCCGTTGGTATAAATGCTCATGGTCCCGGTGCTGCCATCCAGGGTCGCCGCCACATGCGTCCATTGGTTGTAGGTCAGGTAAGTTCCAACCGTGACTGTGTTGCCATCCTGATCACAAATCTGGAACTTGATATTGTTATTGCCCCACATGCCGATGAAGTAGGGATCCATGCCCGGACGGTTGTCTCCCCGCCAGAAGATGCAGTATCCGTCTCCCCGCGGCCGGACCCAGCCCTCGATGGACAAGGAGTTGGTCAGCACATAAGCCGGCTGGTCGGGAATCTGGATTCCGGTGTAAGTGCCATAAGGAAAATTATTCGGGTCACAGGCAAACGCCTGGCCGACCACGCCGTTGGTATAAGTGATATTTTGTGCGACCCCGTTGTTCCCCAATACGCTGTCGAGTGTGTTGCCATCGCCTTTCCACCAACCCACCAAGCCGGACGGCGGCGTGACGCAACTGGGGTCTTGAATCGGCGTGGGCGGCATGATCGGCGTGGGCAGCATGGGTCGCGTGGGCGGCATGATTGGCGTAGGCGGAACGCGCTGATACCGCCTAATATCCAAACCTTGAGCTGATACGCTGGCAACCAAGCTGAAAACCAAGAGGCCCGGCACGATGAACGACTTGAGAACTTTTGACGATCTTTTCATAACTTGTTCCTATTGCTTAAATTGGCTTGAAGCTCCACTTCATCATTTTCCCAAGTTATGTCAACCAAATTGATTATTAGCTGCTCAATCAACCGGCACCCCTCCAACACGAAGAACCAAGGGATTCAACCGCCCGCTCGGTACGCTACGCTCATCAGGCCACAGGCTCGACGCTAAATCGAAACCTCAGTCCCAGACTCCCAGTTGGACGAGTTCCTTGGCCGCCGTTTTCGTCCAGTCGTGGCGGTTGGCTTTGGGGCTGGCCGGACTGGGATGCAGGATTTGCCCGACGCGAATCTTCGTGTTTTCACAAACCAATCGTCCGCGTTCCGCCGCGAAGCCGCCAATCCCAACCAACCATTCCGGCTGGAGAATTTCCAGGACGCGGCGCAAATGCTCGTCACAGATTTCAAACAGACGGTCGCGTTCGGCCCGGGGCAGTTTGTCGGGAGTTTGATTGCGACCGCTCGCTTCGCAGAATGCCAGCGGACAATAATTCGCCACGAAATGACCGGTAAAGAATCTTTCCGGCGAGTCAAAGCGTTCGGCGAAAAGTTTCCACAATCGCCGGCCGCTGACTTCGGAGCGCGGGCAATTAAAACCCAGGATGGGCCGTTTGGGATGTTCCGAACGGGGCCTTTCGATTCTGGCGCGAATGCCCAGCCAATCGCGCACGGCGGCAACTTCACCGAAGGGCACACCGGTTTGCACCATGCCGAACGGCCCGGGGTTCATTCCGAGAAACACCACCCGCTTCCGGCCGTTGCTGAACCGGCGCAAGTATTCCTCGTGCGCCTTCCACGCATAAGTCAGCGGATTATAGACGTGCGCGACGGGCGGCTGGAATTTCAAGCGACCGACTTGGGCCGAAAGCCTGCGAGCGGCGGCAATGAGACGTTTGCTGGTGGCAGAAAGTCGAGGTAACTCAGCTTTTCTCATGATGAGATTTCCGGCAAAATTTCGAGTGTCAGAGAATAATCTTTGTAACCAACCGCCCGCCAGAACGCGACCGCCGCTTCATTTTGAACCAAAACTTCAACCGTCAGCCGCTTATTTTTCGGCCAGATTTTTGAGCGCAGAATTTCCACGGCCTGACGGCCAATCCCCTGCCGGCGCCGGTTCCGGACGACGGAAAGCTGCCGCAAATAAATCTCCTCCGGCTGCTCGCGATACAAAGCGTAAGCAACCACTTCACCGTCATTTTCAAAAAGCACCGCCGCGTATTCGGACGCCAGCCAGCCTTTCATCCGCTGCTCCAGCTCAGGAACCGTCATGCGATTCCTGTGCCCTTCGTCACGAATCAACTGATGGTTGAGTTCCGCCAGCAGGGCACAATCGTTCAATGTTGCGCGCCGGAAGTTCAAGTTTTCTTCCTTCCTTTGGCTCCCGCTTCATCCTCCGGCCGGACGTGAAAGCCAATCTGCCGTTTCGGCGGTTCGGGCGGCAGCGGCGGCGGGTCGAGAATTTCCATGACGCGCCGGAGCACGTCCACAATCACGCTCTCATGCACATCCAGACGGGCAGTTAATTTCTTTTCCAAGTCGGCCAATTGGCGCGCGAGTTCCTTCGTGCCGCCGAGCAGGTCGCGCATCTTCACGAACGCGCGCACCACGAACACGCTCATGCGCACGGCCTCCGGGCTGTTGAGAACATTGGCCGCCATGATCGCGCCGTTTTCGGTGAAGGCGTAAGGAAGAAAGCGGACATTGCGTTTATATGCGGTCGCAATTTGCGACCGCATGGCTGACGCGGTTTTGGATGCGGTCGCAATTTGCGACCGCATCGGCATCAACGTTTCAGCCTCTTCAATTGTAAGCTGGAACAAGAAATCAGCTGGGAATCGCTTTGCGTTACGCTTGATCTGCTCATTCAGCCGCCTTGTTGGCACGCCATAAATACGCGCCAAGTCAAAGTCGAGAATGACCTTCTGCCTGCGAATTGTGCGGATTACCGAACTGATGTCATCTATACGCGATAAACTTTGTTGGCTCATGTTCGTTGCATCTTTGAACCGGTCACAATTTGTGACCGCATACCTCTTTCCTCTTGATATCGCAATTTGCGATATCAAAGCGATTACTCGTTGCTCAAATGAACCGATCGCAAATTGCGATAGGTTCAAAGCTCAACTCGAAGTACCAATTTGGCACTTCAAGTTTTCAAATTCTCTGCGCCTAAGCCTGTCGTTGGTGATTCGGTGATCCGGTCACAATTTGTGACCGGCTGGCTGCCCGAATCAAGGTCGCATTTTGCGACCTTAAATAGCGGAGAAGATCTCGTCCCCGATGGGGCGAAAGGGATTAAAGGAAGCGGTTGGCGACAAAGATCCCGCTCCTCACCGGACGGGGCGGCGGGCTACGGCGGGGGATTTGAACACAGTCGTGCGCCTCGTCAAAGTTGTTCGGTACAAATGGCGGCGGTGAACCGCACGCAGTCCAAACGCTTCGCGAGGTTCAGAGACGCCTGGCTGTCGCGTCAGTCCCGCTTTGCGGGAGAGTGCGGTTGCTTTAGCACCGCTTTCTTGCACGTCTGGCGAGGCTGGGGTTTTAAGAAACCGGATGGCGACAAAGATTCCGCTATACACGGTGCGGGGTGGCGGGTGGTGGCGGCGGGCGATGGCGGGGGATTTGAAAACAGACATGCACGGTTGGCGCTGGTAGGGTCAGGCCGTGGGCTGTTTGGACCGTGTGCTCCGGTCTGGTTATTCGGAATTGAAACCCGAAACCCGGCTTCTCAACGGCATTCTGATGGTCCGCGCCGGGAGCGGTTCGACCCGGCCACCGGCGTTCGCCGCATATTCGGCGTAGATGGCATTGACTTCATCCGCCGACAAGGCCCGGTCATACAAAGCCATCTCATCAATTTCACCAATGAACGGGAAATTGTTTCCCCCGTCATTGACGTTGCCGATACCGACGCCGGGAGATTCATCGGCCAGCAAGGCACCAAACGGACGCACGGTTGTGACGGTCTGCGCTGCCAGCACGCCGTTGGTGTAAAGGCTCATCGTCCCCGTGCTGTCATCCAAAACACCCGCCATATGAATCCACGCACCCAGCCCCACGGGCGTGCGCACCGCAGCCGTGTTGGCGTCCGCACCACAGATGGTAAATACAAGATTGAGGTGACCATCCAAGGACAAACAATACGGGTCAAGGCCCGGACGATGGTCGCCGCGGAAAAAAATCACATAACCATTCCCGCGCGGACGGATCCAGCCTTCGATGCTCAAGGATTGGGTCAGGGCATAGACGGGCTTGTCGGGAATCTGCACGCCGACGTAAGTGCCGTAAGGGAAACTGTCCGGAGCAAAGGTAAACGCCTGCCCGACCACCCCGTCCGTGAAGCTCACATTTTGCATGACCCCGTTGTTGCCGCCCACGGAATCCACCGCATTCCCTTCGCCTGACCACAAACCAATCAACCCGTCTCTAGGTCTGCCGGTCTTTCCGAGAACCGACACCCGCACGCTTTTAATCAAGGAAACCGGCAGCTTGACATCGCCATACGACGTCTCTATCCGGATCTCCTTCATGGCAAACTGAACCGCCAACGTGTCGCCACTGGACGTGGTCAGTTTTGCGGAATTGGTTTTAGCCTGACATTCGACCGAACGGACCCGGTCCAGCGGCAGTTTCATGTCGCCCAAAACATCGGAGCGGAATTTAAAAGCATCGTCACCACCTTTGCCGATGATGCGCGATCCGTCCCACAACTCAACGGTCAAACGGAAGCCGGTCGGTTTATTGGTGGCCGCTGGTGCTGCTTGAAGCTTATGAAAACCCAACACCAAAACCGTCAGCAGACAGAAAAAACGCAGGATGGCATTCATGATTAGGAGTCTGCATCCAATCGCACCTTCCGTCAAGGATAAGCATTTCAAACCCGCCGGGTCCAACGCAAGGATGGAGCCTCCCGAACACCCCCGCCCGCACGGCCGGAATCGGGTCGGTTTCCCTCGTGGCGATGTGCAGGTTGTAGAGGCTCACGGGCGATTTGTGTCCGGTAAAATTTCCAATGTCAAACAATAATCTTTGTAGCCGACGGCCCGCCAGAACGCGACCGCCGCTTCATTTTGAACCAGAACTTCAACTGTCAGCCGCTTGTTTTTCGGCCAGATTTTTGAGCGCAGAATTTCCACGGCCTGCCGGCCAATCCCCTGCCGGCGCCGGTTCCGGGCGACGAAAAGTTGGCGCAAATAAATTTCCTCCGGCTGCTCGCGATACAAGGCGTAAGCCACCACTGCACCGTCATTTTCAAACAGCATCGCGGCGTATTCGGACGCCAGCCAGCCTTTCATCCGCTGCTCCAATTCGGGAACCGTCATGCGATTTCTGTGTCCCTCGTCGCGGATCAACTGATGATTGAGTTCAGCCAGCAGAGCGCCATCGTCCAACGTTGCTCGTCGAAAGGTCATACGAAACCCTGACAGAAACTGTGCGTTTTGGCGAGGTCACGCTTTGCCGCACCGGGACGGGAATGATTAAAGGAAGCGGGTGGGGCTTTGCGCGCAGTCGCGCGTCTCGTCAAAGTTGTCCGGCGGGAACAGCGGCGGTAAACGCGCCGCAGTCCAAACGCTTCGCGAGCTTCGGAGACGCCTAGCTGTCGCGCCAGTCCCGCTTTGCGGGAGAGTGCGGATGCTTCAGCACCGCTTTCTGACACGTCTGGCGGAGCGAAAGGGGTTAAAGGAAGCAGGTGGCGACAAAGATTCCGCTCCTCATGGGGCGGGGCGGCAGGCGGTGGCGTGGGATTTTACATTCACATGTCTTCTGGCCTCAATCTTCTTGGTATGAAGACCCCGGCTGGGGGTGGTGGCTGTCCAATAGTTGAAGATGATTTGAAGACTTTCTCAAAGTGACCGAGTGAAAGGGCAAAGAATTGGTCAATGCTTTTTGCAGAATTGGTGGCGAAATCCTGCAAGTAGGAATCTGACAGAATATTCACAATTGTATGCGGCTTGCCAGCAATTGGGTTTCGCCAAAGCAAAGTTCCGCGAGAGGTTTCAGTAACAGAAATCGACGCATCATCCTGAAGAACACACGAAAACAATTTACCTTCGACAACAACAACAGGAAAGAAGAAGGCGTATTCCAGCTCACCCGCCTCCTGTGCCTCAGCAGTTACGGCTGCGCCGACACTGGTCAAGGCCATATAAACGACATCGTTCCCAGTTGTGAACGCTTGCGTTGCTCCGTAGGCAGCCGGCTCAGTCACTCTAAATAAGTCAAGATCTTGGATGTTCTTTCGTTGTGCAAACCCCTCCAGAAAAACAGCAGCCCTTCTGGTAGCGGTTCTTTGGGCGACTCGCGCTGGGGGCGCAAGTCGCAGATCAGAGGAACAGAACATGAGCCAAGGTTTGCTACGCGACAACTTGCACTCGATCATAAACTGAACACGAACGAGCCTCCCCTCGATTTCACGATCAATGTGCGCAACGACATCTATCTCGCGTTGGGCATTTGTCGTTGGGTCGCGATAATAGTCGGATTGCCTGACCCGGAATCCAGCCCTGCGAAATGCACAGGCCACCCGCATTTCAAGCGGATAGCCTTGTTCGTCTAACCAAGCGCGAACTTTGTTTTCTAGTTCAGACATGGCCAAACAGATTTTTGACAGTGCATCTTATTTCTTCTTCCCGTGCACCAGCGCCGCGATCCCGCTTGCGGGACGTAGCGCGTTGAGCCGGATGAAGCCGGTGGCGCGCCCTGGTTGTGGTCCGCACGGGCGGGATCGGTTCGGTTTCCATCATGGCAATCAGCAAACTCCCGTTCTCCCTTTCTGGCAAGGCCAATCGCAAATGGCGACAAAGATTCCGCTTCTAATTGGGGCAGAGTGGTGGGGTGAAGAGTTGGTTTGAGCTAGAAATGACGCCAATAGCCGAGGGACTCTAGAATAAGCCGACGAGCAAGATGTTGAACATTTACAACATCATATGGTGACAACCCTCTTGTTAAATGTTTAACACTATGAGAGGCAACGCAATCTCGAAGCCAGTCTGCATATGCGATGGCATCACTTATGTGTAACTCCGAGTCTCGAACGGTCCATGCAGACCATGTCGCTTTGCCTTTCGCCGGCACAGGCCTTTTCTTTTCTATTCTTCGTTTAGGACCACGCATAGTCCATAGGATTGTTTCACTAAGATTAACACCTGCATTTTGAAGCCGGGATTCCAATTCTTGTTTTACAATAGGATTCCATTGACCATTAATCCGACTTGGTCGTTGTGATGATGCTCGAATCTCCAGTCCGAGTTCCTCAATTGCTGAGTAGGCCGAGATAATTGCGTGGGAAAAAGTGATATGGTCTCTAGGAAACTGAGAAATGGGGAGATTGGGTGATCTGAACGGCTCAAGGTCAGCGCCATGAATAGCAAAGAGGGATGTGCTAAATCGGTATTTAGCAATAGCGTAGATCCATTTGCGCCGCCGTGTAGCTTTTTTAGCAATAGAACAAGCGCGGGGAAATCCTGTTATGCAATAGTTTCCCTCCGAAAGGGCTTGGCGTTCGTCTTGATTCATCCAACTAGGTTCAGTCTTGTTGTGAGCGACTAAATGCATCGGGAAGATTGGAGGATTTCCCAGTAGTACTTCGTGACACCCCTCGATCAAATCTAGAGTGCGTTGAGCCGAATACCAATTCTTTGCGTAAACGACTACTTCCCGTCCATCATGGACCGAAGAGGGTTTTTCCCTCTGATACTCAAACTTAACCTTCCAACCAGATCCTATTAACGAATGCGAAACTCCATCACCCTCATCTCCAATTGTGATCAATCCCGTCCAAAAACGTTCTTGCTTTGCCATCGTTTAACTTATTTCTTCTTCTGCACCTTCGCCGCGACTTTCAGGCGCAGGGCGTTTAACCGGATGAAGCCAGTCGCGTCGTCCTGGTTGTAAGCCTTTGTAGGATCGGCTTCCATCGTGGCAATGTGCGGATTGTAGAGGCTCACCGGACTCTTGCGGCCGGCGACCATGATGTTGCCTTTGTACAGTTTCACGCGCACGGTGCCGGTCACGTTCTTCTGGCTCTCGGTCACGAGCGCCTGCAACGCATACCGTTCCGGCGCGAACCAGTAACCGTAATAAACCAGCTCCGCGTAACGCGGAATCAGCGAGTCCCGCAGGTGCATGACCTCCCGGTCCATGGTGAGGCTTTCCATCTGCCGATGCGCAAAGTGCAGGATGGCGCCGCCGGGCGTTTCATACACGCCCCGCGATTTCATGCCCACGTACCGGTTCTCCACCATGTCCACCCGCCCGACACCGTGTTTGCCGCCGATTTTATTCAGCGTCTTCATCACGCCGAGCGGGGAAAGGGTCTTTCCATTCACTGCAACGGCGTTGCCTTTCTTGAAGTCAATCGTCACGAATTCCGGTTTGTTCGGCGCGTCTTCGGGAAACACCGATAGCGTGGTGAACGAGCCGCGAAACTTTTTGTCGCTCGCATCCATCCACGGGTCTTCGAGAATGCCCGCCTCGTAGGAAATGTGCAGCAGGTTCCGGTCGCTCGAGAACGGTTTCCTGGCGCTGGCCTGGACGGGAATCCTGTGCCGGGCGCAGTAATCAATCATCTCCTGCCGGCCGGGAAAGTCGGTGCGAAATGAAGCGTCCCGCCACGGGACGATGACCTGCAAGTCCGGCGCGAGCGCGGCGGCGGTGAGTTCAAACCGCACCTGGTCGTTGCCTTTGCCGGTGGCGCCGTGCGCGATGGCGTCGGCCTTTTCCTTTTTGGCGATTTCCACCATGCGTTTGGCGATGAGCGGCCGGGCGATGCTGGTGCCGAGGAAATACTGGCCCTCATAGACCGCGCCGGCCTGGATGATGGGGTAGATGAAATCGCGGGCGAACTCCTCCTGCAAATCGTCAATGTAGATTTTGGACGCGCCGGTTTTCTTCGCCTTGGCTTCGAGGCCGCGGAGTTCCTCCTCCTGGCCGATGTTGGCGCAGAAGGCGATCATCTCGGCGTCGTAGGTTTCCTTGATCCACGAAAGCAGCACCGACGTGTCGAGGCCGCCCGAGTAAGCTAAAACAATTTTCATGTCCCCACATTAAACCGCCAAGCCGCCAGGAACGCAAAGGGGAAATGCAAGGTGTTGGAAACCGCGAAACACACGAACCACGCGAAAGTCGCGGAGCGCCGATCCCTGCCGCGCCGAAGCTTCTGAGCGAAGGCTGGTCCGAATCGGCGGGTTTCGATTCGTTGCCACCATCACGCCGAATCGGAGTTCGGCGCTCCAATCCGGCGAAAAGGAGAATGAATCATTCCCAGCCGTGCAGGGAATCGTAACGGAAGGTCATTTCGCCGGCATCGTAACCTTTGTACCATTTTGAATGGCCGTCGGCGAAGAGAACGTTCTGGCCCCGGGAATGAATCTGCCAGAGTTCAAAAGGAGAGCCATTGGTCGGGCCGCCGACACAGTTCTGCGTGTAATCGTCCTTGTCTGCGTCCAACGGGACAAACGTTCCGCCGCCGGTCAAACCGGGTATGCCGCCGGTATCGCCGCCCAAAACATAAGTCGCGGGCAGAATGATGGCCGTGCCTTTGACCGGAGCAAAATTGGTGACCGCCACATAGGCCGCGCGGTCGCCGTTGAAATAGTTGAAAGGCCCCTGTTCCGCCGCCGGCAATTGCACATTTCCGGGACAATTGTAGGCGTTCGTGCTGCCGACATAGGAAAAAATTTGCTCCATCCAACTGGCTTTCCCGGTCGTGGGATCTGTCGCGCCCCAATAAATTTTGTCGCCGGATTCGGGATAAAGCTCATTGTTATCATCCGCAAACATCCTCATGCCCAGGCCGATCTGGTGCAGGTTGGAGTTACAACTGGTGGTCCAAGCCCTCTGTTTGGCCGTGCTGAGCGCGGGCAACAGCAAGGCGGCCAGAATGGCGATGATGGCGATGACGACCAGCAGTTCGATCAAGGTGAATCCGGCGCGACGGGATTTATTTTGTCGCATAAAAATTTTCCGGTGGTGAATGATCGGGATGCTGAATCGCTTGAAGACTGATTGGCTGCGCGGCCAGCATGATTTTCCTTTACGGTGGCGGCGGGGTCGGCATGGTGCCGGTGCAGTCTGCCGAAGTCCGTTCCCGCATCCATAGCCAGTCCTGGTAGTCCGCCAAACTATCAACTGCAACTCCATTGCTGCCTTTTTCACTGCGGCTCACCCACCGGTGGGTTTCGGAATGTCCGTCTGCAAAGGCAAAGCCACAACCTCCGTTGTGGTAGGTCCCGGGCGCGTCAAACCATTGGGGGGATTCCATGCCAAAGGCAAAAGCCGCGTCATTGAGGCCTCGGGCATCCTCGTCCAGCAACACCCAGAGCCCGGAAGGTCCCGGGGCATGAATATCGGTTGCCTTGCCAAACGTGTGCCAGGGCGAATCCCGGTGATGCGTGAACTGGTTGTTCAGCCACGGGCCGTTGACCGACAGGTTCGGAATCCCGGTGTGGATGGTTCCCACCCCCGGGCCGTTGGCATCATAACCGGGGTCAATGGTGCCCACCGCTTGACTCATCGAAAATGTCCTGGCCGCAGGGACGAGCTGGCCGATGAAAGCCGGATTGCTTCCCTGATACAGGCCCATGCGCTGGTCCGCCGGGCAGCGGAATATATTCACATTCCCGCCCAGATAACTGATGAGCAACGAACGGGTCGGGTCCCTGAGCACATCGGGGTCGAATTCCTGCGGACCGCCAATGCCCGCCGAGCCGGGGCACCAATTGTAACCGACATTGGTATTGCCATCGTCGGGATTCGGAGGGAAAAACTCATTGTTCTCGCTCGTGTAAAGGAGCATCGCCGTCATCATCTGCTTGCCTTGGTTCAGGCAGGCAGCGCCTTGCGCCCGGCCTTTGGCCTTGCCCAGCACGGGCAACAACAGCGCCGCCAGGATGGCGATGATGGCAATCACCACCAGCAATTCGATCAATGTAAATCCGGCGCGACGGGATTTATTTTGTCGCATAAAAATTTTCCGGTGGTGAATGATCGGGATGCTGAATCGCTTGAAGACTGATTGGATGCGCGGCCAGCATGATTTTCAGTTACGGTGGCGGCGGGGTCGGCATGGTGCCAGTGCAGTCTGCCGAAGTCCGTTCCCGCATCCATAGCCAGTCCTGGTAGTCCGCCAAACTATCAACTGCAACTCCATTGCTGCCCTTTTCACTGCGGCTCACCCACCGGTGGGTTTCGGAATGTCCGTCGGCAAAGGCAAAGCCACAACCTCCGTTGTGAGCTGTGCCGGGAGCGTCATACCATATCGGTTGCTCCATTCCAAAACATAAAGCTGCGTCATTGAGGCTTTGGACGTCTTCGTCCACCAGCACCCAGAGCAGGGATGGTCCGGGAGCGCCGGTGTCGGTGGCTTTGCCGAAGGTGCGCCACGGCGAGTTCCGACGATGAGTGTACTGGTTGTTCAGCCACGAGCCGTTGACCGACAGGTTCGGAATCCCGCTGTGGATGGTTCCCACCCCCGGGCCGTCGGCATCATAACCGGGGTCAATGGTGCCCACCGCATTATTCATCGAAAAAGTTCTTGCGGCGGGGACAATCTGGCCGGATAAAGCCGGATTGTTTCCCTGATACGGGCCCATACGAGTATCCGCCGGACATTTGAATATGGAGATATTTCCGCCAAGATAACCTATCAACAACGAATGCGTCGGCTCTTTGAGCAGGTCAGGATTGAATTCGTCCGCGCCACCGATTCCCGCCAGCCCGGCGCACCAATTGTAGCCGGGATCAGTAGTGCCGCCGTCGGGGTTGGGCGGGAAAAATTCGTTGTTCTCACTCGTGTAAAGGAGCATGGCGCTCATCATTTGTTTGCCATTGTTGAGGCAGGCGATGCCCTGCGCCCTTCCCTTGGCTTTGGACAAGACCGGCAGCAGCATGGCGGCCAGGATCGCAATGATGGCAATGACCACCAGCAGTTCAATGAGGGTGAAGGCACGCCGCCTTGGTGCCCGGTCAACGGACACCCGAGCATTCAAACGGTCTGTTTCGTTCATTGTCATTTGTTTGATGTCAACGGGCCTTTTCCACGACCAGCATCTGCACGGACTCGTTGCCGGGCTCCAGTTTAAGCCCCAGGTCGTCAAGAATTTTTTCCGTGGATTTTTGATCCGGCCCGCCGGGTCCGCGCCAGCCCATTTCGACTGAAAAATCGTAAAAGTTTGTCAGTCCCGTCCGATCCAGCACCGGCTGCTTGAGGGTGTATTCCATGAATCCCATGACCGATTCAAGCCGCGTGTGGGTGAATTTGTATTTCCCATTTTTGAAGGAAACATTTCCGTTCCCCGCAGTACTCACTTTGAGGCCGGGCGGATCCGGCGTCCGGGTTTCGAGCAGGAGCACGTCGGTATCGCGCGTTTCCCAATGCGCGGCATAGCCGATTTTTTTCCGGATGGCCGCCTTGAAGCGTTCTTGGGATGGATCCGGCACGGTGACCAAAAAATCAAAATTGCCCTTCGGTTTGGTCGGCGGCGGAACAATTCGCGACGGGTTGCATTGATAGGCCATCGCAATGACCCGTTCCAACGGCACGTTGCGACCCATCTGCCGCACGACGTATTGTCCGGATGGGGAGCGGGTGGACGACGAAAAACTTGTGCCGTTCGCAGGAAAGGAGAAATGCGTCGGTCGAACCACCAGCAGATTGCCCGGCACTTCCTGAAATCGCCGGTAATCCGACTTGAAATATTCGTCCTTGATGGAGGGGAAATAGCGCCATTTGACGGCCACTGCCAATGCGATCACCGCCAAAACGACCACGCCAGCCACCACGGTCTTCGTTTTTGTCCACGCCATAATTTTCAAGGCTCCCGGAAACGAGCAGCTAATGGGTCAGTTGTCTGTTAAATGACGCGCTTATGAATACAATTTGTCCGGCACAAATATGGTTTATTGGCCTGGCAATCCGACCAAGGTGACGGCGCGCCGGGTTCACTCTCTTATAGACACCGTCGTTGAAGATTCGTTTCACGGTTTTTATCAGCCAATGCCCGTCAATCCCCCGGATTTCAAATCCCATTCAGCGTTTATCAGCGAAGACCAGCGGTTAATCTTTCTTTCGCCGTGCCGCGATGCCGAGCGGCTCGATGTGCACGAGCACGTCGCTGACGGCAGGGATGGCGTCGCGGATTTTGTCCTTCACGTCGTGGGCGATTTTATGCGAGCGCAGGACGGTCATCTGCGGGTCCACTTCCACGTGCATGTCCACGAAATATTGATAGCCCACCTTGCGGACGATGCATTTTTCCACGCTGTCCACGCCGGGCGTGGCGGTCGCAACCTGTCGAATCTGGTCAATCACCTCCGGACCGGGCGCAGTATCCATGAGTTCGTTGAGCGCCGGACGGAGCAGATGCCAGCCGTTCCAGGCAATGACCCCCGCCGCCGCAATCGCCGCCACGTCGTCGGCGGCTTCAAAACCCTTGCCGCCGATGAGCGACACGCTGATGCCGATGCCGGCGGCCACGGACGTGATGGCGTCGCTGCGATGATGCCAGGCGTCGGTTTTGACGGCCGAGCTGTCCACCGCTTTGCCCTCGCGCGAAACAAACCGGAACAAAATTTCTTTTACCACCACGACCAGCAACAATACGATGAGTGTGAACGGCGCCGGTGACAGGTGCGGTTCCATGATTTCGCCAAACGCCGTGAGCACGATCCACAGGGCCGCCCCCAACAACATGGCGGCAACAATGGCGGAGGCAATCGGTTCGGCCTTGCCGTGACCGTAAGGATGGTCCTCGTCCGCCGGCGCCGCGGCCACGACCAGTCCGCGCCACACGATGAGCGAACTGAAAATGTCGGCGAAGGATTCGACGGCGTCCGCGACAAGCGCGTGCGAATGGCCGACAATGCCCGCGGCGAGTTTCGTGCCCGACAACACGACGTTGACGGCCATGCCCGCAAAGGTGGCGCGCAAGCCACGTTGGAGACGGTTCAATGGCACGGGCGGATTTAAGCACGGACCGGGCCGGTTCGCCAAGCTCGGAGCAATGGGGCAAAACGTGCTGCCAGCAAGATGCCGGCAGCACGTCAAACCATGTGGCAGAACATCGCGTCGCGGAGCTTCGGCTCGAACCAGGTGCTCTTGGGCGGCATGATGCCGCCGGCGTCCGCAATGGCCATCAGGTCCTCAATGCTCGTCGGGAACATCGAGAACGCACAGGCGTATTCGCCGCTGTTCACCAGCTTTTCCAGTTCCGCCGTGCCGCGAATGCCGCCGACGAAGTTGATGCGCTGGCTCGTGCGCGGGTCGTCAATGCCGAAAATCGGCGCGAGAATATTTTTTTGCAACAGCGTCACGTCCAGATTTTCAATCGCGTCTTTCGGTAATACTTTCGGCTGTAACGAAAGTGTTTGCCACTTACCTTGAAAATAAAATCCGAGTTCGTATTTCCGTTTTGGCGTCGCGTTTCCGTTTTTTGAAATCACAAAAAGAGTTTCCAGTTTTTTCAGGAATTGCTCCGGTGTCCAGTTGTTCAAATCTTTCAGCACGCGGTTGTAGGGCAGGATTTGCATCTGGTCGTGCGGAAAAATCACGGCGAGAAATTGTCCGCTGTGGCCCGCGCCCTGGCGCGATCGAAAAACCCGCGCCGCCGCCGCGTTGCGATGATGGCCATCGGCAATGTAGAGAAACGGGATGGTTGAGAATTGCGTCTCGATGAATTTGATCCCGTCCTCATCGGCGATCACCCAGGCCGTGTGCCGCACGCCATCCCTGGCAGTGAAATCCACGTCCGGTTTTTGGGAAATTTTCTTCGCGACAAATTTGTCGAGTTCAGCGTTGGCGCGGTAGGTCAAAAAAACCGGGCCGGTTTGCGAGTTCAGGGCTTCGATGTGCCGGACACGGTCGTTTTCCTTGTCCGGTCGCGTCAGCTCGTGCTTTTTGATGACCCCGCGCAAGTATTCCTCGCAACTCGCCGCGGCGACGAGGCCAACTTGCGAATGTTTGCCCATGATCTGCCGGTAAAGATAAAAGCACGGTTGCGAATCCTGCTTCAGCGCGCCGTCACGGATGAGCTTTTGAAAATTTTCCCTGCCCTTCGCGTAGACTTCCGGCGCATAAACGTCGGTTGCTGGCGGCAAATCAATTTCCGGTTTGCTGACGTGCAAAAAACTGAGCGGATTGCCGGCGGCGATTTCACGCGCTTCGTCCGACGACATCACGTCGTAGGGCAATTCGCAAATGCGCGCGGCCAGTTCAGGCTTGGGGCGCAGCGCGGCGAAAGGTTTGATCGCTGCCATAAAGCAGCGCGAAGATACGGAGGCCGTCACGCCGGCGCACGCATAAATTGAGCAACCGGCATGGAGCGTTCGTTCAATGCGGATTGAACGGGTTGCCGGCCGCTCTTTTTCATTGGGAAGGCTTGGCGTTCCAAATGGCCATGGTGTCCGGCGAACCCTGGCTGCGGACACCGTTGTCCGTCAGGATTTCGTCCGTGACAGCGGGCATTTCAGCGCGCGGAAATACCATCGTCTCACCAGCGCGATTGTTGAACTCGACGATGATGAACTGGCTCTTTGCGTCGCGCAGGACTTCCACCAGGTGGCCAAGATTTTTGATGGGAATGCCGTTGACGGTTTTGACCACCTGGCAAAACGGGTCTGAATAACCCTTGGCCAGTCGGTGCGGGAAAAACGGGGACGGAACCACCGCGAGTTCCTCCCCGGCAAAGGCCGGTTTGTCACCGATGCGCTTCACCAGCGGGCTGCCCATGGCGCTCAACCAGTTGATCCAGCGGGGAGCGCGCGTGCCGCGCAGCAAACCACTGACAAATTGTTCCGTGGCGGTGGAAAACACCAGCGGCCCGTACACGAAATAAGATGGGTAAGCACCTGCCAAATCAGGCATGACCATCGGATGCTTCGGAGACACCGGAAGTTCAACCTGAGTCTCTTTCCCGGCGCGCACCACAGTCAATGGAACTTTCCCGTTCTGCGCGATTTTCTGAACCAAATACTGGAAGCGGACACGCAGGTTGGCGCCCAGCTTGATCATGCCCTGGTCGTCCACCGGCGTGTCCCCGATTTTGGTGATGACATCCCATTCCTTCAACGGGTACGCCGGGTCGGTGCTGTCGGGCTTGTGCACCACCATCCCTTCGACTGACTTGTCGAGCTTGAGAAACGAGCGCAGCGCCGGGTTTTCCAGCGTTTGCAGGTCGTCGAACATGGCCGGCTTCCCGTCGTAATGGCCGTCCGCGATGTCCTGAAGAAACAGCTCGATTTCCTCGTTGGGAATGATGTAGCCGATGTTGTCCGCGGAACCAAGACGGCTGAACGCGAGGCCGATCATTTTGTCGCCCACCACGGCGGGTCCGCCGCTGTTGCCGGGATTGATGGCCGCGTCAATCTGGATGCGCAGGCCGGAAACGGGATAATTGTAGGATTCAAACTCGATGCGGGAAACGATGCCCTTGGTGATCGAAAGACTGGTGCCACCCTCGGGATAGCCATACGCCATGACCATGTCCCTGATTTCGGGAAGAACTTTCGCGCGTGACAGGGGTAGATGCGAATCGAAGAATGTTTCGTCATCCGGTTTGAGCACAGCGAGGTCAATGCCCGGTGCGATGGCTTCGACCTTCGCGGAAATTTTATCACCCGCTTGATTGGCCTGTATCTGTACCTGGCTGGCGTAAAGGACCACATGAGCACAGGTGAGAATCCGTTTGCCTTCGATGACCACGCCGCTGCCTGTCGCTTCACTCGGAGCATCCTTGGTCCAGGGTTTGTACAGATCGGGGTAGCGCACCGTGGAAAACACTTTCACAACCGAGTTCGCCACGGCGTCAGCCTTGGTCTCGATCGGCGCGTTGGTTGTCGCATCGGTTTTGGCGGCATCGGAATCCGCCGCCGCGGCGCGAACCGCGATGAAGGGCAGCGCGAGACCAGCGACTAAAAACAGTGTTTTGAGCGGGTTACGGCCAGGCAAGTTGAAATTCATTTGATTCAAAGACAACGGCAATCAAGCGGGAAAGCCAAGCCCATTTTCAAACTTCTGGCGATGAGGCTGCATTCGGTTGTCCGCATCATGTCAGCCGCCAGTCCCCGTGCAGGTGCCAAATTGCACCTTGGTCATGACCCGAAGCCAAAATCCCCCGGAAATAGTGCCGGTTCTCTCCTTGTTCATGCGGGTTGTTCTGCTATCCTGAGCGACCTTTGTGGATATCGCCAAAGAAATTCAGAAGCGGCGCACGTTCGCCATCATCTCGCATCCGGACGCAGGCAAGACCACGTTGACGGAAAAGCTGCTGCTTTACGGCGGCGCGGTGCAGCTCGCCGGCTCGGTCACCGCGCGCAAAAACCAGCGCGCCACCACGTCCGATTGGATGGAGCTGGAAAAAAAGCGCGGTATTTCAATCAGCTCGACCGTGTTGCAGTTCGATTACAACGGCTACCGCCTCAACCTGCTCGACACGCCGGGCCACAAGGATTTTTCCGAGGACACCTATCGCGTGCTCACCGCCGTGGATTCGGTGGTGATGGTGATTGATTCGGCCAAGGGCATCGAGCCGCAGACGCGCAAGCTCTTCGAGGTCTGCCGCCAGCGCGGCGTGCCGATCTTCACGTTCATGAACAAGTGCGACCGGCCCATGAAAGACCCGCTCGCGCTGCTCGATGAACTGGAGCACGTGCTCGGCATCGGCGCGTTCCCGGTGAACTGGCCCATCGGCAACGGGTTCGACTTCCAGGGCGTCTATGACCGGCAGACGAAGCTGATGCATTTGTTCGAGCGCACCGTGGGCGGCCAATACCGCGCGCCAGTGCAGGTCGGTGGACTGGACGATCCCGCCATTCGCGGTCAACTCGACGACGCGACGTTTCACAAAACGGTTGAAGAACTCGAAATGCTCGAACACGCCGGGCACGACTGGGATGACGCCGCCGTGCTCGCGGACAAAACCACGCCGGTGTTCTTCGGCAGCGCCAGCAACAACTTCGGCGTGCAGCTTCTGCTCGACGGTTTCCTCAAACACGCGCCCGGTCCGAAGGGGAGGCATTCCGCCACACCCGTAGGACAGGCTTTCAGCCTGTCTCAAACTGAAAAAGAAAATAATCATGAAGATGGAGACAGGCGCGACGCCCGTCCTACGTTCATCGCACCGGAGCACCCTGCTTTCTCCGGGTTCATCTTCAAAATCCAGGCGAACATGGACCCGAAACACCGCGACCGCATCGCGTTCGTCCGCGTTTGCTCCGGCAAATTCGAGCGCGGCATGACGGTGCATCACTCGCGTTCCGGGAAAAAGGTGCGCCTCTCCAGCTCGCACAAACTGTTCGGCAACGAACGCGAGACGGTGGACGAGGCGTATCCCGGCGACGTCATCGGTCTCGTCGGCCACGACAGCTTCGGCATCGGCGACACGCTCACGGCCGAGCCGGGCATCGCCTACAAGGAAATCCCACGCTTCACGCCGGAAGCCTTCAGCTATCTGCACAATCCGAACACGGCCAAGTTCAAGCAATTCCGCCAAGGCCTGGAGCAACTGTTGCAGGAGGGCGTTATCCAGGCGCTCTACCTGCGTAATTCCACCGTCAAGGTGCCGTTGCTCGCGGCGGTCGGCCCGTTGCAATTCGAGGTCGTGCAATTCCGTCTCGAAAACGAATACGGCGCGGTGTCGCGCCTCGAATCCACGCCCTGGACGGTCGTGCGCTGGCTGCCAGCGGACATGAAAGAAGACGAACTCGACGCCCTGTCGCTGCCGACCGGCTCACGGGTCGCCTACGACGTGGGCAAAAATTCCGTGGTGTTGTTCCCCAACGAATGGTCGGCGGATTATTTCACCAAAACCAACGAGCGGGTTCCGCTTTCGGCTCTGCCCGTCCAGACGGCACGGGAATAAGCCATCGGTTCAGGCAGTGAAAGCAGGGACAGCGCGTCCACCCTCCGCAGTACTGCTACGGAGGACGGGCTGCGCTGTCCGGATCCCGCAATGCGGGACGGCGTCCCTACCAACGGAAATGATACATTATCAGGTTCGGGCTTGTGTTCCGGGGTTGGGGATTGGAAGATTCATCTCCAAACCAGTCTGTAGAAACAACAACAGTTTTTAACTATGGAACCGAAAGCACTTGCGGGCCTGATCCAGACCATCATCGCGGCGGTTGAGAAACGAGTCCCGGAATATCTGGCGGTCGAGGCGGACCGGAAACTCAATGACGGCAACAGCGCTCTTTGCATCGTGGATGAAGCCGGGGGAGTATACGGAAAAATGTTCGGCACCGACAAAGTCCGGCAGCGACAATGCTTCCGCATCGCCTGGATCAAGGCGAGCCAGGTCTGGATCACCGGTTATAAGACGGGCGAGTATGAAACACTGGTGTTTGCGGGCAAAGTTGACGAGAAACGGTACGGCATCATCCGACCGGACTTCATCGGTTGGGAAGGCGGCCAACCAATTGCCGTAGACGGTCAAACAAAGTTGTCCGTCGGTTTCAGTGGTTTTCGCGGCACCAGCGACCTGGAGATAGTCCAAAAGGCCGTTGCCGACGTGACGGGCCGGAAGTGAAGTCCGGTTTCTCCGACCCATCTTTCCCGGCTTGTTACCGTCTGATTCCCTGCTATCGTCCACGCTCCTGTGACGACGATTTTGCATTTTTCCGCCTGTGCTATGCTTCGGTGCGACAGGCGGCGCTTTTTTTGGGCTTGATCTAAAATGTCCACCATCCTGACTGCCACTGAACTGACCGTGCGCTACGGCGAGCACGCGGTGCTCGACCGCGCGACGCTCGCCATTGATGAGGGCGACCGCATCGGACTGGTCGGGCGCAACGGCTGCGGCAAGACGACGTTCGTCCGCATTCTGGCCGGGCTGCAATCGCCGGACAGCGGCAACGTCACGCGGCGGCGCGAGCTCGTTGTCAGCTACCTGCCGCAGGACTTCATGCTCGACGAGGCGAAGAACGTTCTTGAAAACATCCGTGACGGTGCGAAGCCGGTGCTCGATTTGATTGCGGAATTTGAATCGCTGCCCGCCGAATCGAAGCGGCATGAGCACTTGGAACATCGCATCGCCGCGCTGGAAGGCTGGACGCTGGACCGGCGCATCGAGACCGCGATGTCGCACCTGAATTGTCCCTTCGGCGACCGGCGCATTGACACACTTTCCGGCGGCGAGAAACGGCGCGTGGCGATGTGCCGCGCCCTGGTTTCGCAGCCTGACCTCCTGATCCTCGACGAGCCGACGAACCATCTAGACCCGGAATCCATCGAGTGGGTCGCGGAATTTCTCGACGAGTTCCATGGCTCGTTCCTCGTCGTCACGCATGACCGCTACTTTCTCGACCGCGTGGCGAAGCGCATGGTCGAGTTGTCCGATGGCCGGTTTTTCTGGCACGACGGCAACTATACCGATTACCTGCTGGACAAAGCCGAACGTCAGGCCGCGGACGCGACCGTCGAGCACAAGCGCCAGATGTTTCTGAAAAAGGAACTGGCCTGGGTGCGACAAGGCCCGCGGGCGCAGCGCAGCAAACAGAAGGACCGTTTCGAGCGTTACTACGATACGGCCGCGCAGGACGGGCCGGTGATTGAAGAGGAAGTCGAGCTTTGCATCCCGCCGCCGCCGCAACTGGGCAACCGCGTTGTCGAGTTGAGCAATCTCGGCATGGACCTCGGCGGGCGCACGTTGTTTCGCGGATTCAATTTCACGTTCGAGAACGGCCAGCGCATCGGCGTCGCCGGGCGGAACGGTCTGGGCAAGACCACGTTGCTCAAAATCATCATCGGCCAGCTTGCGCCCACGGAGGGGACGGTGAAGACCGGCCAGCTCACGAAGTTCAATTACGTGGACCAGGGCCGGATTCAATTGCGAGAGGAACGCACGGCGCTGGAGGAGGTCAGCGACGGCACGGAATTTGTCATCTTCGGCGACGGCAAAATTTCGCTGCGCTCCTATCTCAAGCGGTTTTTGTTCGCCGACGATCGCATCACGACGCAGGTGAAATATCTGAGCGGCGGCGAGCGCAGCCGGCTGTTGCTCGCGCGCATCCTGAAAAACGGCGGCAACTTTCTGATTCTCGACGAACCGACGAACGATCTCGACCTGCCGACGTTGCGCGTGCTGGAGGAGGCGTTGATCGCGTTCCCCGGTGTCGTGCTCGTGGTGAGCCACGACCGCTATTTTCTCAACCGCGTTTGCACCGACGTGCTGGCGTTCGAAGGCGACGGCAAAATCCATCACAGCGTTGGCGACTACGATTATTACCTGGAAAAGAAACAACGTGCGCTCGTAGCCGCGTCTCGTGAGAGCGCGGCCATTCTCGCAACCAACAAGTCTTCCGCACTCTCACGAGCTGCGGCTACGAAGGCGACGAAGACAGCGAAACCGGCCAAACCCCGCAAACTTTCGTTCAAAGAAGCGCGCGAGCTGGAAGGCATGGAGGCGCAAATCCACGGCGTGGATGCGGAAATCGTCCGCATCGAAGGCTTGTTCGCCTCGCCGGATTTTCACCGCACGCACGCCACCCAAACCAATCAGCTCACCGCCGACCTCGCCGCCGCGAAGGAAAACCTCGCGAAACTCTACGCGCGCTGGGAGGAGTTGGAGGCGATCAAGGCCGCAGCGAAACGGCTCGGCTAAAGCACATACGCTCCTGCCGTGCGCCGGCCTGCCCCTTAACCTTGTTTAATCCTCTAGGGCGTATTTTCAAAATGAGAAATTTTGGACTGCGGCGGCAAGCGGAGCGCGACGCCGCTTTGGAAAACGATCGCACCCTGATTCACCCGGCGAAAGCGCTGTCGTCGCTGTGCTTTGCCAGCGCAGTCCAAATGCTGTCGCCCTTGCCGCGCAACCTTTTCCGGCGGCAAGCTGATTTTGAAAACACGCCCTAATTACCGTCCTCCCCCTTGCGGCTTGATTCTTTCCAAAGTAATGCTA
Source organism: Limisphaerales bacterium (assembly GCA_003161635.1). Taxonomy (GTDB): domain Bacteria; phylum Verrucomicrobiota; class Verrucomicrobiia; order Limisphaerales; family UBA11358; genus UBA11358. The sequence continues at coordinate 62,058 of PMOA01000050.1, forward strand.
GGCTTACCGCATGATTGCCAACGTATCAGTCAAAGGACAGATGGTCATTCCCGAAGCCATCCGCGAACAGGCGCGGATCAAAACCGGCGACCAGCTGGATGTCGGTTACACCAACGGGCTGATTGTCCTGCGGAAACGCCGGGCATTGACCCCGGCCCGGGTGCGGTCGCTGCTGCTGGCCGGACGCGAGCTTCCCGAAATGACCCCGGCGGATGAAACTGCCGTCGCCCGCGCCGTGCAACAGGTGAGAAACCGCATAAAAGGCCTAGAGCCTCACGTGGCAAGCCACGTAAAAGACCTTCAGTCTCACGCGGCAAGCCGCCGCAAACAGTGAAAGTGGTTTTCGACACTAACGTGGTGGCCAGCGCGAGTTTCTGGCGCGGCGCGCCTTTTGACTGTCTGGCGGCATGGGCACAAGGCCGCTGCGAAGCCGTGGTCAGCCCCGCGATGCTGGCCGAGTATCACGAAACCATCGAGGAACTTCGGCTGGAATATCCCCGGCGCGAGCCGGTCGAATGGGTTGACGCCCTGACCGAATCGGCGGAATTGATTTTCCCCACGGAACGCGCCACGGGGGCGACGCCGGATCCCGGTGATGAAATGGTTCTGGAATGTGCCTTAGCGGCGGAAGCGGATCACATCGTAAGCGGCGACAAAAAACATCTGCTGTCGCTCCGGGAATTTCACGGCATCCGAATCGTCTCCTCGTCGGATTTTCTGCGTCGTCTGGCGATCTGAAACAATCAATGAAAGCAACGCAAACCAGCCAGCTCAATGCCGACCTCGCCGCCGCAAAGGAAAACCTCGCAAAACTCTGCGCGCGCTGGGAAGAGTTAGAAGCGATCAAGGCCGCGGCGGAGAAGCAGTAGGGTGAAGGATTACACGCTTCAGCCTGTCTTTGTAAGTGGCTTTCGTTAAATTTGTAACGACATATTGTTCCTCGGTCTGGAATGGTTGGGAGCAGCATTGCCCGGAAAGTGTGAATATTTCGCACTTTTATGTTGACGCCTTGGTTTTAATGTGCGACAAAGTCACACATGCGAGCGACATCTTTGAATCAGAACGAGCTGGAGGCTTTGAGAATCCTTTGGGAGGGGGGCGAACTGAAGCCCGCCCATATTCAGAGCCGTTTTTCCTGGCCCATTGAAAACGCAACCTTGCGCTCAGTTCTCGTCAACTTGGTGGAAAAAGGGCACATCATCCGGAAGCTTCATGGCAAAGCATTTTTCTACGGCGCGTGCGCCAAAAAAACGACCCTGCTCCAAAACATGCTCCAGACGATGGCGCGGGTTTTTGCCGGAGGTTCGAGCCGGGAACTGGTCGCCCAGTTGGTGGAGACCGGGGACATCAAACCCGAGGACTTGGAACTGATCCGCCGCACCACGGCTGAAACCATCTCACGAAAAACAAAAAGGAAATAGCTATGAAAACACTGCTCGATCTCTCTCAGTCGCCGGTTTTTGTGATCCTCTGGAAGTGGACCGTCCTGCTCGTGCTTGGATGGACGGCTCATGGGCTGCTTCGCTCCCGGGATGCCCGGTGGCGGCTGATCCTCTGGCGCGGTGTTTTCTGTTTTGGGCTGGCCCTGCCACTCATACAGTTTCTCCCGCTGCCGGTGTTTCAGATCCCGGTTCATGACTTTGCCGAGATCGTCCCGGCAACACCAAGTGTGGCTGCGCCGAGCCTGGCGGAGGCTACTATTCCGCCTGGGACGGCGCGGTCGGTTGCGCCTGTGGTGGTAGAGGCGGCGAAGGACGGCGCGGCGGTCAATGGGGTTCATCGTCCAGCGGGCAGCTTTTTTTCGACGATTTCATTGAATGGCTTGCTGATCACCATCTGGGCCACTGGTGCCCTTTGGGGAGCGCTTCGCCTGGTGCGCTTTATGATCCAACTCTCCACTTTGAAGAGATCTGCGATCCCGGCTGCTCCAGCCATCCAAGTGCTGGCCGGGGAGATTTTGCAGCGATTGCGGATCAAGCGTTTCGTTCGAGTGCTGGTTTCGGATTCGGCTGTTTCGCCGTTTGTTTCCGGAGTCATTCAGCCTGCCATCATGCTGCCTGGAAAACTGGCGCAAAGCCTGTCTTCCGAGGAAATGGCGGCGCTGTTGGGACATGAAATTGCGCATCTGCGCCGGCACGATTTGCTCTGGTGTGCCGGTTGGCGGTGGATGAAGGCGCTTTTTTGGTTCCACCCCCTGGTTTGGAAAGTTCCCGAGGTCCACAGTTTGGCGTGCGAGGAGGAAGCCGACAGTGTGGCTTCCTCTCAAACGGAAAATCGCGCTTCCTATGCGCACCTGTTGGCCCAGATCACTCTTCGCGTGCTGGCCGTTCCAGAAATGGAAACCCAACTCGCCGTCAACGGAACGGCACAGATCACCCATCGGTTGCGCCGCTTGGGAAAGGAACTGGGAATCTGGAAACCAACGCATTCCTTGGCCGCGTTTGGGCTGGTATTGGCGATGGCCTTGATTTCAGCGGGGTGCAACGTGACCGGAGAGAAAGATACCCAGGAAGTGAAGCAATTGAAGGCACAGGTGGCGGCTTTGGAGAAGAGGATAAGTGAAATGCAGAATTCATTGCAACCGGTGGAAAGACAGCGTGCCTTTCGTGAGAAATTCGAGCGACGCAGCGAACTGGACCAAAAGAAATATACCCAGGAGCAATTGATGGAAGCGGAGAAGCTGTATATGGTTGCCAACCAGAAATGGGGCTCCCCTGAAGTGGTCGAGAGTCTTCAGACAATGATCAAAAAGTATCCCGACATTAACCGCACAGGTTGCGCAACGCTGTATCTTGCCCAGCTATCCCAAGGCGATGAGAGCGCCAAGTATCTCCAGGACTGTATTGAGAAATACAACGATTGCTATTATGGCGACGGCGTCCAAGTCGGAGCCTACGCGCGGTTTCTGCTGGCCGAGAATTACCGGAGCAAGGGCGAAAAGGAAAAGGCGGAGGCGTTGTGCAAGGAAATCAAGGATAACTATTCAGATTCGATAGACCACCGCGGTCAACTCTTAATCAATCTCATACCGACAAAATCTCAAGCGGAGCAGCAGGCAAGGCAACGTGCCTATCGCGAGAAATTTGACCGCCGCCGCGAATTGGACCTAAAGAAGTACACCCAGGAGCAATTGACGGAAGCAGAGAACATGTACACGGCGGCGGAGAGCAAGTTGAGATCACCGGAGTCCATTGAGAGCGTAAATCAAATGTTACAGAAATTCCCCGATGCAAACCGAACCGGGTGCATCCTCCTCGAGTTAGCGCAAACCACAACTGGACCGGAAATCGAGAAATATTTCAAAGACTGTATTGAGAAATACAACGATTGTTATTATGGCGACGGAGTCCAGGTTGGACCCTTTGCACGGTTTTGGTTGGCGGATTACTACAGCAAAACCAAGGAGATTGAGAAAGTGGCGGCGTTGTACAAGGAAATCAAGGACAACTATTCAGATGCGATAGACCACAACGGTCAACTCTTAATCACTCTCATAAAATAGATTGTAATCGCGCATCTGCCTTTTCAATACCGCTCTGCCTCCGTAGAGTGGGTGGCCTGTGCCGGCCACGTTATATGATCTGATTCCGCGGGATGAGAAGCCCGGCAATGATGTCTTGCTGGGGCGCTTTCTGGATTACGTGGAAGGCCGGCGGCTGCAACTTTATCCCGCCCAGGAATCGGCCATCCTGGCGTTGTTCGAGGAGAAGAACGTCATCCTGAACACGCCCACCGGGTCGGGCAAATCGCTCGTGGCCACGGCGCTGCACTTCCAGGCCGTCGCCCAGGGCCGACGCTCCATTTACACCTGCCCGATCAAGGCGTTGGTGAATGAAAAGTTCATGGCCCTCTGCCGCGAGTTCGGTCCCGACAACGTTGGCCTCAGCACCGGCGACGCTTCGGTCAATCGTGACGCGCCCATCCTCTGCTGCACCGCGGAAATCCTCGCCAACATCGCGCTGCGCGAAGGCGCGCAGGCCAACGTGCAGGAGGTCGTCATGGACGAATTCCATTACTACGCCGATCGCGAGCGCGGTGTGGCGTGGCAGGTTCCACTGTTGACGCTGCCGCAGGCGCGGTTTCTCCTGATGTCCGCGACGCTGGGCGACACGACGTTTTTCGAGGAGGAACTCACGCGGCTCAACCGGCGGCCGACGGTTGCGATCTCGTCCACGGACCGGCCGGTTCCGCTGGAACATGCCTATTCGGAGTTGTCGCTGGCCAAGACGCTGGAAAGCCTCGCCGCCGAGGGCAAGGCGCCCGTGTATGTGGTCCACTTTACGCAACTGGAGGCCGCGCAGAGCGCGCAGGATTTCACGAGCATCAACGTCTGCACCCGTGAGGAGAAAGCCACGCTGGCCAACGCACTCGAAGGATTCAAGTTCAGCAGCCCATACGGTCCCGACATTAAAAAGTGGCTGCGGCACGGCATCGGCTTGCATCATGCCGGTTTGCTGCCGAAGTATCGCGTGTTGATCGAGCAGCTTGCGCAGAAGGGTTTGCTAAAAATCATCTGCGGCACGGACACCCTCGGGGTGGGCATCAACGTGCCGATTCGCACGGTGCTGTTCACGCGGCTGTGCAAGTACGACGGACAAAAGACCGGCATCCTGAGCGCGCGCGACTTTCACCAGATTGCCGGCCGGGCCGGGCGCAAGGGCTTCGATGATCGCGGCTGGGTGGTGGCGCAGGCGCCGGAGCACACGATAGAAAACCTGAAGCTCGCGGAAAAATCCGCGCGGGACGGAAAGAAAACCGTGAAGCGCCAGCCGCCGGAAAAGAATTTTGTTAACTGGGACAAGAACACCTTCACGCGTTTGATTGCCGCGCCGCCGGAGCGCCTTATCTCGCGATTCCAAGTGACGCACGGGATGTTGCTGAATGTGCTGAGCCGGAAAGGCGACGGATGCCGGGCGATGCAAGACCTCATTGCGCGCTGTCATGAATCGCCGCGGCAGAAGCAGGCGCACATCAAACGCGCCTGGCAACTGTTCCGCTCACTGCTGGACCGGAAGATTGTCGAGTTTATCGAACCTCGTAGCAGCCGAGGTAACGAGGCTCTGGAATCAAACTCTCAACTCTCAACCATTGACCCTCAACCAGGAAGTCAGAGCCTCCTTACGTCGGCCCCTACCGGGCAAAAGATTCGTGTGAACATCGAGTTGCAGGAGGATTTCTCGATGGACCAGGCGCTGTCCTTGTATTTGCTCGACACGATTCCGCTGGTGGATCCGCAACAGCCGGATTACGCGCTCATCCTGCTGACCCTCGTGGAATCCATTCTCGAAGACCCCGACATCATTCTGCGCAAACAGCTCGACCAGGTGAAGGACCGGAAGATGGCCGAGATGAAAATGGAAGGAATCGAATACGACCAGCGCATGGAAGAACTGGAGAAACTCGAGTACCCGAAACCGAACCAGGAATTCATCTATTCAACCTTCAACGCCTTTGCCGACCGGCATCCGTGGGTGGGCCAGGAAAACATCCGTCCGAAATCCATCGCGCGGGAGATGTTCGAATCGTTCCGCTCGTTTTCCGATTACATCCGGGACTACGAATTGCAGCGCGCCGAAGGTGTTCTGCTCCGGCACTTGAACCGGGTTTACAAGGTCCTCGCCCAGAATGTTCCCGATGCCGCCAAGAACGACCAGATCCGCGAGATGGAACTTTACCTGGGCTCGATGATCCGGCAGGTGGACTCGAGCCTGCTCGACGAATGGGAGAAAATGCGCAACCCGAATTTCCAGCGCGCCGAAACGAAAGAGGTGCGTCCACCCGGCGCGGAGGAAGCCGCCCTCGATATCACACGCGACGCCAAGACGTTCACCGCGGCGATTCGGAATCGCATTTTTGTTTTCCTGCGCGGGTTGGTGATTGCCGATTACGAAGCGGCGATTACCAATCTTTCCACCGGTACTGGTAGGGCTGATCCCGCCTTGCGGGAACAGGACGCGCAGCAGCGCGTCCCTACCGATGCCGAGGGCCAGCCGTGGACGGCTGACCGTTTGCGAGCGGCGGTGGAAGCTTACGAACTCGAACACGAGCGCATCTGCCTCGACCCGAATGCGCGGAACGCCCGGCATACTTACGTCGTTCCTTCAGAAGACAAAAAGAGTTGGCGGGTTCAGCAAATGCTGGTTGACCCGGAGGAAGACAACGACTGGGTGGCGGAATTCGAGGTGGACCTGGCCCAGTCCCGCGCCTTGGGCGAGCCGTTCCTTCAATTGCGGCGAATCGGCAGTCTGGTTTGAGTTGAAGCGAACTTGGTTGACGGGAGTTACGAGGCCGGGCCTTGCGCTCGTTGGGAGGAGTTGGAGGCAATCAGGGCTGCCGCTGAAAAAGCACAAAATTAAAATCAGGTTCCTGCTCGTTGCAACAGGGAAAAAAGACGCTGATGGAATCTGCGTCCGGACTGGTTTGTCTGGCCGCGGTCCGTCATCAGCAGTTTCTTTTCACCATCTTTTGAGTCGTTTGGTCAGGGAAAAACCGACGGCATTTAAGCTAAACGTTCGCCGAAATAGTACTTGCAACAGAGCGATTGGCTGCTATCTTCCGCGCTCCTTAATTTTACGAAATTGTTATGGCACGCATTTGTGAACTGACCGGCAAACGCCCGATGAAAGGCAGCATCATCTGGCGCAGTGGCAAGCCCAAGAAACAAGGCGGCATCGGCACGCACATCACCGCCATCACCAAGCGCCGGTTCTTCCCGAACTTGCAGCGCGTGAAAGCCCTTTTGCCCAGCGGCGAAGTGCGCTACATTCGCGTCGCGGCCAGCGCCCTCAAAAAGGGCCTCGTCACCAAGGCGCCCAAACGCACCTGGAAGAAACCCGAAGCGGCCAAGGCCTGAACGCGGCGAAAATAGAGAATTGAAGATGGAGGATGGCGTGAAAGCGTCATCCTCTTTTATTTCAATCCTCAATTCCCCATCTTTCATCCTCGTTTCGATTACTTGCCCTTGGACCATTTCATCGTCGCGCGTTTCATGTCGCGGTCGGACTCGCGCTTTTTCAAATCCTCGCGCTGGTCGAACTCCTGCTTGCCCTTGCCGACACCGAGCGCGACCTTCACCTTCCCGTTCTTCCAGTAAAACGCCAATGGCACCAGCGTGTGGCCCTTGACCGACGCGAGACCAAACAGTTTCCGGATTTCCGTTTTGTGCAGCAGCAATTTGCGCGGGGCCTTGGGCTGATGATTCTGGAGATTGCCGTGCGAGTATTCGTCAATGTGCGCATTGTAGAGCCAGACCTCGTCCTTTTCCACGCGCGCAAAGGCGTCGGTGATCTGTCCCTTGCCGGCGCGCAGCGATTTGACCTCCGTGCCGTGCAACACGATGCCCGCCTCAAACGTTTCGAGGATGTGATAATCGCGCCGGGCTTTGTGATTGGTCACGATGTCGGCCATGGACCACAGGTTACGCAGATTGCGCGGATTAAAAAAGCCGGAAGAATTGCGGGAGCCGACTTTGGAGTCTCGTTATTTTCGATTTACAATATACGATTTACGCGGCGTGCGGAGGATCGGAGAAGGATTCGTAAATCGCAAATCAGATATCGTAAATTGAGTCAGCGTTTCTTGCGTTTCTTGGGCAGCGGACGGACCAGCTCGACCGGTTCCGGCATTTCCCAGCCGATTTTGTCCTCCAGCAGTTCGCGCAGCGCGATGTCGGCTGCGCCCAGGTTCCCCACGTCGCTAATGAGCGGACGGCTCTGGCCGCCGCCCCCGGAATTCAACTGGCGCACACGGCGTGAAATGAGGTTCACCAGGATATTCGGGTTGCCGACCTTTTCGGCGGCTCTTTTGCAAAGTTCAGCGTTCACAATTTGTTTTGATAAATAGAGCCGGGAATTCTAATCAAGCTGGGCGTGAATGCAATAAGAATAATCAGAGCATTATTCGCGCGAGTGGGCGTATCTTGAGGCGCCCCATCACACACTGCCAAATTTCTTGCCGTGCTGTGCCGGTTCGAAACATGATGTTTTCATGCAGCGAACAAGCCTTGTCCTGATGGCGTTCCTTTTCGGAGCACTCCTGCCCGGCGACGCGCAGATTCCCAAGCTCGCCGGCAAGCCCGCGCCCGGCGACGCGATGCTCGCCGATTATTTCCGCAACCAAACCGCCGCGCTTTCGCAGCATTGCCTGGCCGACATCAATACGCTGGACGAATGGAAGGCGAAGCGTGGCGAGTATCGCCGGCAATTGCAGGAGATGCTCGGGCTGTGGCCGATGCCGGAGCGGACGGATTTGAAGCCCGTCGTTACGGGATGCATCACGAACGATGAGTTCGTCGTGGAGAAAATTTATTTTCAGGTATCGCCGGGGCTTTATTGCACGGCGAATTTGTATCTGCCAAAAAATCTAAAACCGCCCGTCCCGGCGATTCTTTATGAGTGCGGCCATGGGTCGGCAAAGACAAACGGCATCAGTTGCGGCAACAAGGGAATCTACCAGCGGGATGGCGCGTGGTACGCGCGCAACGGTTATGTTTGCCTGGTGCTCGACACGTTGCGGGACGGCGAGATTCCGGGCATCCACACCGGCACGCGCGACCACGGCTTGTGGTGGTGGAATTCGCGCGGTTACACGCCCGCGGGCGTTGAGGCGTGGTTCGGCATCCGCGCATTGGATTATCTATGCACCAGACCGGAGGTGGACACCAACCGGTTCGGCATCACGGGACATTCCGGCGGCGGCGCGTATAGCTGGACGGTCACCGCGCTGGACGATCGTATCAAGGCCGCTGCGCCGCTGGCCGGCATGGCCGACGTGCAAAGCCATATTCTTGACGGCGTCATGGACAGCCACTGCGATTGCAATTTTTTCGTAAACATTTACCGCTGGGATTTCCCCCAGGTTGCCGCGCTCGCCGCCCCGCGTCCGCTCCTCATAGGCGGCACGGATCGGGATCCCCTGTTCCGGCTTCCCAGCACCCTGCGCATCTCCGAAAAAGTCCGCCGCATTTACGACCTTTACAGTGCGAACGACAAGCTCGGCCTGGTGCTTGCGCCCGGTCCGCACGACGAAACTCCGGAATTGCAACTCGGTGTGATGCGCTGGTTCAACCGTTATCTCAAAGGTGAAGAAACGCCCGTGGAAACCGCGGCCAAAAAATTCTTTTCACCCGAACAACTCAAGGTTTTTGAAACGCTGCCAGCCGATTCGATCAACCCCAACATCGCGGAAACCTTTGTGCCCATGGCGAAGCCGGAAAAGAAATCAGCCGGCGAACTTCGCTCCG
>PMOA01000024.1 GCA_003161635.1 Limisphaerales bacterium
CGTGTTGGTTTGTTGCTGCCCCACGAAGGTCACCACGCTCAGGGCCGGCAGCGTGTAAGTAAAAGCTGAGTTGGTGACGCCAACGGCCGGCTGGTTGGAAAGTGAAAGGGTGCTGGAGGTAATCCATGGCGTTACCAAACTGGCGGTGAAGTTGGCCAGATTAAAAATCTGCGTTACGGTGGTGAAGCTGGAATTGATGGCGACGATGGCGAAGCTGCCGGAGTTGGTGTCTTTATAGGCGCTGATCGAGGTGAAAGCGTTGTTGGACACCCCGATCCGGTAATAGCCCGGGCGGACAAACCGGCTGTAGTTGCCAACGGTAAACAACCGTTTGGTGGGCGCGGCATTGGTGTCCATTAGACCCGTATTGCTTCCGTAGGGAACGAGCCACCAGTAATGCCAGGCGTTGGCTTGCGCAACCGTCATGAACAGGAAGATCCGCTGGGCGTAATAGATGCCATTGGCAATGTCGCTGTTCTCGCCGTTGAGCTGGGAAACCTCCGTCTCCCAAAGCGCTTTGCCATAACTATTCTTGGTCAGCGTCGCCGGCCCGTTGGCGCCGTCATAATTGTGGTCGGCAATAATGCCCACCTCCGCCGCGACATTTGGATCGGCCATGGCCGGACCTGCAAGATTCTGATAATCCTGCCAATTTTGGCTTTCAGGAAGCATGATCTTCGTTGAACCGACGCCTTTGGCCACCAGCGCATTGTAAAGGTTGGTGACAAAATCATGAATTAGCGTATTGGTCCACTGGCACGCCTCGTAGGTGGTGACATCCGCATCCGGCTCGTTTTGGATGGAAATGGCGTAGAGGTTGACGCCGTAAGTATTCGTCATTGAGGCGACGTAGTTGGCCAATTGGCTGGCGTAGGCCAGATTTGTGGCATTGCCGCCCAAGAAACTACCGCCATTTATTCCGTTGCCGGTGGCTTTGCCGGTATCGTAGATGTCGTTGGTGCTTTTAAATCCTGCAGGCGGGGTCCAAGGCGTGCTCCAAACCCGGGCACCGCGGGCTTGGGCCCATTGCATAATGCTCGTTTCGACCGTCGTTGGTGTCGCGCTCGCTGAAGCGGAACTGGCCGGGGCAATGCGGTTGCGCAACAAGGAAAGACCGACGCCGTTATTGGTGTATTTGTTGCCAAGATTGTCGGAGAAAACAACGCCCATATTGGTGGAGAACAAAATGTCCGCCTGATTGGTCGTCCAACTGCCATCCCAAGCCGAGGACGCGCCAAAGCCGTCTATCCTTTGGTGCACGTTGGTCCAGTTCACTGTACAAACCTGCGCATAGCCAGGCAGACCTAAAGCGAAGATTGCCGCAAAAATAAAATGTCTCATGTAAAACCGGGCTTGCGCCTTGTAGCAAACATATCACATTGCTTTCTGGATTGCACCGAGCATAAACCAATTGGAGCCAGATCAATCACGGACCGAGTTGAACGCGATAAAAGCGGATGGGGTTGGCGTTGAAGTTGGTATAATTTTCAATTTGTTATCAAATCAGACGGGCTTTTTTGGGAATAAAAAAGCGGCGCCGGGAAACCCAGCGCCGCTTTTACGTCAATAATTCATGTTCACATCAAATCATGCCTAGGGCGATACCACATTTGTCGCAACCAGGAAGAATGCCGTTGGGGCAAGCACCCCGCCGGGTAATCCATTCACGGTCGGCAGATCGTCAGTGGGCAATAAGACCCAATTCTTTGTGCCAAGTTGCACCGGAGCGCCTCTGGGAGCAGTCTCATCAAAATAGCCACTGTAATATGCCGGGTTAATCCACGAGCCCGTTTGCAGCAGATTGGTCTTCGTCCCCAGCCCAAAGTTAACGGCTGGCAGTGTCCAATTCACCCAGTATAGATCCAGATTGGTTCTCACGATCACTACACCGGCTCGCAGTGCGGAACTGTCGCTTCTGAACTGGCCCGAAGGGCTGTAGTAGGTATTGGGATCGATGTCACTGCTTTCTTTTGTGAAGTCTTCATTCTCCTGAGTCCCGGCAACGCCGGTGACGGTGATTGAAGCCCAGTCCTCGTACAGTCCTTCACCCGCCGTCGAATTGGGTTGCAGACCAAAATAAGCCGTCACGGGGTTGGCGAATAGAGCCGCCACGTCCGACGGCAGGCTGAAGGCCACCGGACTCGCGCCCGGTGCGGTCAACGTGCCGGTTGTGGCGCTGTTGAACGCCAGCGTCCAAGTGCCGATGGCGGTTGAGTTGGTGAACTGGACCACCGTATTAGTTGCATTGGCATTCGGCTGATTGGTCTTCCACTGGACGCTGGCGGTGACGCGGCCAGCGCCGTTAGGGGCGAGAACCAACCAGAGCATATTGGTCGCCTGATACTCAATAAACTGGTTGGCGTACATGTTCTGGCCGGCGGTGGCCGCCGGGACCAGGAAAATGTGGGTCTGGTTGATGTTGTTGTTCGGGTAGCTCAGAAGCGTAAATGAATAACTCACCGGGTAGGATCCGCCTATCCAGGATTGGCTTCCGTCAACGGTGGCAAGCTCTTCCCGATCATAAGTATTGGCGATCGAGCCGGCAAATATCCGCAGGGCTGGAACCGCTTTTTGGATCGCCACGGTCGGCGGCGGAATAACAGGAGGAACATTCGCGTATGTAAATTTCAAATTGTCCAGCCAGAGTATGCTTTGGCCAGTCAAATTCCCATAACCGGCATACTGCTTGATGAAGATGCCAGTAATATTCAGAAGATCCGAATCTGATGATACTAAATTGGTGAGCGAAATGGTCACATGCGCCCAACCAGTATTGGTAGCCGGAACTTCCACGGATCCCAAGACAGCTAAGGTATAACTAGGCACGACACCCCATTCCAAGTGGCCGAAATTCGTGACACCGCCATTGTTCCAAGTTTGAGAACTTGGATCATATTTCACGTCAAACTCAAAAGTTAAAAGACCATAGCCATTTGTGATCGGCGGATTCATGGCGAGATTATTTCCTGGACCGCGATTCCAAATGACAAATTGATTTGCACCAGTGAAATTGCAGATGAACTTCATAGCGCCTGAGTTCGCGTTGGCGTTGGAAGTATTAGTGCAATTTTGAGTTGAATCCCAAATGATATTGGTAGGGTCAACCGCGGTGTTGCCTCCATACGAGGTCCAAAGATTATAAACGTTGGTAATCTCGCTGTCCACCGCATAGACATTCGTGCCGGCATAGGGATTATTTGTGGGGTTGAATTGATCAACAATTATTGTGGGAGTTGCTGCTCCGGACAGCACCACATTGTTTATAAAAATATTCGTCGGCGCGTTGCCACCCTTCTGGAAGACGAGAGTAATCTCCACATAGCTTGGGTTAGCACCAATTGTGGCTTTTACAGATGAATAGTCCCAAGTAACTACCTGAGAACGCGCAGGAGCGCTAGTATAATAGTAAAAAATAGGCTGCCCCCCTGAATCATTGCCGGTATCACCGGTCTCTGTAAATCCAGCAGCCGTCCAGCCTGATGAGAGGGTAACAAAGCCACTACCAGCGGAATTGTATTGAAATTGAACAAGCTGGAGGTATCCATCAGGGGTGGATGCACTCCCGGGCAGACATGAAAATGTAAAGCTCATTTTTGAGTTATTGGTGAACGCCGCAATCCCGCCGGGGATGCTTTGTAAATTGATCCTGAGACGGGCATTGCCATATCCGGTTTCATGAAGCGAGAGGCTTTGAGCGTAACCGGATACGACACCGCTCATAAATTCGTATTTGCCGGGGTAAACAGCGGCATTGGTAATTGACACGCCACTGTCATTAACCCACCCCTCAGCGCTCGTGCCTTGCCAGCTACCAATCACCGTCTGTGCCTGTGCCGCGAAGGCCAAGCCTCCCAGCAAAGCCAGGAGTGTTGCAGTTTTGTATAACGTTTTCATAGTTTTTTTGAGGATTTTTTCGTTGTTTGACTTATTCTACTGCTAATTTTAATTTGGTGGAATGGATGAAACTATGTTTCGCATGGAGAATGCTATGGTTGATTCATGGTTTTTCATTTGTTCAATGCGTCCGGGTTATGCCGGCCTTAAAAAACATTTTCAATAAAAATAACTTTGCGCGCCGATATTGCCAGTGAATTGCCACTGAATGGCATTGCGGTTATGAGTTTCCACGTGGCCGTCGGCATAACCCACGTTGAGAGATTGCAGACTGCCATTATAGAAATGACCCCAACCAATTTGCCCCGCCACCGGTGGTTTGAGTGTACCTATATCTTGGGTGCCGCTGCCGCTTTCCGCATAATCGCTGATAATAGGCTGTTGAGAGACGGAAATATCGCTTGTCTTTAGCGGCCAGGGAAGCGCACCGACCGGGGCGCTCACAGTAGCACCCCAGTTAGGCCAGGGAAATAATGATCCCCCGGAGGGCGTGGCTGGTCCACGGTCTGGTAAATTTGTCTCCCGTGGCACCCACCACAAGTGTATCAGTTTTGCGAAATTGCCACTGTAACGCTCGTAACAAACCCACCAGTTTAAATCGTCTATTGTCGAAATATAACGATGTTTGGCCGCTTGACCATTAAAGCCATCATGAAACTGCTGATTTGCCACATCCCAATCCGTAGGTCTGGCTGGACAAAAATACATAGGTATCGTCATCCCATAAGGCACCAAGTTGGGAACAAAAGTTTTGGCCACGTCCGTCGGGTTCCCACCAGCGTTGTTAACTGGAAAAGAGGGCATGCTGCCCTGCGCATCGTCCGTGGCATACACACCGGCCATTGTGGCCCACTGTTTGTAGTTGGAAGTACAGTTAAGGACTAGGGCCCTGTATTTCGATTTGGCCAGCGCTGGCAGCAGAATCGCCGCCAAAATGGCGATGATGGCAATGACCACCAGCAATTCAATCAGCGTGAACCCGCCGGTCAGGAAGTTTTTCTTTTTTACTTTACGGTACATACGATTCAACATAACACAATTTGGATTGGCGTTTAAATTTTAATTAATATTTTTCATCATTTCTGAAACCGGATGCTGCCACGCCGTTGACTCCCAGCCGGCTTTTGGCCCCTCCCCGGCTTTGTGCCGGATGCGAGTCGGTGCGCTCCAGACCGGTCTTGGATTCACGGGGGTGGAAGAAGTGCAGATCAATCCCGCAATTCCTGACCGTCTCCCTGGCCCCATTTTTCAGCAACCGATACTCGCTGGGCGCGACGTGGTTGACGGATTTGAAAATGCGCGAAAAATAGAAGGGGTCGTCGTAGCCGAGCGTGGCGGCAACTTCCTTCACGCTCAGCACCGTCTCTTCCAACAAGCGGCAGGCGTGCTGCATGCGCAGGCGAATGAAGCAGTCAATGGGCGCGCAGCCGGTTTGCCGTTTGAACAGCGCGAAGAAGTGCGATGGGGAAATATTTGCCTGGGCGGCGAGCGTGGCCACCTGGAGCGGCTCGTCCAGATGCCGCGTCATATAGGCAATGCTTTGTTCAATCTTCCGGACAACTTCCGATTCGCAAGATTCCATCCGATGACCGGCATTGTTTTGCATGGCCGGCTTCGGCTGTTCGATTTCGACGGTTTTCATTGGTACTTCTGTGATAAAATTAGTTCGACACACGAACAATATAGACCATCACAACCATTTCAGTTTTGTTAATCGGTTTCATGCGATCAGGGGTGCGCCGAAGTGATTTTGGAGAACCAGCGCAATGGTACCCCGCAGCCGGGGTTGCGCTTCCGGGTCAGTGGGCAAAATCCGGGTGACCGCATGGGTGAAAGACCGGCGTTTGACGGCTTCAGCCACAATCGGCCCGACCTTGTCCCAGGCGCGCGTCACTTCTCCGACCACCACCAATACATCCGGGGCCAGCCCGGTCACCAGCATGGCAATGCCATCGCCCAGATGACGCGCCATTTGATTCAAGGCTTTGCAGGCCCGGGCGTCATTCTGTTCCACCAATCGCAAAATGTCACCAAACGGCAACTTGGTCATGTCACTCTTGGAGCCAACTTCGCCCTTGCGGACGGAAGCCGACTCCGCGTAGTAGCGCACGGCGGCGGAATTGGACGCCAGCACCTCCCAGCATCCGCTGTTGCCGCACCGGCATTTGGGACCATCCGGCTCCTGGGTCACATGGCCAAATTCTCCAGCCACACCCGTTGAACCCCGCACCAACTGGCCGTTCATGATCATGCCCACGCCGATGTCATCCGACACCGTCACGGCCACCAGGTTGCGCACTCCATCCAAGTGCCGCCCCGACCATAATTCGGCCAGCGCACAGGCGTTGGCGGCATTCTCCAGCTCCACCGGCAATCCGATGTTGCGCTCGAGGTGCGTCTTTAAATCCAGCTCGCTCCAGCCCAAGGTGGGAGCAAATATCAGTCGTTGCGACGAAGAATCCATCCGGCCCGGCAGGCTGATGCCAATGCCCTCGTAGGAGTTTCTGGGATGTGCCCGCATCAAATCCTTGATCCGGCGGCTTAACCGGGCGATGAATTCGCCCGGATCTTTTTCCGTGGACATGGACTCCTGGGCCAAAAACTGGCTGTCCATGCTGGACACCGCCAGAGTGGTCGTCGCCGGTTGAATATCCACACCGACCACCCCGCAGCGTTCGGTGTTCAGATGCAGAAAGGTCGGCTTGCGGCCGCGCGGTAAATCCCCGACCGCCCCCTCCTTCAACCAGCGTTCCGCAATCAGCCGTTCGGCTATCGCCGACACGGTGCTGCGTTGTAATCCCGAGTAACGCATCAAATCAGCCCGGGAGACAGGCTGGTGTTTGCGCACCAGATTCAACATGATGCGGCTGTTGATGTCGCGGACCGTTTCACTGGTCGCCACCTGAAAGTTGTTCAGATCAATTTTGCGCACAAAAATGCCTCTAGGGACATTGGAAATGGATTAGTTCGTAGGGCGAACTTTATCCATATTTAGACACCTGTCAAGGATAAAGTTCGAGGTGCGAACAAATTCGTCGTAATCAAGCCAATATTAAGAACTTAAAATCGAACCATTATCCCCGATTACCAACCTGCCTGATTTTCAAACAGTTAAAGTGGTTAGTGCAGGAGTTTTTAATCACCATCCCCGACAGGCACACCTTGGATGTCCGCAGACTTCAAGAAGGGAAAAGTAGGATTGGAGAATCCTCCATGTGAATCGTAATATTGTCCATTCCGCGACAAGTAAGTATGCGGTTTAGTGAACGCGCTTCGGAGCGCAGCGGGAGAAAAAGCAATTGAATTCGATGAGAGGTCTTAAAACCGTCAGGAGCCGGATGATGAAACGGGCGCCCGCCGTAAAGGCCGGCCTCGCAACGCTCGTTGTACTCGTTGGTTGCGTTCTTTTCGCCGAACCACCGCAGCTCCCAACGAATTATCCCAAGGCGCAGTATGACGAGTCGAAGATCCCTCAATACACCCTGCCCGATCCGCTGATCATGCTCGATGGCGAAAAGGTTGCCGACACCAACACCTGGAAGCAGAAACGCCGGCCGGAAATTTTGCGGCTTTTTGCGACCAATGTTTACGGTCGCACGATGGTGGGACGGCCCGGGGAAATGACCTGGGAAGTGACTTCGCCGGCAACGAATACCATGGACGGCATGGCCATCAGCAAGACCGTGACGATTTATTTCGCCGGAAAAAAGGACGGGCCGAAGATGGATTTGCACATCACTCTGCCGGCCAACGCCATAAAACCGGTGCCGGTTTTCATGCTCGCGGGCGGTTTTGGCCGGCCCAACCCGGAAATTTACAAACGCGGCTATGGCACGGTCAGTGTCAGGATTGACCAGGTTCAAGCCGACCGGGCCAACATGTATACCAACAGCATTCGCGCGTTCTTTGCGCCGCCGGGCCAAACGGAGCCGGGTCCGGATGAATGGGGTGCGATTGGCGCGTGGGCTTGGGCCATGAGCCGGGCCATGGATTACCTCGAGACCGATCCGGCGATTGACGCCAAAAAAGTTTGTCTCAACGGGGTTTCCCGATATGGCAAGGTTGTCATGTGGGCAGGCGCGCAGGACGAACGTTTTGCCATTGTCTTTTCGGGCGAGGCCGGTTGCGCCGGCCAGACCATCGTCCGCCGTCAATTTGGTGAAACGATCAAATCCATCACCGGTTTTGCGCCCTACTGGTTCGCCGGTAATTTCAAAAAATACTCCGACCGGGTGAATGACCTGCCCGTTGACTGGCACATGCTCATCGCTCTGATGGCGCCCCGGCCGGTCTATATCGCCACCGCCGAGCAGGATTATTGGGGCGATCCGCACGGTTCATTCCTCGCCGCCAAAGCTGCCGGGCCGGTTTATCAACTTTTTGGTGAAACAGGTCTCGGTGTGGAGGATTGGCCACCAGTAGAAACACCCGTCGGCGATTTCATTGGTTACCACAACCGAAAAGGCACGCACGGCCAGAATGACTACGACTGGGAGCAGTTCCTCAACTTCGCCGACCGGCACTTCGGTTTTACCCGGAACAACCTCAACGGTTCCGGCGCCTTCGCCACCGGCCAATACCGCAATTTGTTTGTTGAAGCCGGGCACCCGCAGGAGGAAGTGACCCATAAAATCAGCGCCGCCTTCCAGCAATTGTTCCATGGCGACCCGGGAACGCAGGCGGTTTATTTTCCCGCTGGAACCAATGTCAACGACGCGCTCGCCTATGTCACGGACATCAAACACCACGACGTGCGGACCGAAGGCATGTCCTACGGCATGATGATCGCCGTGCAAATGAACCGGAAGGCCGAGTTCGACGCGATTTGGAACTGGTCAAAGACTCACCTGTATCATGACTCACCCGCGCACCCGTCATACGGCTTTTTTTCGTGGCAGGCGCGGACGAACGGCACGGTCATGAGTGAATTCGTGGCGCCGGATGGCGAGTCCTATTATGTCATGGCGCTTTACTTTGCCGCGAACCGCTGGGACAGCGGCACGGGAATTTACAATTACAAGGCCGAGGCCGACCGGTTGCTGACCAACATGCGGCATCGCGCGCTAATCAAAGGCCAGATTTTCTCGTCCCAGCGCGGGACCAACAGTGTTACTACTGTGACCGCCGGGCCGCTGTTCGATGCCGGACATAAAATGGTCGTTTTCTCGCCGAGTTCCGAGCGTCCGCAGTTCACCGATCCCTCCTATCATCTGCCGGCATTTTATGAATTGTGGGCGCGATGGGGTCCGGCGGCAGACCGGGATTTCTGGATGGGGGCCGCCGCGGCCAGCCGCGATTTCTTTTCGCACACGGCCCATCCGGTCACTGGGCTGACCCCGGACTATGCGAATTTTGACGGCACGGTGGTCAGCAACGCCTGGAACCGTGGCGCGGTCAATTTCCGGTTCGACGCGTTTCGCACGGCGGGGAACTGGTCGGTGGATTGGTCCTGGTGGGGCAAGGATGCCCGGGAACGGGAATTAAGCGATCGGTTGCAGGCGTTTTTCGAATCCAAGGGGATGGCGGATTACGGATGCCAGTTCACCCTCGACGGCCGGCAGCTTGATGACCGGCATGCGCAGGGGTTGGTGGCGGTGAATGCAGTAGCCGGTCTTGCGGCAACGAATCCGCGTTCGAAGGAATTCGTCGAGGCGCTGTGGAACTCGCCGGTTCCGGACGGCATCGAGCGTTATTACGAAGGTTTGCTGTATATGATGGCCCTGCTTCATTGCAGCGGCGAATTCCGCATCTGGTCTCCGCCACCGCCATCGCCGCCCGGAAACCCGACGCCATTGAAATTGTTGTGACGGAGATTAAATTTGCATATGGTTCCTCAAACCGTAACGGACTTTCTGTTCATGAACGAATTCGCACGGGCTTTGGAACTGAAGCGCCGGCAGCTTTTGCCGCCGATGACGTTGCGTAAAGTTCTCCTGCTGGCCGGCCTTTTGATTTTTGCCAACCACCACCACCTCATGGTGACAACCGTCCTGGCAGATGAAACTTCGTCCATTCCACACCTTGAAAAACAGGGAACGGCTACGCAATTGATTGTAGATGGCAAACCGTTTCTCATCCTCGGCGGTGAGTTGCACAATTCAAGTTCCTCCCGTCTCGATTACATGAAACCGATCTGGCCGGAGTTGGCTGCGATGCATCTCAATACCGTGCTGACTCCTGTTTCGTGGGAATTGATTGAACCCGAAAAAGGCAGCTTCGACTTCAAACTGGTTGATGGTCTCATTGATGAAGCGCGCCAAAATAATTTACATTTGGTTTTTCTTTGGTTCGGCAGTTGGAAAAACAGCATGTCGTCTTACGCGCCTGCGTGGGTCAAAACCAATCTTCAACGGTTCCCCCGCGCCGGGGACAAGGACGGCAAGGGCTTGGAAATTTTTTCGCCGTTCAGCGATGTGAATCGCGATGCTGACGCGCGTGTGTTCGCGGCTTTCATGCGGCACATTCGTAAAGTGGATGGGCATAAACACACGGTCATCCTGATTCAAGTGGAGAATGAAATCGGCATGATTCCCGATGCGCGCGACCATTCTGTTGTTGCGAATGAAATTTTTTCCAAACCTGTGCCAAAGGAATTGATGGCTTATCTTCAAGACCACAAAGACAGTTTGATTCCAGAATTTCGCAGAGTGTGGGAGGACGCGGGTTTCAAAACTTCCGGCACCTGGGAGGAGGTTTTCGGTTCGGGCGTTGGAACGGATGAGATTTTCATGGCCTGGCATTTTGCACGTTATACCGGTCAAGTAGCGGCGGCGGGCAAAGCCGAATATCCACTGCCGATGTATGTGAACGCGGCGCTCATACGCCCGAACTATAAACCCGGGCAGTATCCCAGCGCGGGACCGCTTCCGCATTTGATGGATATCTGGCGGGCGGGCGCGCCCCAGATTGATTTTCTGTCGCCGGACATTTATTTCCCGAACTTCGCCGAATGGTGCGAGAAATATCATCGTTCGGGAAATCCGCTGTTCGTTCCCGAAACGAGGCCTGACCCGGCCAATCTTTTTTATGCCATCGGACAGCACGATGCGATGGGTGTTTCGCCATTTGGAATCGAAGATGAATTTTCCAAATCTCGCACCAACGATTTGTCGCTTGCGAAAAGTTATGAGGTTCTGTCGCAGATCGCGCCGTTGATTTTGGAACATCAAGGCAACGGAACGATGGCCGGAATTGTGTTGGACGAAACGAATCGGATTCAAACAATTCAGTTGGGCAATTTCACGCTGAACGTGGCGCATGATTATACCTGGCTGTATTCAGACGGTTTTCATCAAACAAATTCGTGGCCGCATTTCGGCGGCCTGATTATTTCCACAGCGCCGGACGAATATGTGATTGCCGGCAGCGGCCTCATCGTGACCTTCGCTCCGAATTCGCCGGGCGACCCGATTGCCGGCATTGCGAGTATTGATGAAGGAACTATTGTGAACGGTCGTTGGGTGGATAGGCGGCGTTTGAATGGCGACGAGAGCCATCAAGGAAGACACCTGCGATTGCCGCCCGGCCAATTCAGCATGCAGCGCGTGAAACTCTACCGCTACCATTAAACCGCGCCGCCAGAAAATCAAATGCATAAAAAATTTCTTCTGGTTTCCTTTTGTCTCTTCATTTTTGCCGGCCACGTTTTTGCGCTCGGCCAGGTTCGATATGGTGAAAATGCATACCGCGAAGGTTGTTTCCCCATCATTGGAAAAAATGTCGTGGCAAATCTGTATGTGGATACCAACGATTTTGCCGGGGTCCTTCGTGCGGCCAACGATCTGCAGGCGGATATTGCCCACGGCACCAGCCTGACTCCGGCACTTTCGCACAAGGAAGTAATCTTGGGAAAAATGCAATCCTCATCGGCACGGTTGGTAAGAGCTGGATTATTGACCGATTAATTCACGGGCACAAAATTGATGCCGCGCCGATCGCAGGCTGCTCTTTCCACGGCCCGGCTTGCGTACTGGAGTCCTAATGCAGTGAGGGCACAGCGGCAGACGGCACCGGCTCGGTCAGGGTCAACTTGACGGAATTGAGGTTGATGGCTTTCCAGGTCGCTTTGTCTTTCGCTCGGACCTTCACCGTCAAATCGCCCGGCTGTATGATTTGGATCCGGCCAAGATCCACCGTCTGGAACTTATCCCAACTGCCAGTCAGCGGAGCTTGGGCGCTGATGGTTTCGCCGCCCACTTCGACAACAAAACTGGCTTCAGCATTGAGCGTGGCAACTGTGGCGCTGACATTGAACGTGCCGGTTGTGGAGATTTGCACCGTCCATGACACCCACTCATCGCCTTTGTCCCAGTACCCGATGTCCGGCAATCCGCCTTGTGTTTCCAACTGGATCTGGCTGCCATGAAGTTCAGCGTTGGTGGCGGACAGGAACACATCGCCCTTCGAATCAGGACGGATCACCGGGGCCGTCACGGGCGGGGTCACCGGCTTCAAGTTGCTGCCCGTAATTTTCAATGAGCAGGTCAGGTCACTTAACTTGGCCGCCGGCAAAGTCACAACTAAGCCTTCGGTGGTTTGCTCGAATTGCAATTTGCCCTTGTGTCCCAGAAGCTCCACGTGTTTGATTTTATTCATGTCCGCGGCGCCAGTCCTGGCGAGGGATTTGACGGTCAGTTTACCGCCGTCCGGCCAGCCGAGCGCGATGGCGTAAAGCGTTTTGCCTTTCGTGGTGAAACGAATGTCCTTGGCGGTGTATTGAAAATTTTCCTTGAACGCACCGCCCTTCACTTGCGTCGGGCCTTCGCCAAAAATCAACCACGGACGCGTGCCGTAAATCGCCTCCCCGTTGACAGCCGTCCAGTCGGCCATCTGGTGCAGCATGGTTTCAACTTCCGGGTCCAGCGAACCATCCGGGCGCAGGACGACGTTGAGCAGAAGATTTCCGTTCTTGCTGACGATGTCCACGAGCATGCGGACCGTCCAGCTCAACGGCTGGTATTTCCAGTGGCGATTGTAAAACCAGTCGCCGATGGAAGTGTCCGTCTGCCACGGATGTGGATTGATGCCGCCATTGACACCACGTTCAAAGTCCTGCACCCAGCGACCGTCGGAAGGTTGTTTGCAATTGTAAACGGCCGTCAGCTTGCCAACGCGGCGCTCCAGTTCGTAGTGATCGCGGAGGCGGGGTGGCAGGCAATTGTAGAAAGCCATAAACTTGCCGTGATTATGCTGGACGCTGTCGTTGTAAAGATTCGCAATCTGGCTCAGGCCAACTTCATTGCCGAACGGCACGGGGCCATCGCTGTAAAGGAGGTCGGGATGATAATTATCCACCAGTTCCTTGATTTCATTGAACCATTGCTGCTGCCAGCGGGGGTTTTTGGAATACCAACCGGTGTCGCCGGGTTCGGCAGGGAAATGGTAGAGATCCCAGTAATTTGAGTTGGCCCCGTCATACGGCACACCGGCCAACGGACCGGTATGGTCGGATTTGTGGCTGTCCTGAAACCAGGTAAAACTCGCACCGAGATGTTCGGAAACGCCGAAGGGCAGGCCGTGTTCCTTCGCGGCCTTCTGCCAGTCGCCCACCACGTCGCGGTGCGGCCCGTAGTTCACGGCATTCCACTTGTGCAGCCGGGAATTCCACAGGAAAAAATTGTCGTGATGCGTGCCCATGCTGACGAAATATCTCGCGCCGGCCTTTTTGTAGAGCGCCATCAAACGTTCGGGATCCCACCGCTCGGCTTTCCAGAGCGGAATGATGTCCTTCCAGCCATTCGTGGACGGATGGCCATAGCGCGCCAGGTGGTCTTTGTAGTCGGGTGAACCTTGCTGATACATTTTACGCGCATACCAGTCGCCTTCCATTGGCACGGCCTGAGGCCCCCAGTGCGCCCAAATGCCAAACTTCGCGTTGCGAAACCATTCGGGACACGAATAATTTGTCAGCGATTCCATCGTGGGCTGGAACGGGCCAGGCATAATCGACAGTTCAGCGGCTTGAATTCGTACGGCAATAAACCACGCGAGCGACGTTACCAGAAACATGCGGTCAATTTTTATTTTCATAACGATTAACTAGGACTGTCAGCGAGCCTGCCAGATTGGGATGAGGCAGGCATGCCGATTTTTCAAGCGACCGGGAGCAGTCCTCAACCTTGCCGGCCGCCACTTTGGCATCGCAAATCATTGAAGCAGCCATTAAAATCTTTTGGAAGCAATGAAATTGGACAAAATCTTTCCGCTGGCTGGCTTGGTCCTTTTTATTTTTATCCCCAACGGTTTTGCGCTCGGCCAAGTTCAATATGTGGAGAACGTTGATGGTCCGGGCGGCTTCCCCATTGTCCAGCCAGGCGTCGCCGCGAATCTTTATGTGGATTCAAACGATTTTGCCGGGGTCATTCGTGCGGCCAACGATTTGCAAGCGGACATCGCCCGCGTTGCCGGTCTCACGCCGGCAATCGTTCACCAGGAAAACGGTCTTGGGAAAAATGCCATCTTGGTCGGCACCATGGGAAGGAGCCGGGTCATTGACCGCTTGATCCGCGAAGGGAAAATTGATGTCTCGCCCATCACCGGCAAGTGGGAATCGTTTTTCATTCAGGTCGTGCCGGAACCTTTGCCCGGCGTCGCCAGCGGATTGCTCATCGTGGGCAGCGACAAGCGGGGAACCATCTACGGCATTTATGATTTGTCCGAGCAGATGGGCGTATCGCCGTGGTATTGGTGGGCGGACGTCGCGGTCGAACATAAAGACGCGCTTTTTGTGAAGCCGGGCAAATACATCCAGGGGCC
Source organism: Limisphaerales bacterium (assembly GCA_003161635.1). Classification (GTDB taxonomy): domain Bacteria; phylum Verrucomicrobiota; class Verrucomicrobiia; order Limisphaerales; family UBA11358; genus UBA11358. The sequence goes on from PMOA01000024.1 coordinate 14,650, forward strand.
ACCCACGATCAAATACCGCGGCATCTTCCTGAATGACGAGGCGCCGGACCTGAGCAATTGGATTACCAACAAATTCGGCATGGTCCCACCCAGCACAAATCCCCCAATCCCTCCGGACATCGCAAATTACAACCACCAGTTTTACACCAAGTTGTTTGAGTTGATTCTGCGGCTGAAAGGCAACTACCTCTGGCCGGCCATGTGGAACAACGCCTTCAACGAAGACGATCCGGAAAACCCCCGGCTCGCGGATGAATATGGCGTCGTGATGGGCACCTCGCACCAGGAGCCGATGCTCCGGGCACAGAAGGAATGGGACCGGCGTTATTTGAAAACGCTGGGAACCTGGAACTATGCCAAAAACCCGGACATACTGGAAAATTTCTGGCGGGAAGGCATCCGGCGGAACAAGGACTACGAAAGCATCATCACCATGGGTTTGCGGGGAGCGAATGACACTCCGATGGCCCCCGGAGGACCCGAGGCGAACATGGCGTTGCTGGGGAAAATCGTGGAGGTTCAGCGAAAAATAATCGCCGGGGAAATGAATCCGGATGTCACTAAAGTGCCGCAACTCTGGTGCCTCTACAAGGAAGTGCAGGATTTCTACAACGCGGGCATGCGGGTCCCGGACGATGTGACGCTCCTGTGGGCCGAGGACAATTGGGGCAACGTTCGCCGCCTGCCGACCATTGAAGAGCGCAATCGCAGCGGCGGCGCCGGAATCTATTATCACTTTGACTACCACGGCGGTCCGCGGAGCTACCAATGGATCAACACCAGCCCGATTGCCAAAATTTGGGACCAGATGTCACTTGCGAAACAATATGGCGCCGACCGGATCTGGATCGTGAACGTGGGCCACTTCAAGGGCTACGAGTTCCCCCTCGAATATTTCATGAACCTGGCCTGGGACACGGACCGATGGACCAATGATAACATTGACGTATTCACGCGGCTGTGGGCGGAGCGGGAATTTGGGCCGGCCTATGCCAATGACATCGCCGACATCATTGCCAAATGCACCAAATACAACGGCCGCCGCAAACCCGAGTTGCTCGCGCCGGACACCTACAGCCTGGTCAATTATCAGGAAGCGGAAAACGTGGTGACGGACTTCAAAATCATCACCGCCAAAGCGGAGGAAATAGATGGCAAGTTACCCGAAGCTAAACGGGACGCGTTCTACGAATTGGTATTGTTCCCCACCAAGGCCAGCGCGCTGGTGAATGAACTGTATCTTGCCGCGGGAAAAAACGCGTTGTTCGCCCGGCAGGGCCGGGCCAGCGCCAACGACCTGGCGGCGGAAACCCGGGCACTCTTCCAGACGGACACGAATTTGATGAATTATTTCAATCAGACGTTCGCCAACGGCAAGTGGAACCATTTCATGGACCAGTCGCACCTTGGTTATACCACTTGGCGGGACCCACCCCAAAACAACCTGGACGCCATCAAGCTCACCGAGATTGAAGTGCCGGAAGCGGCGGCGATGGGCGTCGCCGTGGAAGGTTCCGACGCCGCCTGGCCCGGCGCACCGGGCGATGCGGTCCTGCCGGGTTTTGACGCGTTCAACCAACCGCGCCATTTCATTGACGTGTTCAACAAAGGAAAGGTACCTTTTGAATTTACCGCCACTGCCAGCCAGTCCTGGATTCTGCTCAGCGAAACCAAAGGCACAGTTGTAAAGGACAAACGCCTGTGGATCAGCGTGGATTGGAGCAAAGCCTCGAAGGGCATGACCAGCGGCACGGCAACCCTCACGGGGACCAGTAATAAAGTCATCGTAAAAGTGAATGCCTTCAATCCAGCGGAAGTGACGCGCGATTCCCTGCAAGGCTTCGTGGAAGGTGATGGCTTTGTTTCCATCGAGGCGGAACACTATACAAAGAAAAACGATGCCGGCGCCAATCGTTGGATCAAGATTGACGATTACGGCCGGACATTGTCCGGCCTGAGAGCGATGGCGCCCGTGGACGCGCCGGGGGCCACGCCGGGGAAGGATTCTCCCTGTCTTGAATACCAGATGTATTTGTTCAGCACCGGGAAGGTTGAGGTTGCCGCCATCCTGGCCCCAACCCTGAATTTCGTTCCGGGCCGTGGACTGCGCTATGCGGTGTCATTTGACGACGAGACGCCGCAAGTGGTCACACTCGTTCCCCCCGAATACAACGCCCGGAACGGAAACCAGGACTGGGAGAAATCCGTGGAAGACAACGCGCGCCTTGGCCGCACGGCGCACACGCTGGCGAAATCCGGCTATCATACATTGAAATTCTGGATGGTGGATCCCGGCGTGGTGTTGCAGAAACTCGTCGTGAACCCCGGCGGCGTGAAGCCCAGCTATCTCGGTCCGCCCGAGAGTTATCGTAATGGCGGAGAACAAAACCATTCGTTGAAATCAAACTGACCGGCTGTTTTACTGAATGGCACTTTGCAGGGCAAGAAACCTCTGAATTGGAGAATCCTCCATGCAAATCATAGTTTTGTCCATTCCTGTATCAGATTGCGATTGAAATACTGCGCGCCATTTCAGAACGTGCCAAATATGTCCGGCCCATTTTGCACAGTGTAACATGAAAAAACCGTCCGCCACCAACCTGCCGATTTATAAAAATCCCGCGCTGCCCGCCGCCCGGCGGGTCAAGGACCTGTTGTCGCGCATGACGCTCGAGGAAAAAGCCGCGCAAATGATGTGCGTCTGGCAGAAGAAATCCGAGACGCTCGTAAACGGCGACGGCAACTTCGACCTCAAGAAGGCCAAAGCCGCCTTCAAAAAGGGGCACGGACTCGGCCAGGTCGGACGCCCCAGCGACGCGGGCAAAGGCAAGAATGCGCGTGAAATGGCCGAGCTGACCAATGCCATCCAGAAATTTTTCCTTCAAAACAGCCGGCTGGGCATCCCGGTGATGTTTCACGAGGAATGCCTGCATGGCCAGGCCGCGATCGGCGGCACGAGTTTTCCGCAACCGATTGGTCTGGGCGCGACGTTCAATCCCGGACTCATTGAATCACTCTATGCCATGACCGCCGAAGAGGCGCGCGTCCGCGGCACGCACCAGGCGCTCACCCCGGTCGTGGACGTGGCGCGGGACCCGCGATGGGGCCGGGTCGAAGAAACGTTTGGGGAAGATCCGTATCTGGTGACCCAACTCGGCATCGCCTCCGTGCGCGGGTTCCAGGGCGACGCATCGTTCAGGGACAAAAAGCGCATCATTGCCACTTTGAAACATTTTGCCGCGCACGGCCAGCCGGAATCCGGCATCAATTGCGCGCCGACCAATGTTTCCATGCGTCTGCTGCGCGAAACGTTTTTGTATCCGTTCAAGGAGGCAATCCAAAAGTCCGGCGCCATCAGCGTGATGGCATCCTACAATGAAATAGATGGCGTGCCGGCGCACGCGAGCGAATGGCTCTTGCGCGACGTGTTGCGCAAGGAATGGGGTTTCAAGGGGTTTGTGGTTTCGGATTATTATGCCATTTGGGAACTGGGTTACCGGCCCGACACCCACGGCCACTGCGTGGCCAAGGACAAAAAAGAATCCTGTGCCCTCGCCGTGCGCGCAGGGGTGAACATCGAATTCCCGGAACCGGATTGCTATTTGCACCTCGTCGAACTCGTCCACAAGGGCGTCCTGAAGGAATCCCAACTCGACGAACTCGTTGCCCCGATGCTGTTCTGGAAATTCAAAATGGGATTGTTCGATGATCCTTACGTGAATCCCGACGAAGCCGCGCGGCTGGTCGGCAGTGAAAAGAACCGCAAACTGGCGTTGCAAGCCGCGCGCGAGACGATCACGTTGCTCAAAAACGCGAATAATCTGGCGCCGCTCAATCCGAGCAAAATCAAATCCATCGCCGTCATCGGACCGAATGCCGACCGCGAACTGCTCGGCGGATACAGCGGCCGCCCGAAATTTTACACCTCGTTGTTGGAAGGCATTCGTTCGAAGGTGGGCGACCGGGTGCAGGTGCCCTATTGCGAAGGCTGTAAAATCACCGTGGGTGGTTCGTGGAACCAGGATTTGGTGACTCCCAGCCATCCGGAGGAGGACCGCAAGCAAATCCAGGAAGCCGTCAAGGTTGCCCAGCAGGCGGATGTGGTGGTGCTGGCCATCGGCGGCAATGAGCAGACGTCGCGCGAAGCGTGGTCGCTCAAACACATGGGCGACCGCACCCGGCTTGATTTGACCGGGCGGCAGCAGGAACTGGTCACGGCCATGCTTTCGACGGGCAAACCGGTGATTGTGTTCCTTTTCAACGGCAGCCCGCTGTCCATCCAATATCTGAACGAAAATGTGCCGGTCATTTTTGAATGCTGGTATCTCGGCCAGGAATGCGGCCACGCGGTGGCGGACGTGCTGTTCGGCGATTTCAATCCCGGCGGCAAGCTGCCGATTACCATCCCCCGCTCGGCGGGCCATCTGCCCGCATTTTACAATTACAAACCGTCCGCCCGCCGTGGCTATTTGTTCGACGACGTTTCCCCGCTCTATCCCTTCGGTTTTGGCCTGAGTTATACGACCTTTGCCTTTAAAAACCCGCACTTGGCGAAGAATAAAATCCGCCGGAACGAATCCACGCGTCTTCTGGTGGACGTCAAGAACACCGGCAAGCGCGCCGGCGCCGAGGTCGTGCAAATGTATGTCCGCGATTGCGTCAGTTCGGTGACCCGCCCGGTCAAGGAGTTGAAGGGCTTCCAGAAAATTTCATTGCGTCCCGGCGAGACCCAGACCGTCGCGCTCGACATCACGCCGGAGTCGCTGGCCTTTTACGACATCCACATGAAGTGCGTTGTGGAACCGGGCGAATTTGAAATCATGGTCGGCAATTCCTCGCGCGACACCGATTTGCAGAAGGTGATTTTGACGGTGGAGTAACGATAAATCCGAAATCCGAATGCAGAAATCCGAAAGAAATCCGAAGCCCGAAGCCCGAATCGCCCGCGGGCCTCGGGAGTGGGACAGCGGTCTCCGACCCGGCGCGTTGAACATCATCTTCGGATTCGCGCCGACTCGGAGAGCGGTGCTCCGAGTACCGCTGTTTGTTCGGACTTCAGACTCTTAACCAAACCCAGCTATGACCGACAAGATCCAAAAGCTCTCTTTCATCGAAAAGGCGGGCTATAGCGGCGGTGACGCCGCCGCAAATTTCGTCTTCATGACGATGGTCTGCTTTCAAGCGAGCTTCTACACGGACGTGTTCGGCATCAGCGCGGCCACCGCCGGGACCATCATCTTGGTGGCGCGTTTGTGGGACGCTTTCTTTGACCCGATCATGGGTGTTCTGGCTGATCGCACCCAAACTCGATGGGGCCGGTTTCGTCCGTGGGTGCTTTGGACTTCGATCCCGTGGGCGGTCGTCATGGTTTTGGCTTACACGACGCCCCACTTCGGAAAGCCAGCCATGATCGCCTACGCGTTCATAACCAACATCCTGCTGATGACGCTCTATTCCGCCAACAATATGCCTTACTCGGCCCTCGGTGCCGTCATGACCGGTGACGTGGTTGAGCGCGCGAAGCTCAATTCGTTCCGCTTCATCGCGGCCATTACCGCGCAATTCCTAGTCGTCGGCTTGACGCTGCCGTTGGTGTTCAAGTTCGCCGGCCCTTCTCACGATAGACAACACGGCTGGCAAATGACAATGGGCCTTTGGGCCGTCCTGTGCCTCGTCCTGTTCCTCATCACATTTGCCGTCTCCAAGGAGCGCATTCATCCCAAACCCGAACAGAAAACCCCCCCGAAACAAGACTTTGCCGATCTGTTCAAGAACGGTCCGTGGAAGATCATGTTCGCCCTGACTCTCATCCATTTCAGCCTCATTGCGCTCATGGGTAGCGCGCAATACAGTTACTATAATTATTACGCCGACAAGGCCGCGTTCTTCGACTGGCTGCAAAAGCTTCACTTGACGGCGCCGGCGTTGACGCCGGATGTGCCTGCCCCCGGCGGCCTTCTCGAATGGATGGGCTACATCGTGCATGGCGACCGGGCGAACCTCGCCGATTCCAACGTGTCCTTTGTCGGTTATAGCATCATGAGCATGATCGGAAAAGTCGTCACGATCATCGTCATTGTCGGTTCGCCGTTCCTCGCCCGGAGATTTGGCAAGAAGGCTGTCGCCGTGGGCGGCTTCGCGCTCTCCACACTCGCTTACCTGGGGTTCTACGTGCTCAAACCGACGAACATCACCGGAATGGTCATCATGACAGTGCTCACGGCGTTCGTTTACGCGCCAACCATCCCGTTGCTCTGGGCCATGTTTGCGGACGTGGCGGATTATTCGGAATGGAAGAATGGCCGCCGCGCCACCGGTATCATTTTCGCAACCATTGGTTTTGCGCTTAAAGCAGGCTTGAGTCTTGGCGGCGCGTTATTCCTCTGGTTGATGGATTGGGCTGGCTATCAGGCCAACCAACCCCAAACAGATCAGACTCTGGAGTGCATCCGCAGAAGCTCCAGCGTTTACCTGGCCATCCTTTTCGCCATCTGCACCGTCCTGTTGATTATCTACCAGCTCAACAAACGCACGACCATCCAGATGGCCGACGAACTGGCGGAACGCCGCAAAAAATTTGCTTCAGCTTGAAAATGTTTATGAAAATCATGACTACAGTTGGAATTATGGGAATTTTTCTGGCCACCAGTGGTTTCGCGCAAACCACCCTCAAAGAGGCTTTTAAAAACGATTTTCTCATCGGCGCAGCGCTCAATGAAGCCGCGTTCACCGGCCAGAACATCAACGCCGTCGCGCTCATCAAGACGCAATTCAACACCATCAGCCCGGAAAATGTTTTGAAATGGGAATCCATCCATCCCAAGCCGGACCAGTATGACTTTTCCGCGGCGGACCGTTATGTGGAGTTCGGCCAAAAGAATAAAATGTTCATCGTCGGCCACACCCTGGTCTGGCACAACCAGACGCCAAAATGGGTCTTTCAGGACGACCAGGGAAATCCCGTTGACCGCGATACGCTGCTCAAACGGATGCACAAGCACATTTCCACCGTGGTTGGACGCTACAAGGGGAAAATCGGCGGCTGGGACGTGGTGAACGAGGCGTTGAACGAGGACGGCACGCTCCGTGACTCACCATGGGAAAAAATCATCGGCGAGGATTATCTGCTCAAAGCGTATCAATTCGCGCACGAGGCTGATCCGCAGGCCGAATTGTATTACAACGATTATTCGCTGGAGAATGCGCCGAAACAAAACGGAGCGGTTGCCTTGATAAAAAAACTACAGGCGCAGGGGGTTCCCATCACGGCCGTGGGCTTGCAAGGGCATTACAAAATGGATTGGCCGGGGCCGCAACAGGTGGACGCAACCATCCAAGCCTTTTCAAAATTGGGCGTCAAAGTAATGATCACCGAACTGGACCTGGACGTATTGCCGCCCGCAACCCGTTCTCAAGCCGCGGAAGTCTCGATGAACTTTGCTTTGCAGGCGAAATTGAATCCTTACACCAACGGCCTGCCGGACGCCGTGCAGCAGACGCTGGCAAAACGTTACGCCGACCTCTTCGCCGTGTTTGTCCAGCATCATGACACCATCAGCCGCGTGACGTTTTGGGGCGTGACCGACGGAGACTCCTGGCTCAACAACTGGCCGGTCAAGGGCCGTGCGGCGCATCCACTTCTGTTCAACCGCGATGGCAAGCCCAAACCGGCATTTAATGCCGTCATCCAAACATCCAAGTTGCCCCAGGACCTTCAAAAACTCATGTGAGTCAGGCCTTGGTTGATGATGGCAATTCAACCGCCCGCCCCAAAAGTAATTTTATTGGGCGGCAACCATGTGATGCAAACAGGCTGGAAAAGAATATCTAAACTCCCCGCCGTCCATGACCGGGCTATGCACAACCAACGGATTCATGCTCGGACTCAAAGGCGTGCCGGATTACAACTATGTTATCGAAGCATCTGCCAACCTGTTCAATTGGGTTTCGCTCGTGACCAATACATCACCGTTTCAATTCACGGATACTAATCGAGCGTGTTTCCGCCAGCGTTATTATCGCGGCAGGCGTTTTTGATGAAGCCAGAAGTACTTTACCGGGGCTGCATTGACACCTCTCTTTTCAGTCACTTCCCCGACGTCTGTCTCCTGTCACTTGGCCTCCTAACTTTGACACATTTCCGTTTCCGCTTCGAGCAATCTGGCACGGGCAGGTCGCATTGCCGCCAAATCACTTCACATTCAACTCGCGCCGGATGCCGAATTTTTCAATGCGTTTGCGTTCGGACATGGTCTTGGCGCCATCCGCAGCCTCTTTGGCAATGGCGTGAAAGCTGATTTCCCGCCTCGGTTTTGCGGGCGGCGACATCAATTCGCGGATGGCGTCGAACAGGGATTTGATGGCCTGGTCATGGCCTTCGAGCCGGCGTTCCAGTTCGGCAAACTTGCGGGCCAAAGTTTCATTCGTGGCCAGCAGCCGGCGCAGGCTCACGAACGCGCGCATGATGGCGACGTTGACCTGCACGGCGCGTTTGCTCCGCAACACGCCCGACAGCATCGCCACGCCTTGTTCGGTAAAGACGTAAGGTTGATAACGGCGTCCGCCATGCGCGGAACTTGAGATCACAATTTGTGATCTCAAGTTTGTAACTTCTTGCGGCGTAAGTTGAAACGTAAAATCGTCAGGGAAGCGATCAGCGTTGCGCTTCACGGCTTGGATGAGCAAACGGGTTTCAACGCCATAAAGTTCGGCCAAATGGCTGTCGAGCATCACCTTCTCGCCGCGAATCAGAAAAATAAAGTTCTGAATCCGCTCCACCGGAATCAATTCAGCGACATTATTCATTGTCGTTTTATTGTTAGTAAACTTGAGGTTACAATTTGTGATCTCAAGTTTCATTTTTTTGAAATGCCAAATTGGCATTTCAAGTTTGCAATCTCTTGTGGCGCAAGTTCCAACCGCTCACTTCACNNACCTGGTTGTTGTTCGTTTCCTTGAGCGCCTGGATCACCAGTTCGCGCTCGACGGCGGGAATGACTTTCAATTTCGGATCGCGCCTGGCCCATTGGAACAATTGTCGCGCCAGCGCTGCGGCGTCCGTGGCCGCTGCTTCGCCGGCAGTCGCCGGAGGCGGCGTGGCGCCACTGCCACCTTGTCCGGAAATTTCCGACGGCAGATCGCTTTGCAGAATCGCGTCGCTTTTGGCCATGACGTGCGCGCGGCGGATGGCGTTCTCCAATTCGCGCACGTTGCCCGGCCAATGATATTTTCCCAGCGCCTTGATGACATTGGCGGCAATGGATTTCGGCTTCCGCTGCTGTTCGCGCGCAATTTTTTCCAGAAAATAGTTCACCAGCAGCGGAACGTCCTCGCGCCGTTCGCGGAGCGGCGCAATGTGGATGCGCACGACGTTGAGCCGGTAAAACAAATCCTCGCGGAATTGTTTCGCGGCCACGGCGGCTTCGAGCGGCTTGTTCGTCGCGGCGATGACGCGCACGTCCACTTGAATCGGCTGGTTGCCGCCGACGCGCTCGAAGGCGCCGGATTGCAGCACGCGCAAAATCTTCGTCTGCGTAGCGGGCGTCATGTCGCCGATTTCGTCCAAAAAAATCGTGCCTTTGCTGCATTGCTCGAATTTGCCGATGCGTTGCATTGTGGCGCCGGTGAACGCGCCGCGTTCATGGCCGAAGAGTTCGCTCTCGAGCAATTGTTCGGGAATGGCGGCGCAATTGACCGTAAGAAACGGCTGCTGGCTGCGGTTGCTGTGATGATAAATCGCGCGGGCGACGAGTTCCTTGCCGGTGCCGCTTTCGCCGGTGACGAGCGCGGTGGCGTCGCTGGCGGCCACCTGGCCGATGAGCTTAAAAACCTGTTGCATCGGCTCGCTGCGACCGACGATGCCGAGTTCATAATCCTCGGATTCGAGCAACGGCTGATACGACACGACCTGTTTCATGTCGCGCGCGGCCTTGAGCGCGTTGCCGACGATTTCCTTGAGCTTCAGCGCGTCGAACGGCTTGAGCAGATAATCGTAGGCGCCGAGCTTCATCGCCTCAATGGCCGTCTGCGTCGTGCCGTAGGCGGTCATCAAAATGACGAGGAGCTTCGGATTGGCGGCGCGGATCCGGCGGAGCGTTTCGAGTCCGTTCATACCGCCCATGCGCACATCCATGAGCACAAGGTCGGGCTTGAATTTGGGAATGACCTTCAGCCCTTCCTCGCCGGACGATGCGGTGGCCAGTTCGATTTCCGGCGAATTAAAGATTCGTTGGAACGAATACCGCACATCCTCTTCGTCATCAATCAGCAGCAGCTTGCTCATTGGCTGTTTAACATAGCGAAAACAGGCCAAAGAAATAAGGAATTTTTGAAGCGCATATTTAATTTGCATTTACACTGCCGCCAATGCGACCATTCGACCGTTCCCCAAATCGAACCAAAATCATTATGAAAAGACACATTTTACCCGGCCTGATGGCTTTGCTGGCCGGCTCGCTCATGGCGGCGGATTCCAGTCCCAAGGCTGACGTTAAGAACGCCGCCGCTGCGCTCGGCAGCCAGACTAATTACAGTTGGAGAACGACGGTGGAGGCCGGAAACACTTCGCGATTCCGTCCCGGCCCGACGGAGGGGAAAACGGAAAAGGGCGGTTACACTACTCTGTTGATGAGCTTCAATGACAACACCAGCGAGGCGGTGCTCAAGGGCACCAATGGCGCGATCAAAACACCGGACAACGGCTGGCAAACGCTGGCCGAAGCCGCGCAGGACAACGGCGGCGGCGGACCCAATCCGGGAATGTTCCTGGCGCGCATGTTGCAAAATTACAAGGCACCGGCGGTCGAAGCCGCCGACCTGGCCGACAAGACCAAGGAATTGAAGGCCGGCGGCGACGCGCTCGCCGGCGACCTGACCGAGGACGGCGCGAAGGCATTGTTGACCTTCCGGTCGCGCGCTGGCGGCGGTGAACCGCCCACCGTTAGCAACGCCAAGGGTTCGGCGAAATTCTGGATTAAAGACGGCAAACTCGCGAAATTCCAATTTCATCTTCAAGGCACCGTGAGCTTCAACGGCAATGACCGCGACGTTGACCGCACGACCACTGTGGAAATCAAAAACGTCAACTCGACCAAAATCGAAGTGCCGGACGAAGCAAAGAAAAAATTGGAGTGATGCTTTCAAACTTGGCCGGATGAATCCGGCGTTCCGATGGCAATGCCACCATGCTTCTTTCTCCTGGGAGCGCCGGCGTCCCGCCGGCTCGTTGCATGACGCGACGACTAATATTCGTTTGCCGGCGAGACGCCGGCGCTCCCAAGACCCGCTGAGAGCTGAGATTCGCTGTTTGACCTTGCTTTGCGCATCGCCTAGACTCGTCCTCCATTTTGATATGAAAATTGTCATTTGTGATCCGGTTTCGCCGAAAGGCATCGCGCTGTTGCAACAGCGGCCAGAATTTCAAGTGGTCGTGCTGCCCAAACGGCTGACCGAGGCGGAATTGCTGCCCGTCGTTGCCGACGCCGTTGCGCTGGTGGTCCGTTCCGAGACCAAGGTCACGCGCAAAATCATCGAAGCTGCGCCGAAATTGCGCGTCGTCGGTCGCGCGGGCGTGGGCGTGGACAACGTGGACATCGAAGCCGCCACGCAACATGGCACCGTGGTGATGAACACCCCCGGCGGCAACACCGTGACCACCGCCGAATTGAGCTTTGCCATGCTGCTCTCGCTCGCCCGCAAGGTGCCGCAGGCGCACGCCTCGATGGTCGCGGGCAAATGGGACCGCAAGCTTTTCCAGGGCGCCGAACTCATGGGCAAGACCCTTGGCGTGCTCGGCATGGGCCGCATCGGCACCGAAGTCGCCAAACGCGCCATCGCGTTCGGCATGCGCGTCATCGCCTACGACCCGTATCTCACCGAGGACCGCGCCAAGGCCGTCGGCGCGGAATTTGCCGACAGCGTGGACGAAGTTTATCGCGTGGCGGATTTCATCACCGTGCACATACCGGTGACGCCGGAAACCAAGCACATGCTCAACGCCGCCGCATTCGCCAAGATGAAGCCCGGCGTGCGCATCGTGAATTGCGCGCGGGGCGAAATCATCGCCGAGGCGGATTTGATTGCGGCGCTGGAATCGAACAAGGTCGCCGGCGCGGCGCTGGACGTTTATGCCGTCGAACCGCTGCCCGCCGACCATCCGTATCGCAAGCAGGCGAACCTGATTTTGACGCCGCACCTCGGCGCGAGCACGGAGGAGGCGCAGGAAAAATGCGGTATCGAAGTCGCCGAAGTCATCGCGGGTTACCTGCTCACAGGCGAGGTCCGCAACGCGGTGAATTTGCCGTATCTGGACGCGAAGACCTACGAGCAGGTGAAGCCGTATCTGCCGCTGGGCGAGGCGCTCGGAAAATTGCTGGCGCAGCTCGCGCCGGCGGGCGCCGACCGCATCTACATCACTTATGGCGGCCACGCGCGGCAGTTGCCGAACACCGATCCGGTGACGCGCTCCATTCTGCGCGGCTTCCTGGAAAGCAGCGCGGTCAAGGACGTGAACAACGTCAACGTCCGCGCCGCCGCCGCCAGCATCGGCATCACCGTCGAGGAGAAAAAATCCGACGAGCCGGTCACATTCAACGAATGGGTGCACGTGCAGGTTTTCAGCAACGGGAAGAAACTGATCTCGGCGGGCGGAACGTTTTTCGGCTCGCCGAACAATCCCCGCATCGTGCGGCTGTTCAGCACGCCGGTGGAAATTCCCATCAGCGGCACCTTGCTGCTGCTCAACAACAAGGACCGGCCCGGCATCGTTGGCCATCTCGGCACGCTGCTCAGCAAACACAAGGTCAACATCGCCAACATGAGCCTGACGCGCGACACCGCCGGCGGGCTGGCGTTGACGGTATTGAATCTCGACAGCGCGCCGCCGCCGGCGGTGCTCGCCGAGCTTCAAAAAGATCCTGACATCAGCAATGTGAAAGTGGTAAAATTGTAAACGCCGTTAAATCGAAAGAAGACAAAAATGAAAAAACAAATAAAATTGATTTTCCCTGCCGCGTTCGCCGTGGCCTTGTTCGCGCTGCCGCGCGTGCAAGCTGCTTCCGCCAACGCCGCCACCAACGTGCCGGCGTCCACCGCGACCAACGTCGACTCCCAAGCCGCGATGACCGCGTTGTTTGGCGACCCGGTTATTGCCAAAGGCAACGGTTTTGAAATCAAACGCAGTGAATTGGACCAGGTGATGATGGGGGTTAAATCCACCGCTGCCGCGCGCGGCCAGACCATTCCGCCCGGGCAGTTGACCCAGATCGAAAGCCAGTTGCTCGACCGGCTCATCCAGGATCAGCTTTTGTTACAAAAAGCCACGGACGCGGACAGAACCAACGGTGTCCAAAAGGCCAGTTTGCAAATGAACATGCTGCTCGAACGCTTCGGTTCGCAGGAAGTACTCGAACGGCAAATGAAAGCCGTCGGCTTGACGGTTGCCGAACTGCGCGCCAAGATCATCCAGGAAAACACCGCGCAGGCTGTAAAGATACGGGAGTTGAATGTCACCGTTACGGATGCCGAGACGAAGCAATATTACGACGACACCAATCATCTGGCGGACTTTGAGCAGCCGGAAACGGTTCATGTCCGCCACATTTTGTCGTTGACGATGGACCCGGTCACGCGCGCGCCGTTGCCGGCGGACCAGCAACAGGCCAAGCGCAAACAGATTGACGACCTCCTCAAGCGCATCCGCGGTGGCGCGGATTTTGCGGCGCTGGCCAAACAATACTCCGAAGACCCCGTCTCGAAGGACAACAACAACGAAATCACTCTCGCGCGCGGCAATCCAGGAATACCACCAGAGATTGAGGCCGCTGCGTTTTCACTGACCAACAATCAGGTCAGCGACGTCATCACGAGCGCTTACGGCTACCATATCATCAAACTGCTCGACAAAACTCCGGCCAAAAAGCTGGCGTTGACTGACAAAGTGCCGTTGAGCGACGTGACCATCGCCAGCAGAGTCAAGGATTTCCTGACCCAACAAAAAACCGAAAAACTCGCCCCGGCTTATTTGGAAAAGTTGAGGAAAGCCGCGGATGTGCAAATTCTGGATGCGGATTTGAAGGCGGCGGCGGCAGCGGCGGCGGCAGCCGCCGCCAACGCGCCTGTCGCAACGCCCGAAAAATAGCGCGGGGTTGAGGGGCACTTGCCCGGTTTGTTCCGCCAATCCATTTTGGAAAGCGTTATGAAGACAAAACTTGGAATTGTCATTCTTGCTGTGGCCTGTGGCGGGCTGGCCATTGCCTTGTTTGCGACGAAAAAAGCGGCGGACGAACGGCTCAAAACGGACGCCTACGCAATTCTCGACTTTTCCAATCAATTGGTCGCCGCTACCGCCAACCTCGACGGACTCCGCCAGGACAATCTGAAGCTGACCAATGACCTTGCCGGTAGCCGCCAGGAAGCGCTGACTTTCAGCAACCAATTCACCCAAACCTCCGGCACGCTGGCCAGCACCAAAGCCTCGCTCCAAGGCGCCCAGAACCAAATCGCCAGTCTCAACAGCCGTATTGCCAGTTTGGAAACGCGAAATCAGGTGCTTGACCAGCGCGCTGCCGCGCTCACCAACGCCATTGCCAGCCTGAACGCGCAAATCGCCGACACCCAACAAAAACTCGCCGGTTCTGAAACCAACGACGCCTTTCTCGAAAAGGAATTGCAGCGGCAAACGGCCGCCAAAGCCGAGTTGGAGAGCAAGTTCAACAATCTGTCAATGGTGCGTGCCCAGGTCAAAAAATTGCGGGACGATTTGATCGTCACCCGCCGCTTGCAATGGATGCGCGAAGGCTCCGACCCCGGTTCACAGCAAAAAGGCGCGCAATTGCTGATGCAGCGCACGGCGTCCGCCCCCGCGCAATCGCCGCACTACGATTTGAACGTCGAGGTCGGCTCCGATGGCTCCATCCACGTCATTCCATTGCCGGCCAGCGCGCCCGCAACGGCGACAAATTTGCCGGCGCAGTGACGCGCGCAGTTGAAATTTTCAATTTAATTTGCAGCCGGAGCGGGCCGTTCGCGAACCACCATGCCGACTTACGAATATATTTGCGAAAAATGCGGGCACGAATTTGAAGCCGTTCAATCCATCACCGCCGGGCCGCTGCGGATTTGCCCGAAGGAACTTTGCGGCCGGAAAAAATGGGGCCGCGGTCGTGTGAAACGCAGAATCAGCACGGGTGGCGGCTTGCTTTTCAAGGGCAGCGGCTTTTACATCACCGATTACCGCAGCGAAGGCTACAAACAGGCCGCGAAAAAAGATGCTGCCACATCAAATTCGTCCGGTGGCAAAAGCAAACCGCCAAAAAGCGAAACCAAATCCGCTCCGGTGAAAACGCCGGACAAGGCGGCCGGGAAATGATCCGGAAGTTACATGATTGCATCGTTGCGCCGTTGCGTCGGTTTGATGATTTGACGGTTCAGCGGTTCAACGGTTTAATACCCTTTCCCGATAATAATCGGCACCTATTCCAGACGG